>NZ_MAOG01000104.1:0-104966 GCF_001884205.1 Bacillus sp. NH11B | reverse complement strand
AACTGGACCGACGGGACCTACTGGGCCGACGGGGCCGACGGGACCTGGATGTAATTTCCTTGTTTATGCTACCAACGCAGGAGCCATTGATGACCCTTCAGATGATACAGTATCTGTAATTAACACCGGAACAAATACAGTTGTCGCTACAATTACTGTAGATAATGCACCTCTTGAAGTAACAGTTTCGCCAAATGGGACTCGTGCTTATGTTACTAATATTTTCTCTAATACCGTTTCCGTTATTGATACTGCTACAAATACAGTCATCGCTACCATTCCTGTTGGAAGTAATCCAATCGGTGTAGCTGTTTCGCCAAATAACACAACTGTTTATGTTGGAAATCATGGTAATAATACTGTTTCTGTTATTAATGCTGCTACAAATACAGTTGTTGATACTATTTCTGTCGGTAACGCTCCACAAGGGATCACTGTTTCTCCGAATGGGGCCTTTGCATATGTTGCAAATGAATTAAGTAACACAATTTCTGTTATTAATACTGCTCTCAATACAGTTAGTGCTACCATTCCTGTCGGCATTCGTCCAAGGATAATCGTCTTCACACTAGACGGGACTCGTGCTTATGTCACAAATCAAAACAGCAATACTGTTTCTGTTATTAACACCGCTACCAATTCCGTTATTGATACCATTAGCGTAGGTACCGAACCTGTTGGTATAGCTATTACACCGGACGGAGCTCGTATTTACGTTGTAAATAAAGTAAGTAATAATGTATCTGTAATAAGTACGTTGACAAACACCGTCATCGATACCATTCCGGTTGCACTATCACCAGACCAAGTGACTATCATACCAGATGGCACTCGCGCCTATGTTACAAACCAAGCTAGTAATACTGTTTCTGTCATCAATACTGCTACAAATACGGTTATTGATACGGTCCCAGTAGGTGTTGCTCCAACTGGTATAGCAACTGGATTTATTTGCGAATAATATAAAGAACAGAGAGACACTAATCATATTTCTCTGTTCTTCCATTAATTCCAATCATATCCGAGCAGTTAGCTTTTGCTAGCTGCTTTTTTTACAAATAATAATTAATTTATCCAAGAGCATTTCAAAATATTTTCGTATGATATGGTGTATTCCTTTCTTTTGAGTGAATGATCTCGTCATGAGAGCACTTTATTAAGTGCTCTTTTCGTGTTTCAAATACATAAAAAATAAAATTTTTATATTAATCTTAATTACACATTTAATTGAATATTAATTCATCAGATACGAATCATTTCTTATAAGGGCACTCTGTACTTGCGCCCTTATATAAATACTCAAATTTATTCCCCCGCATATTTTTATAAATTGTATACAGTTCCATATGGAATTGTTGAAACAGAAATTCCGTATGGTGTAATATGATGCATTGGATAATAATACTCCATAGATGAATAGTACGGTTGTATGCCTTGCTGTATTTGTTGCATTTGCTGCTGTGCTTGTAACGCTTGTTGAACAGCTTGAATTGTACTTTGTGCTCCGCTATACGTAATACCCGCCGTACCATACGGACGCATTCTATCTCGAGTATCAAAATATGAATAAAACATTAGTATTCAACTCCCTTCCATATAAGTTATTACAAAGTATATTATGAGTATTAATTTCAGTGAGTGTTAAAAACTAGTCCACTAGCTTTTATTCAAATAGCGTTTTTGTTCAACTGCCTTCTTTTAATCCCCACGCCTTATCAAAATATAATCTTATATATCTTTCAACTTATTATGATGCAAGTGTCTACACTAAATTGTTAGACAAGCATAAAATAAATTGAGTCTAATAATAAAGGAAAAATAAATATGCAAAACCGTTACATGCTTACAGTCAAACTCACCTCATTTAACGGGACAACGCTGACTGGCATTACTATAGAAGGATTCACGTTGACAGCGAACGTCACGTTAAGAACAACCTATCATCAAGCAATTCTCAATCGCTTTCCCCATCAGGACCCAGTTCGTCCCCTAGTCGTGAACTATAACGTAGCCGTCGAGTCTGGCAGAAGATCTGCTATCTTGAATGCCGTGACGCAACTCACGAATGCTGGGGTAAGCGCGCAGGTCCGTCTGGATTCCTGCAACAATACCGTGGCATCCTTCCGTCCCGTTCCCTCAATAATATAAGTCAGATACCCGTCACAATAGGATAACGACTGTGACGGGTACGAAGCTGTTCGAGTGAATAGCTTCGTACCCATCCCATTTCCCTTCACTCCTTGAATATTTTTTCAAAACCAATACATACTATTCTCAAGCCGCCGTACCCACGGCTAATACTTCTTTCTTTTTTTACAGCAGAAGCAGGTAGATACGTCACTTATCTGCTTTCTCTGTATATTTTTTTAAATATCGAAAAGACTACCTACAAGCTGTTTGAACTAGCAGCTTCACTCTTCTTGTAATGGGAAAGCAATTTATCACAATTAGCTAACTCATTCGACTCACTGGCAGACAATCAAAATTGTTGTCTGCTTTTTGTATGGAATTTTTCATTTTGCATATACTACTTTTGAGCCTGTTTACCAATGCAAACCATTTTGGTGTTTTGAATTCCGACTAAGCTTTTTTGTTGCATAGATTATTACATCTTTGACAACACTGGTTAAAAGCACGTTTTCTGGTTATTCGTAGTTCTAGTCCAGAATAATTTTTCTCCTATAAAGGACAGTAGGTACGACTGCTCGTCCTTTTTTACTTATATCGCATACTCTCCCTTTTGACAGCTATGGACCACATTGCCCTCTTCATCGAAGTAAGCAATTTCCCAATAAGGGTGGCAGTTGTACGCTTCTATTTCCCCATCGAACAAAACGAAAAAATTAGTCTTCCATTTTCCAACAATCGTACCCCACTTGCCAGCTACATTTACTCGCATACCCATGTAAGCAAAATGTAGATTTCGGTGGTTCTCCATTTTCTTGAAAGCTTTTTCCGCGCTGTACATCTGCTTGATGTCAAAAACACCTTCGTTCTCGCACTTTACAAACTTCATGAATTCTGTCATCGGCATTTGATATCTCTTTAACTTTAAGAGTATATCCTCATGTCTTACCCAATATGCAAGAAGATGCAGCGAAAACATTCGCGAAGAGTATATTTTGATATGTATTTACAAAATGTTTGCAAACACATATCGAAATGCTCAAAAGTATTGATTTAAAGGCATCTATAGCTCATTGAAATAAAACATTACATATAAACTCATATAATTTTAGTGCACCTTTTTTGAGATTGGAATATATTTTGTAAAATACGCCCCCACTAGCAACAATACTATTGAGACTAGCCAAGTAAAAATACCGCCAAAATGAAGCCAATATGCAAACAAATTTAAGATTGCAATTAAAAAGCAACAAATAGAAGTTAATGAACTTTTTAATCCTTTTATCCCTGCTTTTTTTCTTTTTTGATAAGTTATATACATCGAAACGACTAAAAAAAAGATAAAAACAATTGCTAACATAACTTGTAGCAAAGTCAATCCCTCCTATCTATTTCCACCCCTTGATTTTACCATTTTATTCCTTTTTAATCTTTAGGAATCCATTCATTTTTGTCTTCTCTCCAAAAATCAGTATATTTACTATTTTTAAAGTTCACATTCACCTCAGAAAACGGAAGGCTCTCTCCAACTTTCAATGAGTACCACTCGTTCAAAAGTGGCGACCCGAAGCAAATATTCAATGTACGATCCTTTAAATCAAATATTACAGAATGCAAAGTCCCGAACCACTCTTCATAATTATGTACTGTTAGCCCTTTTGGATATTCACATTCTACCAAACTTTTTAAAGAATCTTTGCTAATTTGTTCACCTTGATTTAAATAGTCTTGTAATATTTGATATCTCTTAGTAGACTGTTCTAGCCTTCTATTATTTAACTTTTTAATGGATGAACTAACCGCATGATTCGTAGATACAATAAAAGCATGATTATTATCTTCAATTGTTGTTATGGATTTATGCCCGTCAAATATTTCAATATGTGCTGCATTTAAAGGATCAGCTACAATAATATTAATATTACTTGCAATTGGCATTTCGTCTATTAGTGACTTAGCCTCCTGTACATTTTTGCATTTCTCCAATAATACTCGAATTACCGCAAAACATTGTAAACCACTTACCATTGGCTTTCTTAAACCTTCAATATTCCCTACTGGTTGCCCACATGCTGAAAATGTAACAGATAATCCATGCTCGTTAACTCCTTCTGTTCGGCCAAAATATTGAGTAGAAAAGCCACTATGTGTATACGCACCTTCAACATGCGTCGAGCAAAAACGCATATCATCTATTTTTGGTGATAAATCATAATTTCTTAATACATACGTATGCTCTGAATCCGTCTTTTGTGGTAATACTGCACAATGACTACAACCTGCCTTTAATAGCGTTTGATAATAATACATCATATTTCTAGACGGAATTTTTAACACTTCGCAAAACCCTTCAATTTCTTCATTAATTCCTGAACAATATTGATTTAATACATTTCTAGATTCTGTCCAGTGGTTATCTGATATAAAATTTTCTTGCTGTATAAATTGTGGAATGAGATACGGATGTTTCTTTACGAATTCTCCTTGTCGCTTACCAATTTCATAATAATTTCCTTTTAGTGACGAAAAATACCCCTTTATTTGATACACCTTAAATTCCCCCTCACATTGTATATATCCATATCATACCGAAATCCTTTTGTTCATTCTTGATGTTTTCCGCTCTTTTCCACTTACATTAACAATCCTTTTTTCTTTTCAATCAGGTCAGTTAATAACTATTTGATACCTACTCAAAACATTGTTAAAATTACTATAAGAACAAACGGTCGGAAAATTATTAGGATGAGTACAGTATTTCGGAACTAGTTAAAATAATATCAAATGGAATAAACTCTACATTGAACCTGTTTATTGGCGTTCAACTGATTATGAAAATGCGAAAACTTGTATTTCAAACGGATGCAAATGGCCATATTGTTCAGTTAATGAAAGAATATTTTTTAATCATCCATTTATTATGTTAAGAGAGGAAAGTACTTATGAGTAAAAGCAAACCCGTTGACGAATTAACCATTGAAGACTTAAAACAAAACCCAATATGGGAATGGGCAATAGATGAAGAGGAATACGAAGAGTGCGATGAAACGTGGGTAAAACCAGTTGAAACTATAAATTTCACAGAAGAATTAAACGGTTCAATAGTACTGGGCGAATTAATAATACATAATGATGAGAAATTCCCTATGATGTGTAGTATTGATATTGAAAATAACGCGGTCTTAATTAGTTCCGTTGTTTTTTATAACAAAAAAGAAAATGAGTATATTGCTATAGAAGATGTAGTAAAAAAGGTTGAGATGCCAATCTCAATTAATATTTATCTCACAATTAATGGAGAGCCTAGATTTTTAAAATTCTCTGCAAATAAAATTGATATCTATAAAAACACTATAAAAACTAACTTAGATTAAATTAAATTCAAATTGAAGATAGGAGAATACTCATTAAGTAAAAAATGGGAAACCATTATAATTAACGGTTTCCCATATATTCTCCTATTTTCAATGTTTATATAAATTTATACTAAATAATCCCCTTTTCCACCAATGTCTCTGCAATTTGAACTGAGTTCCAAGCCGCACCTTTTAATAAATTATCAGAAACAATCCAAAGATGGAATCCTTTTGGCATATCCGGATCTTTGCGTATTCTACCTACAAATGTATCTCTTTTACCCTCTGCATATAGTGGCGTTGGATAAATTTGTTCACTAGGATTATCTTGTAAAATAACACCTGGTGCATTCAGTAGTACTTCTTTAATTTCTGCAACGGTAGCTTCTTTTTCAAGTTCAATATAAACCGATTCAGAATGCCCCGATACAACTGGAACTCTAACGCAAGTAGCTGCCATTTTCAGATTTGGATCTTCTAAAATTTTCTTCGTCTCTTGAATCATCTTTACTTCTTCGAATGTGAAATCGTTGTCTGTAAATATATCCACTTGCGGCAATACATTAAATGCAATTGGATAATGTTTTTTATCTTTTTTCGCTGGTAATATAGTACTCTTCACTTCTTCACCTGTAAGCATTGACTTAGCCTGTTCTTTTAATTCATGAATCGCATGAATTCCTGAACCTGATACGGCTTGATACGTTGAAACAATAATTCGTTCTAAACCAAATGATTTTCGAATTGGCTGAAGTGCTGTTACCATCTGTAGTGCTGAGCAATTCGGAACTGCAATGATCCCTTTATGTTTCCTTAAAGTATGCGCATTTACTTCTGGAACGACGAGTGGTACATCGTGTGCCATTCTGTATTCACTTGTGTTGTCAATTACGATTGCACCACTAGAAACTGCATGATTTACATATTGTCTAGAAACTTCTCCTCCAGCACTAAAAAATGCAATGTCTACACCTTCAAAACTAGTTGATTTTGCCTCTTGTATTTTAATCTCCTTCCTTTAAATTTTCCTGCCTTACCAGCAGATCGTTTTGACGAGAGTAATGTAATTTCTTCTATATTAAATTTCGTTTCTCTATCTAACAATGCAATAATTTTTTGTCCTACTGCACCTGTAGCCCCAACTACAGCTACATGGTAGCTCTTTTCACTCATTTTTTCTCCTCCAATTTCACTTGAATAAATTTCTCCACAACTTAATTTTAAAAGAAATTTAATGATTTGAAAAATTGAAATACATGATATAATCATTCACAAATCATGATAATAAAAGGGGTATCACTTATGGAAATGAGACATGTTAAAACATTTTGTGCCATTGTTAAATATGGCAACTTTTCTAAAGCTGCTCATGCATTAGGTTATGCGCAATCTACTGTGACAGCTCATATTAAATCATTAGAGAGCGATTTAAACATTCCTCTATTCGATCGATTAGGAAAAAAAATACTTCTTACAAAAGCAGGTCATCAATTTCATCCGTACGCATTAGAATTACTTACTATTTATGATAAAGCGCAAGAAATCCCTCAAAACAGTGACCATTTAGAAGGAACATTGACTATTACATCTAATGAATCATTGGCAGTGTATCGGTTACCACAATTATTACGTACTTACAAACAGGAAAATCCGAAAGTAAATATCGTACTTGAGACAAATACCAATGAGCAAGCATTGAAAAAACTACATGAAGGAGAAACCGATGTTATCTTCATAATTGGAGAAAGTATAGAGCATAATGATTTTATTACGTGTAATTTATGTAATGAAACATTTGGATGGATTTTCCCTGCTCATTTCCCTTCAAACACTGATCCACTCTTTTTATTACAAAATACTCAATTTATATTTACTGAACAAAGCTGCGGCTATAGACCAATGGTAGATCGTTTTTTACGTCAAAGTGGGAATATTCCCGCTAAAACATTCGAAACTTCCAATGTTGAAGTCATTAAACAATCTGTGATGTGTGAGTTAGGAATTTCCATTCTCCCTTACATCGTTGTACAGGAAAGTTGTCAAAAAGAGCAACTCTGTTTTCAGCCCATCGAAACTCCAACAGTCATTCAAAGCCATGTAATCTATCATAAATCTAGATGGATATCACCCGTTTTACAATCGTTTCTTACACTATTAAAAAAGACAAAAATATAATAGAGATAGTATTTAACTTATATAGTCATTTTCTTTTTATTAGACGTTTTCTTTTCTTTAACTAAAGCATATACGATTGGAAGAACTAGTAAACTAGCAATTGCACACATAATTCCTAAAGAAGAAAACGGCAATCCATTACTTACTGCAAGTGAAGCTGCTCCAGAAGCAATAGTCATCCCAATATACATGGCAGAACTATTTAATGCCATCACAGTCCCTCGCACAGCTGGTTTTAATTCTGAAATTAAAGCCGTTAATGATGCTTGGCCAAATCCAATAAATAAACTCCAAATTATATGTACAGTAATTGCAATTGCTAGATTTTCTATAGAAAGCGAGAATATCATTACACTAATTGAGGCTACAATACTGGCAATGGAAACAACATTCCTCTTTCCTACTTTATCAGCTAACTTTCCACCAAAAATATTTCCAGCCACACTACCAATTCCCGCCAGAAAGATGACAATACCTATCTCGCCAACAGAAAGTCCAAAGTTATTTCCATAATAAACACCTATGTATGAAAACATTCCGTGTAATCCAATTGTCCATAGGAAAGTTGCTAATAATGCAAATAAAACTGATACATTTACTAAAACCATTTTTAACGATGCAATCAACGTCTTCGTTATAGAAACACGCACCTCATCTCTCGGTTTTTCATTTTCTAATAGCTGATTAACTAGTAATGTAATAAATAAAGTTAATAGTCCTATACTATAAAATGTCCACTGCCAATTTCCTACTTCAGATAAAAATGCTCCTATAGGTACTCCGATGACTGTCGAACCTACCATTGCTCCCATAATCGTTCCCATTGCTTTTCCCCTTGACTCATATGTAACTTTATCTCCTACTAATGCAAATATACTTGGCATGATCATTGCACCGGATAAACCTGTTAGACCACGAAATAATAAAAGCATTTCAAAATTCCTAGCTATTCCGGTACAAAATGTAGAAATGGAGAAAATAACAAACCCCATTATGATCATACGTTTCCTTCCAACTCTATCAGACATTGGTCCGAATAAAGGTGCAGTTATTCCATAACAAAGTGCATAAATAGTAATTAAAAGTCCTCCACTCCCATCAGGCATACTGATTGTTTCTGTAATAGCTGGTAATAAAGGGGCCACAAGTAATGAATCTAGCCCAACAAAAAAAGCTACAATTGCCAAAATACGTATCATCGACTTTACCTCCATATAAAACTCCCCTTTTATTTCATATATGAAATAACTCTTTATAATTATCCCCCTTCTTTTTTTATTGCACTAGTTTTTACTTCATATATGAAGTATTTATATAAATAAAAATGTAACAAAGCGTTACATTTTTATTATATTTAACTCAAATGCCTCTTCCACTTTAATAATAAAGCGTCTAAATGCTCTTCTTCTTCTTTCGTAAAACAACCACAGTTCTCTTTTAAAAAATCACTATATTGCACATCTACTTGCTTTTTTGCTTCTTCACCTTTTTTAGTTAAATAAACGAGCGTTTCACGTTGGTCATTGGGGTTCTTCTCTGTCATAACGTAACCATCACGCTTCATCCGTTGAATCATTGTTGTCATATTACTTGGAACACATCCCATGTTTTCAATTAATTTTGACATGGATACTTTCCCAGATTTTGCGAGTACTTGAATTACTCCGAATTGAACATAGCTTATATCATATTGTTCAATTGCTTTATCTAAATTTCTTTGGAGTAAATGATAAACATCACGAATATTTCCGTAAAGCTCTCTGTTATTCATATGTATATTTAAGCCCCTCTAATTTATTTCATATATGAATCATATTCCCATTTATTTCTTGTGTCAATAAAAAACACCTTTGCATTTATACCAACAAAGGTGTTTCAAAATCAATATGTATATTATTTATTAGCTTGTACCTCACCTGCAATTAATTTACTACCTGAATATGTACCTTTTTGTATAAAAACTTGATTAATTAATTCTTTTTGTTCCTTTTCTGACATTACTCCTTTCCCTTCTCCTAAATTCCCACTTTGTAATTTCCAAATCTTGTTGTGGTCCACATCAACCTTTTCATATTTTCCTTGTTTCCATCGTTCTAAAATATCCACATATGTACTTTTTTGTGCAACATCATTACTATTTATAATTTCAAGTAAACTTTCAATACGTTCTTGTGTAATAAAAATATAGCCCCATTTTTGATCAGCTTTTGTTTTTTGATGTGCCATTTCATGTAATGCTGTCTGTATGTTCTCATCTGTCCACTTAAAATTTTTATTAAAACCGCTATTCGGTAATGAATGATTGCCATTTTCCAAAAGCTTTGCATCTTCAGCTTTTACATTACTATCAGCTAGCACTTCTACTGCCGGAGCGGCTGGTGATGCCTTTTTCGCAGCTGGTTTACTATTATTCAGATAATACAGCATACCATATGTTACACCTACCCCGATTACTACCATCCCCGCGATAATCCCTAATACTTTAAATAGTGTTTTCATCTCGCCTATTTCCTCCCACATAGTCCTTTTCATAATTTCTATCTATCAAAAACAAATGTAGCATCTCTTTTTTCGCAGCTTGCTGCGATTCATTTTTCCATACTAATTAACATAACTATAACTATTACTTTCCAGAAATGTAGCAACTCCATCCTCATCATTACTTTTGGCAATAAATTTAGCGACAGATTTTAATTCTTCAACAGCATTGCTCATCGCTACGCCAATCCCACACTTCTCTATCATTTCCATATCATTGTAGTCATCTCCAAATGCAATTACTTCTGATACGTCTCGATTTAAGTGCTGTAGAACATGCTGAATGCTATTCCATTTTGAAACATCCGTATGCATAATTTGACACAATGTTCCGTTATCTGTAATGACTGCTTTACACTCATCAGGCAATTCCTTAGTGAACTCCTTATTTATTGAGCCATTAGTACAAACGATTAATTTAGAAGCTTTTTCAAAGTTTAACTTTCTTATATCCATGACTTCACACGGTACATCACCAAAATAATCAGTAACATCAAAATTTGAGTACAGCTTATCATTTATTTCAAGACAAATCTGATGAAGATTATACTTTTTTGCTATTTCTATGATTTCTAAAATATCATTACCTTTAAGAACTAAAGCTCCGTTATAACAAATGATAATCTCACTTTTTAACACGTTGGGAATATACTGTTTTATAGCCCTTGGAGGCCTTGCAGTAGCAAAAATCAATTCGTCTCCATTATTTTTACATTCCCTCAAAATATTAATAGATTTCTCTGAAATTGTTTTATCACTTCTTAATAAAGTCCCATCAAGATCTGAAATAATAATCTTTTTCATGCTTACATTTATTCTCCTTTCACAAATAATAACTCGAAACATTGATTATTTGTTGAATCGACTGAGCTTTTGCTGGTAGTTAATCTCTACCTACTTTTTGTCTCAATTCAATTTCAAGTCTCATTTTCATTTATTACATATTTTCTATTCCCTGAATCATATATGCATTTCCTTATATTGTATTTCTTTTCTTTATAAATTGAAAGATTATTCCGTTAAAAAGCACAGTCTTTTTCAAATGCTAACTCCACTCTAAGTATTTCGTTTTAAATTTATAAAAATATATGCTAGCCTAATATTTATAGTAGCTGCATAAATATGAGTTTATTGTATGATGGTTTAGCATCTTCAAACTTTGATGAAACTATCTACACCCTTAAAATGTATTCATTCTCTCACCATGAATAATTCTGTTTATAGTATCGATGTTTGTGATGAACGAACAGTTTATCCTTCTCAACTCTTTCTTCCTAAATATACAAATGCTCTTAAGAAAAATGAAACAGCAAACTTACAAATATTAAAAATAATATATAATACGAACTCACATATTCAATATGTATAAAAACAACGAGTACCTTATAAGGTACTCGTTGTTTTTTATGCACGATTCTCTTTTAACCACTTCGTAATAGCATCTAACCTCGAAACATCAAAACGTCTCTCTTCACACACATTTAAACTATTTAAACTTTTCACAATTTCTAATTCATTCGACTTTACACTTTTCGCTTCAATCAATTTACAGTATCCGTCCGTTATGGTATTTAAATTTTCATAATAACGCTGAAACGATTTTGATATATGTAAATGCTTTTCAAAGTTTCTTCTTCTTTTCGTCTCATCAGATTCTTTCCTTTTTCGAAGTTCTTCATCATTCGTGTACAAATAAAAATATTGATCCGGAAAACCAATTTCCATATTTATCATCTTTTCTTTATAAAAGTTTTCTATTAAAGATAATGGCTGATTAAATATATCAAAATGAAAACACCAATTATAACTAAGTGGCTGATAAATATCACCATCAAGTATTACAATTTCATATTGCTGTGATTTCTGCACTGCCATATTCCAGCGCTCCACTTGTTTTTCAAAATACCATGTTCTATGTTCATTTCTAGGTCTTTCAAATAAATCGTTAACTTCTGGAATAATAAATGCACCGTAATTTCTTTCTAATTCTCGACATGTTGTACTCTTACCAACTGCGCTCGCTCCCTCAAACGCTATAATCCCCATATTTTCTCCCTCTTTCATTAGCTAATATCTCTTTGTTTCGACTTTCGCCCCCACAACTGTTTCCATAAAACGATTGAAGCAATTGAAAGCATTATTGTTGTAATGATACTACCTTCAATACCAAATGAGCCTCCATGGAGCACTTCTGATCCATTTGTTACAGGTTTAAATAGTGGTGTTGAATATAACGTCATACCACTAACTGCAAAACCATAGATGTTATATTGCGCCCAATTCCAAATAGAATGCCACGCGCATATCCCCCAAAGACTACTGTCTTTTAATACGTAAAAAACTGCAAATACACCAACTAATATTATATTCGATATCGAAAGAATTGTAATACCTGGATTAAGTAAATGAAGAAAACCAAATAAAAAAGAAGTCACAACAATCCCAATCCATATACGGCTTCTAACAGAGAGAACTGGGAATAACCAACCTCGTACAACAATTTCTTCAGTTGCCCCTTGTATTAAAAATGCAACTAAAGACCCTACAATACTAAATATAGCTGTCATCGTAATTTCTTGCATTTGTAGTTTTACATTTCCTGTTAATACGAGTAAAATTACTGGTATCGAAATGAAAATAAACCCTATTAATGCACCCCTCAAATACTTTCTCATCCATTCCTCTTTCCAAAAACCAATAGATGAAAATGACCTTTTCTCTACAAATTTAATCCATAAAAACACAAAAAATATAGCCCCGCCAAACGTTAATATCATCTCAATATTGCTATAAATTGCCTTCATAAAGTTTATTTCTGTTTTCGGTAAAAACAGCATAAATAACATAAATAATTCACCTAAAGTCAAGAATATAATAGCAAGTATAACAGCGAAAACAGGATGAACTTTTCTTCTCCCTTCTTTTGCTGCTTCAATTATTTTAAATTTTTTATTTAGCAATATTCTATCCTCCTTATTATTGTGATCATCTGTATTCTTAAAATATATATATCGTTTCCCTTAAACATACTTTTTAATATAAATGATTTCTGTTTGGAATAAATTCAGATTAGGAATAATATATAAATAAAAGAGATGCCTTTGTGCTTTTTACCATTATCACCCAAATAATTTACTGGCATTACCAGCACTTGCTATTTCACACCATTTGTTGTAAGATAGTAATTAAGGTCAATTTAACAATATATTTTCTTTGCATATTATCAAGTATCAATCAGGACCATTTCGTACTCCTTATGGGTTTTTGATAATATGTGAACTTTTATTTTCATTCAAATAAGGCCGATCATATTGTAATCTTTTTAAATTTTAGGAGGCATTACCATGACATTAACAGGTAAAGTAAAATGGTTTAACAGCGAAAAAGGTTTCGGTTTCATCGAAGTTGCAGACGGTAGCGACGTATTCGTTCACTTCTCAGCTATCACTGGCGACGGCTTCAAATCTCTTGACGAAGGTCAAGAAGTTAGCTTCGAAGTTGAAGACGGTAACCGTGGACCTCAAGCTAAAAACGTTGTAAAGCTATAATTCAAACAATAAAAAGGTTGTTACCAGCTCGGTTAACAACCTTTTTAATATATAACTAAAAATTTTTACATAAAAGGAGTGGTTACATGTATCGCAATCGAAAGAACGATGTAGCAGAAGTACCACCAGAACAAACACCTGTTTGGGAATGTGAATCAGAGGATTGTTTAGGATGGATGAGAAAGAACTTTTCATTTGAAGAAGAGCCTAAATGCCCTTTATGTAAAAGTAGCATGAAAAGTGGAGAACGTTTATTACCTAAGTTAGGTTAATTTTTACAAGCCCCTCTTATTTTATTAAGAGGGGCTTTTTATTAATAATGATTATCCTCTACATCTGTTCGCACAACAGAATACATTAATGCATCGTGTTGTTTATTTCCTTGATGAATGTATCCGCGTAACAGTCCTTCCTTTTGAAAACCTAATTTAGATAACATATTACACGAAGTTATATTTTCAGGATATGTAATAGCTCCAATTCTAAATAAACCTAAATCTCGAAATCCATAAGTAATAATTTCTCGAGCAGCTTCTGAAGCATAACCATTCCCCCAATAACGAGGATGTAAATCATATCCAATCTCAGATCGTTTACTCCAAAGTTGTAAATTATTTAATCCAATTGTTCCTACTAAAGTATTTGTTTCTTTTAATACAATCCCCCAACGTATCGCCTTTTTCTCAAAGTAATTTTTCGAAAAAGATTCAATCATACGTGAAGCTTGTCCAAACTCAGTAAAAGAATTCATACCGTAATAACACGTTACCTCATCTAATGAGAATATTTCATATATTTTTTGACAATAAGATTGTTCTATTTCAACTAAGCGCAAGCGTTCTGTTTCTAACATAGGAAATGCCATAGGATCACTCCTTTCTCTCTACTCATTTATTATAGCAGAAAAAGTATTTATAATTAGGAAAGTCCTCAATGTCCCACAAATCAAATATTTCTAGCGATGCTTATCCTCTTAATAATATATAACTTCGTTGTATTTATTAATTTACCCTCTAAAAACCAACCCTAATTTATACCGTATCATGTTAAAATATAGAAAAACAGTAAATACTTCCTACGGAGGTACTTAAACTTTATGTATATTTTCATTGGTCTATCCCTCTTGCTCATTTTACTCATTTTTTTATTCGCAAAAAAATTTACACCAAACTCATTCATGATGACTAGTTTTAAAGGAAATAGCTTTAAGACGTTTTCAGTTGGTATATTAACCGCTGCCACACTCTCTCTTTCATACGGAATTTATCACGCAGCAACATATCAACCTAGATATTTAGATATTGAATTGCAAAATCAAAATTTTACTGTTTTCGGTAATGTTGGTGAATTTGGTTATTTCTCAGAAGAATTACTAAAAAAAGATGCAGAAGTTGAACTGTATTTTGCCTCTTGGGAAACAATACAATTAAGTAATCCAGAAATAGTAGTAGCCTACCCTTCAGGAAAACAGGAAACATGGAAACCTAATATAACAATAATAGCTACAAATAAATTACAAGAAGAACATGATATTAAAGAACTTTATCAACTCTCACCGTACTCCTTTAAAGAATCTGGAGAAATAACATTAACTATTAAAAATAATAAAGCTAATTATAAAAAGATTTCAATTAATGTGAAGTAACTACAAATAAAATGTCCCTCCATTATGTTGGAGGGACATTTTATTTACATATGTATTCAATATTATTATTTTGATTGTTCATTCAATGTCGCAATTATTTCATTGGCAGTATTCTTTCCGTTTCCAATACAAGCACCAATTCCGACACCGTAATATGAAGCTCCAGCTAAGTATACATTTGGATAAAGAGCCGTTAATTTTTCATTTAATGATTGCACCGCTTGATTATGTTCCAAATGATATTTCGGCATTAAATCTTTCCAATTTGTAACTTCAATTACTTCTGGTTCACCTTGAATTCCAAGGCTTTTTTCAATATCATATAAAGCTACTCGTACCAATTCCTCTTCACTATAACTTTTGATCGTTTCATATACTGGATTAGTGCTCTTATAAAACATTCTTACTAATAGCTTTTGTTTACCCGATGTATGTTTCCACTTCCTGCTTGTCCATGTGCAAGCATCACAATGTAAATCACTGTTTTCCGTTACGATAAAACCTGTTCCGTCAGCCGGTAGTTGTTCATCTAGTATGTCAAAACCTAAGTAAATACTTATAAGCGATGAATTTTTAAATTTATTAAAATTCTCGTTTAATTCATTAGACCGCAATAAAGTTTGTGCGATATCATGCGGGGCCGCTAAAACGACAGAATCAGCTTGTATTGTCTCATGATTTGCAAAAGAAATCTCATATTGATCACCTTTTTTACTTACAGCAGTCGTTACAACACCTTTTTTAATGACAGTCTCAGTCAGCACTTCTTCTAAGCGATTAATAATCGTAGATAGTCCACTTTTAAATGATACAAATTTTTTATTTCCTGCTGATTGAAATTGTTTTTTATTCTCCTCAAAACCTTTAATAATACTTCCATATTTATTTTTATAATCCACTAAATACGGTAATGTAGATGCCATAGTAAGCTCATTCAATTTGCCAGAATATACACCTGAAAGTACAGGCGCAATTTGTCTTTCCACTAACTCTTTCCCTAAAAAGCTTTCTAAAAATACAGCAAGTGATGTATCCTTTGTAAACTCTTTATTTTTCGTAATAAAATCTTTTAAAGCAACGATTTTCCCTTTTTTTGAGACTAGTGTACTGCTAAATAATGATTCAACACTCATAGGAATCCCAAATATAGTGTCAGCAGGAATTGGATGTAATATGTTATCAGAGTATATGTAAGAAATACCTGTTTCGTTATACACCATTTCATTTTCTAAACTCAAATCTTTTACAAGCGGCAAAACATGTTCATTACGAGCAACGATAGAATCTGCTCCAGATTCCATAATAAAATCATTTTTTTCCACACTGTGGATTTTACCACCTAAATACTCTTCTTTCTCAATAAGGATTAAATTCAAATCTATATTATAATCCTTCGTTAATTTTTCTAAATAAAACATAGTAGAAAGTCCAGTAATACCTCCACCGATGACAACGACTGTTTTCATATTTGCTGCGCTCCTAACCGATACAATTAATAAATCCTATTTTATTATACCCAAAATCCCTCATATTCGACTAGCGGCTTGCGCATTCTGTAAGAAATTAGACAATATATATGAATATATTTTTGGTTGATCATTATGCACTAAATGATTTGCAAACGGAATAACGGCAATATGTATATTATTGTTTAATTGTTTAAAAGTTGTAGCGGCTGTAACTTCATCTTCTGAATCTCCCCCGACAATACACAGTGTAGGTATTTGAAGATTAGCTACATCACCCGTTTCATGAAATGGGTACCAATCCTTAACTTGCCACGATTCAAGCAATCCTTTCCAATCACTTTTTACATGAATTTGATTCATATAAGTTACAACTTCTTCATTTTCCATCAACTGTTGATGACACTTCGCTTCATATTCCTGAGATTCTTCCCAATTATCTCGCTCAACAGGAAAGATACCTGAAAAAGTTAATGTCCTCACTTTATCTGGATATTTTTTTGCAAATAATAAAGCGGCTAATCCCCCTAGTGAAACACCCGCTATATGACAACTATTAATTCGCAAATGTTCTAGCGTATCATTTATATCATCAGCAGAGCAAAGAAAATAATTATCTAATGTACCTCCTGATTCGCCATGTCCTCTTAAATCAGGACGAATTACTTTAAAATGCTTTTCTATAAAAAATTCTACCTGCTCTTCAAACTCTACTAAACCTGTCATTCCACCAGAATGTAAAAGCACGATTGGTTCCCCTTCGCCTGAGATGTGCGTATGTAAAATCATTTATTCCCCTCCTATTATAATGAATATTCTGTTTATTGATTGTATATCGAGTACATTTCTATTACTAAATAACAAAGAACTATAACATATTCAAACCACGTCATAGTTCTTTCTATTTTAAAAACATAAACCAGTTTATTAATTTGTCAATTTCTTGGCTGAGCTCTATTACTTTTTCATGTTGAAGTCCATAATTTGAGACTAGATTCAATAATTCTTCTTTTTTCAATTCAATTACTTTTTCTAACTTTACTAATTCCATGTCGTCTTTATTCGCTCCAATTTCAAAATATATGTATTTTAGTATAGCCTACTTACATAATAAGTAAAAGTAAAATACGCATGTAAAACCTTACAAATATAAAAATAATATACAATCAACAAAGAAATTTTAAATTTTGCCCCTTTATACAGATCATTGACTTCATTACGTATTAATAACAAATCGGAATTGTTCTAAGGTTATATCTTTATATTCCGGAGCTCTCTTTATATGATCAAAATAACTATATGAGAATTTGAAAACATGTCCAAAATCCCAATCAAATTCACTATAGTCTTTTAGCCAAAATTGATTTTCAGTTGGTAATACGTGAGCACGTTTAGATTCAATTAAAGGTAAATGATCTATAGGAGAATGTAGATTTATTTCAGTATTCAGCATAAGTTTTTTACTAGCACGCAGTACGTATACTAGTTTTAAAAGTGGACGTATTCCTCTTTGAAATATATATTTATATCCTAAATCATACATTATATTAATTGCGTGGGAAAAAGTAAGCATATGGCCAATTAAATCATGATGTGATTCTGCTCTATAAATAATCTTAAACTCCGATAGTTCATTTAAAATAAACTTAGATAATTGTTTTGGATTTCTTAATTCACTTTGTATCTCGTCATATATACTTAATTTTTTAACTTCTTTCGTCGTAAAACCAATCCACGATCTACCGGGAATTGTTTTTTGAAATGATAATATAAGGTCAGTTATCCCTTCTATTGCTTGATTATCGCCCCATTTTTGTAGCTCTTTCATAGCTAATAAACTTAATGCCGCATAAATAACGTTATGCCCCACCCAATGAAGTTCATCAATTGTATTTTCCAATGATTTTATTATCATTTTTTCGGCACTTTGAAAATCAATTTCTTCTTTACCATCGATGATTTCATCTAATTTTTGCTTGTTCAGCATCATTTTTGTATGAGAATGCATATTACGAGCTATCTCTTCTTCAATATTATTATCTTTCATGAAAAAATAACTAGCAATTGCAGCTCCCCCGTAATGTGCATGCCAAATATCATTTGTTTGTTTTTTGCATTGAGAAATAATTGAAAGGCCGCCTTTTAAAACACTTTTACCTTCCATTTTCTATCCCCCATTATAAAACTCACTTTATACTCATCCTAAAGATGGCGTTAATACAAATAAAATGTGATTCGATTCATCACTTTTATTCAAAAATCGATGCTTCACGTTTGGCGGGATACGCACAACATCACCTTCTTCTAAAAAATATTCTTTTCCTTCTAATTCCACATACACTTCCCCTTTCATGATAACCGCAATCTCTTCCTTATCTTCATGTGAGTAGTGACTTTCCGTTGTGTTTGCTTTTTTATTTAAATCCATCATCAACATTTCAATACGTGCTTTCATAAAATCAGGTGTTAATACATCATATACAATGTGATCATTATTTTCCCGATATACTTTTTTTCGATCTTTTTTCTTAGAAATGAGTGAATCTGTATCAATCTCATTAATAAAAAGTGTAAATAGCGGTACATTTAATGCTTTCGCAATTAATTCCAATACACTTAAAGAAGGGTTCGCATATCCTCGTTCAATTTGACTAATTAGTGAAGTACTAATTCCTGCATAATCAGCAAATTCACGTATTGTCATATTATTTTTCTTACGATAACTTAATACAGTTTGTCCGAGTCTATCATGTATCATAGTAAAAACTTCCTTTCGTCCATCATATTGCATGTTTCGTTGCCTTTGTGCTGACATACTAAACAAAGGCAACTAATCCTTTCCTATCGTCTCAGGGTCTTATATACTTACCTTTGTACATTATATCGTATTAAGTTTATTATAATAAACATTCTATCGGAGGGACAGACTTTGAAATCACCTATTCTTTCATATTTCATCTTATTTTTCGGTGTATTCGCCTTATCAACTTCAGCAATTTTTGTGAAATTGGCAGATGCTCCTGCGGCAATCATTGCTTTTTATCGATTATTATTTGCTACAGTAATTCTGTTACCGTTATTACTATTTAATAAAAGGAATCGAAACGAACTAAAAACATTATCGAAAAAACAATGGGGATTCGGATTTCTATCCGGGCTATTTTTAGCTGCACATTATGTACTATGGTTTGAATCCTTACAATATACTTCCGTAGCAAGTTCTACAGTTATCGTAACGTTACAACCTTTATTTTCAATGATTGGTGGTTACTTTTTATTTAAAGAGAGATTTACGAAAGGAGCGGTTATCGGTTGCCTCATTGCCATTTCAGGAAGTATCGTCATTGGTTGGCAAGATTTCCAAATTAGTGGCGACGCTTTATACGGAGATATTTTAGCATTTATGGCGGCCGGAATTATTACAGCTTACTTTTTCATTAGTCAACACATTCGTAAAGATTTATCTCTTATACCATATTCGGTAATTAGTTATGGAAGTAGTGCATGCTTTCTCGGTATATTTGCTTATATGCAGCAACAATCTTTCATCCATTACTCTACGCAAACTTGGTTGTGTTTTATTGGCTTAGCGTTTGTTGCAACGATTTTAGGGCAAACAATTTTTAATTGGTTATTAAAATGGATGAGTGCTACTGTTATCTCGATGAGTATTTTAGGAGAAACAATTGGAACTTGTATTCTAGCCTATTTTATTTTGAGTGAAAGCATTACTTTACAACAAGCACTAGGAATTTCAATTATTTTCATTGGATTAACATTATTTTTATTACAACCGAAACTACCGAATCGCAAATAACAATTAAAAAAGCATGACATTGATTTGTCATGCTTTTACATATTAATTATGTACAATTAAACCATCAGGTCTAAAACGACTCATCATAATTTCATTTATAAACTTTCCGTGAGCCTTCAAATTCCCTACCTTTACCCCTTCTACTACAAATCCGAATTTTTCATATAGATCTTTCGCTTTCGGATTCGTTTCTAAAACACCAAGTTCTACTCTCTCTAACATTAACCAATTATCAGCTAAATTAAGCATTTTTGTAAGAAGTGCTTTGCCAATACCTTTATTATGATATTCACTGTCTACCCCAATAAATAAATCGCCTGAATGAGATCTTCGTCCGGGACTTTGTGTTAAGCCAATAAAACCTACTACTTCCCCGTCATACTCTGCAACATATTCAAATTGATTTGGTGCTAAGTTTCGAATTCTATTTTCCATAGCGTCTACACGCATACTAGGTAAGAAAACCATATAAGGTAAAACCTCATCCTGTATACATATACGATGAATTGCTCTAGCATCTTGTATTTCTACTGCTCGTATATTGATTCCCATATTCGTCCCCCTCCATATAAATACCAATATATTATCTCATTCTAGAACCCTACATTAAATCCTTTCTCACCTGTATTTCTTTATGTTATTTTTACACAGCTATTTCGGTATAACACTTATTTTCCAAACATCTTATCCTAACAACCAACCGATACGCTTTAAATTTTCACCTTATTATATAACTCAAGCAAATTTTCTATTGGGATACCATTTATTTTCATACCAGTTATATCACAATTTACTATTTCAATATTTTTCAGGTTACTATTATGTATTGTACTACCTTCCAAATCACAGTTTTCAAATGAAATAGGTTCCTTCTCATCTCCAAGACTTGTATTTTGGAATTGCACTCCACCTAATGTCACCCAATTAAATTTACTACTAGAAAGATTTAAATCTGCATATGAGGACCTTCTAAAATTTATATTTCTAAACTTTGATTGACTTACATTACAATTACTCATATTCATATGCATTATATTACTACCAACAAATGCACTATTTTTTAAATTTACTTGATAATATTCTGTATTAACCAAATTACAGTTTTCGTATTGACCATTTTTCATATCTTTATTTTTAATTAGGTTCTCTCCAACTGCATCTACATTTTTTCTTTTTACATAGCAATACTCATCTTCAGATTTAAACATTATTTCATAGCCCATTTTTTTATAAAAATGATGATTATTAATTTGTCTACTAGATGTTTCGAGATCCCAAATCCTTATGTTCGGATATTCCTCTTCTATTAATTTAATAACATATGATCCAATTCCTTTTCCTTGATAAACAGGCTCTACAAAAATACGATCAATTCGACCGTACGACTTACCAGAAATCGTAACTATAATTCCCCCAATTATTTTTTCATCCATTATCACTTTGTAAGAATCCAATTCTTCGATTGAATATTTCATCATTTCAATTGAAGAATAGCCTGGTGGTTGGATGTTATAATCAATTACATCATCTTGGCCGTATAACCATCGCTTCGCTTCTTCATCAAATGTTCTTTTCATTATTTCTGTTAACTTTTCAGCATCTAAAATTGTAGCTTTTTCTATAGAAATTATTGTCATTTTGTTTTCCCCTTCATTGTTATAATCCGATTACTTGTGTGAACGATATAGTTATTAATTTACTTTTGTCTTTAATATTTTTTCCATTATTACATATGGAACATCACTTTCACTTGGGTGAAATGGCTCTAATACATCCACCCAATCCAATCTTTTATATAAAGAACGCGCTTTTTCATTGTTTATTTGTGTTGTTAAAATACTCGTTCTATTTGAAATCCCTTCTAATAATTCATTATGTAATTTCATTCCAAGACCTTCATTTTGATATTGTGGGTGAACCGCTAACTCTACAAATTCAAAACAATCTTGCAGCCACTGATCTACTTGCTCCAGATGTAATGCTTCTCTCATTAATTGATTATAGTACTGTCCCCCCATTGAGCGATAACCATAAGTAAAACCAACTACTTCATTTTCATCATTTATTGCTACTATACCTTTAAAATCTACATATTTTATATGTCTTTTCATTCTCTCAATCATTTCAGTAAAATTTGTTTTCTCAAATGCTTTACAATACAATTTTGCCATATTATTAATTAGGTTTTCATCTTTTTCAATACGTATGAATTTTACTTTACCTTCCCCCTATTAAAACATTTGAACCCTTAAATAATTATAAAATAAAGAAAATTAAAACCAATCACTCTCTTTACTATTAAACTACAAATCAACCTATATTTTCCACCATTACCTAGTATGAATGAATAAAAAGAAGAGAACATGTAATATACGTATGTTCTCTTCTTTTTATTTTAACGCTTATTCATTTTCAATTTTATATAATTAATAATTAGATATTACTTAAGCCATTCGTTACAAGTATTAGCTAGCTCCTGTAAATCCTCTATAAATTGACTCGCATGATATCCATCACAAGCCGCATGATGTACTTGCAATGAAACAGGTAGCATAACCCTGCTTCCATCATTGAAATATTTCCCACAAGTAATAATTGGTAATAAAAAATCACCATCATTATTAATATTTAAATTAAATCCTGTAAAACTAGTCCAAGGTATACCAGAAATCGGAAAAACATTTGGCGGAATATTTTCTTTCGTGAAGAAACCATGAACATTAGCATAACATCTCATATCCTCTTCATAGTTTTTATAGAAAATGTGAAAATCGCTAGAATAATCCGTCCATATACTTGAAAAAGATTTATCATCTTTATGAAAGATTGTATAACTAGGTATCATTTCCTCCCAATACCCTAAAACTCCTTCATCATTAAAACATGTTCGAAATTCTGTATGTTTATTTATCACTTTAGAAATTACATAAATAAAAGTCGGATAAAATTTAATTTCCTTTTGATGTATTTCCTCTAGCATCATCGTAATATCAACATTCGCTGTCATACTAAACGAACACTTTAATTTTAAATAATGTTCAAAATACTGCTCTCTATTCCAATTTGCTCTGTCAATTACATGAAACTTCATTTCATTAGCCTCCTAAAATTTCATTTTTATTTTAGAAGGCTAACTTTCTTGTTTTCACCACACTTGCTCACTCCTTATAGTTTAAATTTATACTCAAGTTTTTATTTAATTATATAACATTTGCAAAAATCCATTCACATATTTCTTGAAATCCATCCACATACTATTAATAAAGTGAAACTTTAATCAGTGGAGGGGCACTTCATCCCCCACTGATTATTAGTTGAACCAATCGGGCTTTTACGGGCAGTTGATCTTCTTTGTTTTCGCCGAATTTTGAGGTGGAGGTCTTACTGCCCGTTAATGCGGGATAAATCAAATGACGTTTGGAGGATTCAAACATGAATGACAAAAGTGTAAATAAAAAAGAAAATGTTATCGAAAACACTACCTCTATCCAAAATAATAATAATACTGCAAATCTTAATATCGAAGAACAAGCAATGAACGGCTTATATGGAATGCCCGAAACAACCATTGAAGATGCTGATCACGTTGTAACTGATGATTTGACTTCAAAAAATTAATGAACTACATAGAAAAGAGCCAATGAAAATATCCTTGGCTCTTCTCTATTATATATCCAATTTTTGTACTTCTTCTCTCTTTTTAGAAAGTTTCCCTGGCCAAAAAGCAAAGCGGCCTAAAACAACTGTGATTGCTGGTACAAGTAATGGTCTTACAATAAATGTATCTAGTAATACACCAATTGCAGTTACAATACCAAATTGGACAAGAACTTGAATTGGAAGTGTGCCTAACACTGCAAAAGTCCCTGCTAAAATTAAACCTGCTGATGTAATGACACTTCCTGTTTGCATTACGCCATTTTTTACAGCTTCTACATGACTTTGATTCTTTCTATTTTTCCATATTTCTGAAACCATAAAGATATTATAATCTTCACCTAAAGCAACTAAAAATACGAATGCGTATAACGGTATCGCACCTTGTATTGCTGGAGCTCCCATACCAAAATGAAGTAATATCCATCCTGCTCCTAATGCAGAGAAGAATGATAAAACAACTGTTGCTATTAAATAAATCATCGCTACAATTGATCGTAAGTAGACAAGTAATAGTAAAGCTATAATACTGATCATTACTGGAATAATAACTGCTTCATCACGTTCCGTAATTTGTTTTGTGTCATATAGTGACGCTGTTTCTCCACCAATCCACAATTGATCTTCAACATTATTAATCCCCGCATCTTTTAATACTTTTTCTACACTATTTTTCAATTTAGGGATTTGATCTAGCGCTTCAATAGAGTACGGATTTTCCGCTAAAGAAACTTCATACATTTGTATTTGTTTATTGTCTTTTCCCTCTTTTGGCTCTTTCACTGTATTTACAAAAGAAAATTTCTCAATTTCTTGTTTAATAGGAAGCTCTTTTCCTTTCGTATCAACAACAATTTTTACAGGTGCTAGTTCACCAGCCGAAAAATGATCACTAATCAACGTAAACCCTTCACGTGAAGGCATATCTTTTGGAAATGATTCTAATAGGTCATAAGTGTATTGAATGCGCGGTACGAATGAAGCTAATCCACCTAATACAAATACGGTTAACATTATAATTGTCCACGGTCTTCGTACTACAATATCTCCAAGTTTTTTACTAAATAGGCCTTTTGATTTTTTGACTTTTACTACTTTCTTTTTCCTTCTTGCAAACTCTTCATTCATCAAAGTTGTTCTCGGTATAAACGGGAAGAATGCAACTCTGCCGAAAATTAATAAAAATGCCGGAAGAATTGTTAAAGCAGCAATCCCCATTATGAATACAGCAACACTAAATGGTACTGCAAATCGATGAAAGGCACCATACTGAGCAAGTAATAATGTTCCTAATCCAAGTACAACAGTTAAGGCACTCATTATAATTGCCCCGCCAGATGCTTTAATCGCAAGTTGCAGCGCTTTATATTTACTTTCTTCTTCTAACAAGTACTCTCTATATCTCGAAATTAAAAATAAACAATAGTCCGTTCCAGCACCAAACAATAATACTGTCATGATTGATATCGCCTGGGCATCTACTTTAATCCATCCGTGATCGGCTAAAAAACCAAGTGTAGGACTAATAATACCGTATGCAAATCCCACAACAAGTAAAGGTAAAATTGCTAAAATTGGTGAACGATACAATAAAATTAATAAACCTAATACGAGTAATACGGTAGCAACTAATAATTTCACATCTGCTTGACTAAATAAACTAACTGCATCTGTTTGAATACCTACAGGTCCAGATAATCGAGCATGTAAACCAGAATCACTTATCTTTTGTTTGAATGGATCTTCTTCCACTTTACTATTCACTATTTTTCGTAACTCTTCTAAATTACCTTTTAATATATCCGTTCCAGCAGATTTATTAAAGAATACCGGTGTAACAAATGATGTACCATCCTTTGATGCGCTTTTTGATAATACTTGCTCTGGAATTGTATCAAATGGTGGTAATGTTGATTGTTCTTTTAAAGGACTGGCCTTTAATTCTTTATAAACGTCTTGTATGAGTTTATAATCCTTTGACTGTAATCCACCATCTCTATGCCATACTACTAACAACGGATTTCCTGCATTATTAGGAAATTCTTTTTTCATAAGTGCTTCAGCTTGCTGTGACATAGCTGTTTCAGGTAAATTTTTCGGATTCGGCTCTTTCTTACTATTTACTTGTGGTAACGTAAATGAAAGTACTAATGTAATAAGAATCCATACCGATAATGTTATCCATTGCGTATTCTTCCCTGCTACAAGCTTTCCTAACATATGTAACGGGTGCTTTTTCATAAAAACCCACCTTCCTTTTTCCTTCCAATATTAATTATATATACTGGTCAGTTAATTAATCAAGAATGATTAAAAATTATGTTATAATTATCTCAATAATAAATGTCAGGAGCGAATGTAGTTGGAACAAAAACAACGTCCTCTCGGAAGGCCTCGTCAAAATAAAAATACAAAATCTACAAAAGAAATCATTTTAGAAGTTGCAACTAGGTTATTTCTCACTCAAAATTATCAAGTTGTTTCGATGGATGAGGTCGCGAAAGAATGTGGTGTTACAAAAGCAACCGTCTACTATTACTATTCAACAAAAGCGGATTTATTTACCGCTACTATGATTCAAATGATGGTGCGAATAAGAGAAAATATGGATCAAATCCTCTCTACAAATAAGAATTTAGAAGAAAGATTATTGGACTTTGCTACAGTATACTTACACGCAACGATGGATATTGATATGAAGAACTTTATGAAAGATGCAAAACTATCGTTATCTGCAGAGCAATTGAAACAATTAAAAAATGCTGAAGATAGCATGTATGAAGTATTAGAAAAGGCACTCGATAATGCAATGCAAATTGGAGAAATCCCGAAAGGAAACGCTAAATTTACGGCTCATGCATTCGTATCTTTATTATCAATCGGGAATTTTAAAGATGAAAATCACAATCCTATTCTTGCAAATATAGATGAATTAGCAAAAGAAATCGTTTCGTTTTATTGGAATGGGTTAAGTCATTAAAATTAAATAGATTTCCTTTAATAAAAGAGCATGTTTGAATTTTTTTCAAACATGCTCTTTTATTATTTATTTATATACTAGTATTCAGATGATACTTTAGCACTATTTAACAAAAAAAATTTATCCTCAACTTTTACAATTTTTGAAGTTGAACATTTATATTCTCCTTACTTAATCCCCCATGGTAACAAACTACAGATTCGATATCTAGATTTAAATACTTCTCTAAAGATTGTTGTGCTTCCTTTACATTTAGTGTAGTTGGGGCATGAACTCCTCCTAACTTTCCATTCAAACTATACATAGAGTCCCCAGCGACAAGCGTTTTACTTTGTTTCAAATATAAACTTATATGACCCGGTGTGTGCCCTGGAGTATGGAGAATTAGTATCCCACCGCAATATGGAAGTTCTTGCCCATCAATCACAGTAGTACTTACTTTTCCTTTTGGTGGATTCTCTACATTTCCATCTTTCAATAAAGGTAAATCCCCCTCAATATATGGCTTATCTAGCTCATGCGCATAAACTTTAATATCGCTTACACCGTTCTCCAATAATTCAGGAAGGCTACCTATATGATCTATATCCTGATGCGTCAAAATCACGACTTTTAGCTTTTCAAATGATACCCCAATCCTCTCCATCTCTACTTGTATATCTCTAAATTGTCCAGGAAAACCAGTATCTATTAAAACTGCCATTTCATCATCCCATAAAAGAATCGGGTGAATAATATACTCTTGAAACTCAAGATATAGCATTCCTACTCCTTTAGCAATCTCCATACAGTAATTCTCCTTTATAATGAAGTTTGAAAATATGTACGATTACACCGAGAATTTAAAGCACTGCTATCTTATAATTTGTTTTGTCAGCCCAATAGAGAATGCCTGAAACCCTATAGCTTCATAGTAAGATTGCAATTTATCTACACACATTAGTTGCGGAATAACCTTGTTTTGTTCACAGTGCTGGATTAATCGTTCTACTATTTCTTTTCCAATACCAATGGACTGATATTCTGGCAATACACATACACCACAAATAACACCTGTTATTACTCCATCGGATATAACACGCCCCATCCCAATTAATTGTTGCTCTTTAAAAACATAAATTGCATACCAACTTTGTTTACACATTTGTTCCAATTCGTTAACCGTTAATTTAAGAGAATTCCATCCTAAAGATTCGTATAAGACTAATAATCCATTAAAATCTGTAGGATGTTCACTTGTGTAGCGTATACTATTTTCCATGTAATACTCCCTATTCTCTGGCTTGTTTATATTTCATAAAACTACCCTTTATAAAAAAATTCTGATCGACGTGAAAATAACTAGTACAAACTTCAATAAGAAAAATAGAATTCCTTCTCAACATAAAATAAAAAGAAGTTACCTCACCAGAGTTAACTTCTTTTATATAAGACTATCATTATATTATCAACCAAAAATCATACAGCTACATACGATAAGAACAAACAAAACTAATAAACTATTTGAGAAATAACCCACAGAATATTACCCCTTTATTTAATTATGTAATAGATTTTATCATAAAATGATTTACAACATAATAACTGAAAAAGACATTGCATTCATTAGTTATATATGTTTAGTAATATTTTATTTCCGGCCATATTCTTCTTTCCTAAAACCACTTCTAATACTCCTCTACTTTAGTTCACATAACTACAAAAACAAAAAAAAAAAGACCTCAATAAATTTATATTTAGGTCATAGATGTTAAATTTAATTTAATTAAATCAAAGACAGGAACACATTTGATATGTTCCTGCCTTTTTATTATGGGGGACCGATACATAGTCATCTAGCTAAAAATTTGAAGTACTTCAAATTTTTTTCGTTTTGGTGAACGATAAGTTTCTTAAAATGCTGGCGTTGGCGTATCGCCAGCATTTTTGAAGAAAAACACGCTAAGCAAAAATATACAATAAGCTACCCATATGGACAGCTTATTTACATAATTATCGTTCTCGGAAGTTATTTAAGTCTTTCTAGTTTTGAGATAGCTTGTTTTAATTCCTCACAAACATCTTCATTGTGTTCCTTTAGTAGTCTATTAAGTAATACAGGCAAAACTGACTTATCACCAATCTTATTTAATACATAAGCTACATATTCTCGAATTTCATCGTTTGGATCGTCAATACAAGTCAATAAAGAACTAATTAATCTTATATCCGGAAAGAATTTAGCTACTTCTGTTCCCCAGTACCTTCTACCTTCATGTTTATCTTGTATAGCTCTAATTAGGTATGGTACTACCTCATCGTTACTAAACTCACATAATACACCTGTTGCATGGTCATATACACCATAACAATCATCTAAACTAAAGGTCATCATAATAGGCTCTATGCAACTTGGATGTGGATTCTCCTCAAAATATGTAATTGCACTTGCGTATTCATCTATCATTTCTTCAGTTAAATCCTCGTCATCGGGCATAGGAGAGTATTTTTCAAGTATTTGAATGGCTTGTTCTCGATTCATAATTTTCACCTCTAATTTATTGTATACCACATTCATGCTCAATTAACATAACGCATCATTATCGGTAGCAAGGAAAAGGCAGATTCCTTGTGAGAGTGGGGATCTGCCTTTTTCTTTTTCTTTTTCTTTTTCTATGACTCTATTCATTTTTTTATACATTCCTATCCTGGTGTGGGTTTTAAGGTTTTCGTTTGTTACTGGATTAACCAAAAACTGTATAAAATCTTGCAACATAAATTGGATCACTTATCCCCGCTCTTTATCGCTCATTTATTTTAATAGCTTTCTTATTCGAAAAAAGATTTTTAAAAATTCCTACCCCTACAATTAATAGACCAATTCCAACTAATTTATTTATTTGTAATGGTACGCTCTCCATTCCAAACCATCCGAATGTATCGATACATAATGCAACGACTAATTGAGTAATAAGGCTAATTAACACCGTATACGCTGGACCTAAACTCTTTATTGCACCCATTATACAAATAATTAGTCCAATGCCAAACAATCCACTTATATAAAATAAATAATTTGCAGTATAAAAATTAATGATAATACTTTTCTCTGTAATGATATAAAATATAACAGAACTTATGAGACCTATTCCAAGAACACATGTAGTTGTTAACCACTGTCCTACATTTTCATTCACTTTCGTGTTAAAAACAGATTGTAAGCTAATTAATATTCCAGCTAATATGGCTAAACTAAATCCAATCAAAATCTTCCTCTCCCTTTTCTTACTCATATATATTATCTTTAGCAACTTCCTTCATTCTAAAAAAATCTTTAATTACAATAACTCCATTTTTCTTTTCAATTAATTTTTCTTTATAAAATTTTTGTAACACCCGAATTACGTGCCTATAACTTACTCCTATAAAATCCGCAATACTTGATACCGAAGTTGCATCCAAATCCTCTTTATACATATTCCCGTTACTATCTGTTGAAATTGAAAGTAAATAACTAGCTACACGTACTTCTACAGGATAAAGTAAATTAAGAGCTGTAAAACGGGTCGATATTTTTAACGTGTTCGCAATGTTTTCAAGCAAGAAGTTCATAAATATAGGATCATGTAATAACTTGTTTCTAATAACCGTATTAGAAATGGAGATAGCTACAACATCTGAACAAGCTTCAACGACATTATGCGTCTTGCTTTTTTGTATTAATTCAAGATCACCAACAACCGCCAATGGATTGATAAAGCGAAGGATTAGTTTCTTTCCTTCTGGTGTAATCGTGTAAACTTTTACTTTACCTTTAACAACGAAATACAAACGATCCATTTCATCATCTATATTGCAAATAAGCTTGCCTTTTTCAAAATGATTTACTTGAAAATAATCAGTACTTATTCCTGAAAAAATTTCAAGCATATTATAAGCTTTCAAATATTGAATAATTAAGTTTGATTTATTCTCCACTTACAGTCCCTTCATTCCTTACATATTAAATACAACAATACCTATAATCATTACTATTGTTCCCACAATATGATATCTCTCCATCTGTATCTTTTTTATTTGAAATAATCCTTTCATTTCAATAAAGGTTGCTGTTAACAATTGAGCAACCATAAGTGTTCCGGCTGTTAATGTAACTCCCATTGAATATATCGCCATAGTTTCTGCACAAATAATCAAACCACCGAATGCACCGGCTGCTAAATATATTTTTTTCACACCCTTTAAATCCGTTACTTTCTCTTCTTTCTTTACCAAAAATACAGTAGTTGCAATAAGAAACCCAATTAAATGCGTTATAATACTCGTTGACCATATGCCGATATGTGAACTAAGTTTCGCATTAAAGGTTCCTTGAAGTGTTATAAATAGACCAGCAAAAATAGCAAATACAATGCCCTTCAAAAAATCATCTCCTAATTTTCTATTTCTGACTTAATTAAAAGCTATAATCCTACAAAGGCAAAAGGACAAATGTCACATTACTATGAAAATAACTGGGAATGAATAAGAAAAAACACACCTCAAAATATTTGAGATGCGTTTTTGTAATTTTATCGATATATAACGTTTTATAAATAATAAATACGCTATATTAACAGGTTTATTCTTCATAACAAACTTTGCAAATAAGAAACGTACTAACGGTCCCATAATGATTAATTGTAGTGGATACGCCATCATGAAGTTTTTAATAAAAATTGAAAAGTAAATAGAAATAAATGAGTCACCATGTAGCCCGTTATGTAAATACATCATAGCCATTCCGTAAAATGACATAAAGAAAACCATCCCGATTACCATTGCTGTCGCCATCGCAAGTATAATATTTATTTTCTTCGATTTATCAAATGGTAACGCGAATACAATTTTTTTCGCACAAGGTCCAACGATACATATTTCAATTAATAGTGCAATCATAAATCCAATTAGTAATTCTAATGCGATCTCCTTAATATGAATTGGCCCTCCTGCTCCATTCAATAATATATTGTAAAACGTCATAACTATAACCATCCCGAGGCACATCATCATACCAAATTGGAGGTTTTCCTTTCTTGTCGTTGGCAATTTTCATCATCCCTTCTCTTTGAGTCTTTGTCATTATATCGATATTGGAAACCTCTTCGTAAGTGAACATTTTGTGAACAAATTTAAAACGTTTTCATATTTTTTCTTTCCTCTCAACCCGAACTCTCACTTTTATTTATAAAGGTTTTATATATTTCAATGTCGAATTATTAAATTTAACATTGAAATATATAACTTCTAGGAGGAGAACCATGCATGAAACAGAATTTTACGCTTATCACATCGTTACAAGGAAAAAAATGAGTGTAGGACAAATCATTCATTTTGACAAAAATCAAACAAATACCCTATATCGCTTCTTTTTTGAAAGAGCGCAATTAAATTCTAATGGTGAAGATTCGATGCAAATTTTAAAAAATCATTATACAAATGGCGGATTATATATAAAAAATGAAAATGCGAAAGTGGTTATGAGTTATATGGATCAAACAATTAGAGCGGTCAGAGAAACGATTGTAGAAATGGTTAGGCTACAAGAATATCCTGAATACCCTTCCAGATTATCTTGCTTATATGCTGCCAAAAACTATGAAGATGCTTTGAAATGGAAAGCATTATTTGATTCCTACAATCGAGAAGTTTTGCAGATTGTTAAACTACAAGTGACTGGAAATTCTTTTGAAGGTGACGGTAATCTTTTACCGAAAGAAGATGGTATTCCATTCTCTCAAAAAATTGAACAAGCTAAAGAGTATTGGAAGGGAAACGTTGAAAATGAACTTCCTGAGCTATTGATTAATGGGAAAATTGAAGTAGTGGAAATTATTGATGACTTTTCATCACTTCAAATTTAATTTCAAAAAGAGTATTGCACTTACTCTCAATACTCTTTTTGTGTAATTTAATGCCATTTGATTAGATTTGTATTTTACAGATTGTTCATTTCATAGCCATTTACAAAAAACGTTATTGTTTCTAGTTCATCTTCATTTAATTCTCTATCTATATCTCGTTTAAAAGCTTCCTTTATCTTCTCTTCATCGCCTTTATGTATTTCTGTATAAGTTCCTACTGTTTTCAGCAAATGCATCTCTTGTAAAAACTCATCCCGATTTATAGCTGTCCCATGAGAAAGAATATATGTCTCAGCTTCAAATTTCTCTAATTCATCTATTAATTTAAACGTTCGTTTCGTCGTATAATTCCACTTCGAAGAAAAAATATCAGCATATATACAGTCTCCTAAAAACAATATCTTTTCTTCTTTCATATACATAACAACAGAGTCATGTGCATGATCTCCGCCAACATGTTTTAACACGCATGTCACTTCACCAAGATCTAATTCAAGTTGATTCTGAAACGTTAAGTTCGGTGGGATAATTTTAATATTTCTTGGTTGTTCACTAAACTCTTTTTTGATACAATCCGCACAAAATTCAATTTCTGTACCTTCTTCTACTCGTGCGTTCAACGCATCATCTGTCCATTCATAAGATACTAATGTCTGCATCTCCTTTTTCGTTTCAGTATGTGCAATAGTTAATGCATTTTGTAGTATAGACAATCCAAAAATATGATCCCAGTGCCAATGCGTTAGTGCCACAAAATCAGGACTTGATACATTCTGTTCTTTTAACATTTCTAAAAATAATTGTGCATGTGCTTCTGAATTCCCTGCATCAATCATTAAAGTTTTTTCTTTTCCAACGACCATTCCTAATATAGGTCTATCCGTGTCAGAAACAGGTGTCATATACCAAAATGAATTTCCTATTTTTTTAATTTGCTGCATAATTAGTACCTCCATTTATTTATAAGTAAAACAAAAAAATTGTTTTACTCGATAGGTTAAGTTAGTAATATTAAAATCACAAAAAAGCTCTCTTTTTAATTCCATTTTTTTTCGTTTCTATATTTTTCTCTTTCTATTGACGATAAAACTTTGGCGATGTTCCTCCCCCATTATAATTATCGTATATAATTAAAAGAAAATCACTGATCTTTTTTTGATACAGAAACTCCTATAGAATACGATTAGATAAAATGAATACACGTTCCAGTTCCTATACACAACAAATACACAACGTGGGTAGATAGGTTTTAATGGTGTTGAAACTAAATATATTAGCAATTATATGTATTCGTTCAGTAATAAAAAAAGATTTCTTATTCACTATTCGATATATAGATGAGGGATAAATATGTTATTCAAAGAATTTGGTAACAAAAATATGCCAGTTATCATTCTCCTTCATGGTGGTGGACTGTCATGGTGGTCATTAAAACCACAAATTGAAGCATTGAAAAAAGAGTATTATATTGTTACGCCTATTATTGATGGACATGGCGATGATTGGAATAATACTTTTGTAAGTATAAAAAAATCGGCCGAACAGGTTATTAATTATATAAAAGAAAATTGTAATGGAAAAGTTTTTGCGATTTGTGGTCTTTCTATCGGCGCTCAAATCGTTGTTGAAATAATATCTCAAGAATTTGATATTACAGAGAATGCTGTTATCGAAAGTGCGTTGGTTTATCCTATGAAAATAGCAGTCACATTAACTGTACCAATGTATAATATGTGCTATGGATTAATTAAAAACAGATGGTATGCAAAACTACAGGCAAAAACATTAAATGTACCAGAAGAATTATTTGAAACATATTATGAAGATAGTTCACGAATGACAAAAGAAACCCTAATTAATATTACGAAAAACAATGGAGACTATCCAATCCCTTCAACATTATGCAAGACTAAAGCCAAAACATTAATATTAGTTGGTGAGAAAGAATTATCAATAATGAAAAAATCAGCAGCTCTACTTCACGCTACCATTAATGATAGTTTGCTAAAAGTCATAAAAAAAAATAGACATGGAGAAATTAGTTTAATTCATCCAGATAAATACCTCGATATAGTACAACATTTTTTAAAAACAATATAAAATAAGCGATTCTTTTGGAATCCCTTTAAAAATCTCATATACTCCCACATCTTCAAGTTACTTTTTACCTTATTTGGCAGTGGCAAAAACAAGTAATATACTAACATATCCTAATCATTTCACATTCAATTTCATTTACATAAACATACGTATTACAAAAATATAAAAAACTTACTATTGATGCTTTTATTTAAACTAAAAATTAAAACGGTAGTTTCGGCTACCATTTTATTCTTAATTCCACTTTTTTTCTTTTCTAAACTCTTCTCTTTCTATTGACGATAAAACTTTGGCAATGTTAGGGCGTTTAAATGGTGATAATAAAATGTTGTCAAAATAATCTTCTTCATAGAAAACGTTCCACGGAAAAAGTCCGTAATAAGCATTTGCTAACTCAAGAAGAGTGTCGTCACTATAACTCATTGAACCAGCAACATCCAATCCACGATGTTGCCTAGGAACCTTCTCCACATCAATCCTTACATCTGCATTGTCAATCACCTTCCAATCACCCTTGTCTAATGAACTAGAGAGTACTGTTAATACGGAGATAAAAGAATGATTTGAAACCTCTTCTACATTTGGAATGGTCTCTGTATTTAAATCAAATAGTCCACAAACAGGACTACCAAAAGGTTTCCATAATACCTGTCCAAACCCATATGTACATTACTAAGATTAAGCCAAAATATGTCTCCCACTTTCCACTTTTGTTTTTTAGGGCGTTTGTGAGAAAGGAGCTTCTGTTCAGCTTCTGTCATTTCTTCTTCTGAAATCGTAACATTAATTACTCCATTAATAATTACAGCAATCTTAAGTATAGTAAGAGCATTAGTAGTACGAATTACTACCTCGTTTGAATCTTGACCAAAATCTATACGCTTGTATAAATCTTTTTCTATCTCGTTTCTAAGTATTTTTCGAAACTGTTTTAATGCATCGTAGTTTGTTTCAATTTTTAATATCTCTGCTAAGTCCTCAACAATAAAAAAGTATGAGGATGTTGCATCTGGAAGAAAAATATCTATTTTACCTAATGAAAAAATCATTTGAAATTCACCTACTTAAAAACAATATACATACTGTATTTTCTTTAGCATGTCGTATCTTTCCTTATCCATTTAAATAAGTATCCCAATCATAGTCTTCAATCTTATAAAATCTACCTCTATCATTTCTTTCATATGCACATAAAGATGGTTCCCCAATAAATTCTAAAATAGAATCATCCATATTCAATATGACTCCAATTGAAATAATTTGAAAGTTTTTATGATTATTTACATAGTCATCACTTTCATAGCCACTTAATATTGACCAGCCAGAGTCACCTTCTTCTCTTGAATCCTCTTTAAGCATAAAGTTAAATTCTCTTTTTTCAAGTACATCATTACTAACAATTACCTTCGTATCAAAATAAAAATCCCAAGCTTTTGAAGCTGGATCGTTATATTCCGTATCACATATATTTTCAATTCCAAATGAAATTTTATCACCTATTTTTAAATCTAAGCGATATGGTTCATTGCTCAGTTCCCCTACAAACTTCTTCTCATTTCTTTCAGTGATTTCAACCCACATTCTTTCACCATTAAATCCATCTTCTTCCTCATTTTTAGATACAAAAATTAGCTTTACCAAATCTCCAACCTTTAATTTCTCCAACACTTCTGAGCTAGGAAGGTAGAATGTATACGGCGCTTCTTTATTTAATTCATAAACATTATCTAAGTACCAAGACATTTTTTCTCTCCTTAAAGGCTTTTTACACTCATATTTATTAAAATAATACTATTTTTTCTTCCGGCAAACTACTACCATTGAATAACAATCCTCTCCTAACTCATTCCCTTCCCAATCATTATATATATGTAGCAACTCGAACCCGTTCAACTCTAACAACCTTTCTAATTCTTGCGGGTACGTATAACGAAGATCTATCGTTGTTTTTATTTCCTCTACTAGAGTATCACCCTCATAAAACCTTCTTGTGGTTATGTAGTGCTGTATTTGCTGAATTGAATCATATGTCATTTCAGTATATAGATCACATTTTCTTCCCTTTTCGTCAGTAACAGTAGTCCAATATTCTTCTGTAGATGGTTGTATTAATTCTTCTTTTGAAGGAAAACGTGTATCGAATATGAATATACCATTCTCAGCTAACACATGATGAATAGATGTTAATAACTGATTTTGATGAGTATTCGTAAGAAAATGCTGGAATCCGTGTCCTACCATAAATGCTAACGGAATTGTTTCATTCATTCTTAATTGTAAACAGTCTTGTTGTAACCATTTTACCTTCTTACAATCCGTAGTTTTTTTCTTTGCTTCAGCAAGCATTCCTTCATGTATATCTACACCAATCATTTGATATCCATTTTCTATAAATGGAATTGTAACCCTTCCTGTACCACAGGCAATATCTAGAATCCATTCATTTTGTATATTTAGTTTTTTTGCCCATGATAGTAAAAACGGAAAATCTGACAAACTTTTATTTTCAATATCATACCGTTTTGGATTTTCGTATTCAGATAAACTCCATTTTGTTTGCATTTGTATTCTCCATTTCATTTCAATATATAAATTATAATGAATTTACAGTTTTTTCTCTATAATTAATCATAATAATTTGGACTAATCTAACTTTCCTTCTCGTAAGCTAAAAACAAGGGTATAGAATCGGAGTGTGATACTATGGAACGATTATGGATTCCAATGATTGTTACGTTTTTTTCATTCGGTGGATTACTATTAGGCGGTGCTGTTGGAGTAGCAACACGCCAGCTAATTGAAGAAAAAATGCATCGTTTATACGCATTATGTGGCGGCATTTTACTTGGGTTATTATCACTTGAAATTATTCCTGAAACATTTTCAAGCTATGAAATAATTGGGCCTATACTTGGTATAGCTATCGGTATTTTAGTTATGAGCTTATTAGATAACTATTGTCATCATCCAATGATACATAAAAAGGATCAACAAGCATGGCAAACCTTCCTTTTTCTCTCTTTCGCTATATTTATTCATAATATACCGAGTGGATTTGCGTTAGGTACAGCTTTTATAAATCATAATGACTCTGCCATTCCGTTTTTAATAGCAATTGTCGTTCACCATATTCCAGAAGGATTAGCATTAATTATTCCCTTTCTCTTTACAAAACATAAATATATTTCCTTTTTATTAACAACTTTATTACTTTCTCTTATTCTCGGAACTGGTACAGTTTTTGGCATTTTTATGGAAGGAAAAGCTCTTCATTTACAAGGACTCATTATGGGAAGTGCTATTGGTTCACTTGGATATGTCACAATTCATGAAATGCTTTGGAAAGCAAAAAAACAGCTACCTTTCCTTCCGTTTCTATCGTGGTCTATTAGTGGATTTTTACTAATAACAGTATTTACACTATTCGCCGGTCATCATTAAAGATAAAAATTTTATCAATTGTATATTTTTCCTTTTTCTCCAAAACATAATAGTATCTACCTATTAAAAGGAGGAACAATTATGTTTGGAAAAACAGCCGGTGAAGCATTAGTTGATCTATTAATTGACTGGGGAGTAGAACATATATACGGAATGCCTGGAGATTCCATCAACTCTATTATTGAAGCTTTAAGAAAAAAACAAGATAAAATTAAATTCATTCAAGTTCGTCATGAAGAAGCTGGCGCATTAGCAGCGGCTGCCTATGCAAAATTAACAGGAAAACTAGGTGTTTGTATGGCAATCGCAGGACCTGGCGCTATTCATTTATTAAACGGTTTATATGATGCGAAACTCGATAAAGCCCCGGTATTAGCAATTTCAGGACAAGTGGAATCTGATTTACTCGGAACCAATTTTTTCCAAGAAGTAAACTTAGAAAGAATGTTTGATGATGTTGCGGTTTATAACCAACGCATTATGTCAGCAGAACAACTACCTGCTGTAGTGAATCAAGCGATTCGAATGGCGTATACGAAAAAAGGTGTATCTGTTCTAACAATTCCAGATGATGTTCCGAAATTCGAAATAAAAAATGGTGCTCGTGTTACAAACACTTCTTTTACATTGCCTGAGTTATTTCCGCAAGAAAAAGATTTACATGCAGCGAAACTCGCAATAAATGAAGCGAAAAAACCTGTTATTTTAGCCGGGAAAGGAGCAAAACATGCAAGAGAGTCTTTACTTGCATTTGCAGAACACATTGGTGCTCCAATCGTACTTACGTTACCTGCTAAAGGGATTATTCCTGATGAACACCCTCTTTGCATCGGTGGGTTAGGATTAATTGGAACAAAGCCTTCTTATGAGGCAATGAAGCATGCGGATACTTTAATTATGGTTGGTACTTCTTATCCGTTCACTGGTTTCTTACCTGAGAAAGCAAAAACACTTCATATTGATACAGATCCGGCTCAAATCGGGAAACGTTATGCGACAGACATCGGCTTAGCTGGTGATGCTGATAAAACATTAAAATGGTTAATTGAAAATGTAGAAAAACTTGAAGACCATACTTTCTTAGAACACCACCAAGAAATGATGAAAAAGTGGGAAGAAAAATTACACAATCAAGAAGAAGACTCTTCCACTCCAATTAAACCACAGCGAGTTATGCACGCTCTGCAGAAAGTAGCAGAAGATGACGCAATTCTATCAGTCGATGTCGGAAATGTAACAGTATGGACAGCAAGACACTTCCGTATGACGAATCAGCAATTTATCATTTCTAGCTGGCTTGCCACGCTTGGTTGTGGTTTACCTGGTGCCCTTGCTGGAAAAATTGCTTTCCCGGATAAACAAGTATTTGCAGTTTGTGGTGACGGCGGATTCGGAATGACAATGAATGACTTCGTAACAGCTGTTAAATATAAACTACCAATCGTTGTTGTTGTATTAAACAATAATAAAATTGCTATGATTAAATTCGAACAAGAGGTTATGGGTAATATTGAATTTGGTACAGACTTAACGAATCCTGATTTCGCAAAATACGCAGAGGCGTGCGGTGGTATTGGATACCGTGTAGAACATTTAGATGACTTACTTCCCGCCTTTGAAAATGCAGTAAAACAAAATAAACCGTGCATTATTGATGTAGTTGTAGATGTAAATGAAGCACCAATGCCAGCAAAAATCACATTTGGTCAAGCTGCTGGTTATACGAAACATATGTTAAAAGAATTATTTGAAGAAGGTAAGATTGATTTACCTCCCCTTTAAAATATAAAAGAAAGGTAGCTGAAAACTTATTATTTTCAGCTACCTTTCTCTATTTTGATACCTCTCTATGAAATGAAAAATCGTTCACGGTAGGCTGCGATGGTATCTCTACTTTCACTTCTTTACCCTTCTTCTTTGGCATTCTTACGTTTCCTAGTTTTATTGCATCTTGCATACTATTACTAATCAGATTTCCCGACAATATTGTCATACTATAGAAATCGATTGGTATTAGTACAATCCATGTGTGTGTAGTTAAGTGTCGGAAATTTTGGCCAATTAAGCCTGTCCATTCTTTTGTTACACTATCTGGATCTATACCACCAAAGAGTATCGTTCCACCAAAAAACAATTGTAACAAACCAAGGTGTAAAAGAAGTAATAAAGTGCTTACAAATTGTTGAGCTACTAATAAAAGAAAAGATGGTAACATATGTGGCCATACATGGCGCTTCAGTCTCTGCCACTTACTTCCTCCAAGCACTGTTGCCGCCAACATAAATTCTTCTTTCTTAATACGTTTTACTTCTTGTGCTACATACAACATAACTGTTGGTACTGCAAGACATGTAAGAACTAAAATTTGAAAAGCAACTCGCAAATGAAACGGAGCAGCTGCCTCCCCACTGTCGAACATTAAAACTTCCTTTAATATAAAATAGGAAATCATAATCATCGGTACAATACTAAAGGGATCAAAAAAGGATGAAATAACTGGAAATGAGCGTTTACTGTACATACCAAGTAATAAACCAATAGCTCCGCCAATTACTACACGTAAAACTGCGATAACGATACTCGCTCCTACGGTCCATTTTGCCCCTTCTATTATTAATTGAAAAAGATCGCGTCCTTTCACATCAGTTCCGAACCAAAATTTACTAGATGGTGAAAACGGAGCAGCCTCTAATTCTCCCTTTTCGTTATACATCATCGTCATTTCACGAATATTCCCGTCAAAAAACACCGTATTTCCAATACTAACAATCATTAATACACTCAAAAAAGTAACACCTATCCAAAATCTAACATCTCTTTTTACAACTTGCCACATGTTACACACGCTCCTTTATAACATTTTGCAGCAGCGTATGTAATATACGAAATAGTATAAAAAGCGGTACGTATAATATAACTAAACTCACAGTAAATATTTCTAATTTAGAATTTTCTTTTACAAAAACAAACATGCCGTACGTATTAAATAGCCATTCAATAATATATAAATTTGATAACATAAATAAAATATTTGTTTTTGCATAATAGACTGTTGTTAGCAAGACATTTCTTGAAATATGATGCGTCAAAATATGTCTTAAACTCAGTCCTTTGCTCTTTGCAAATATGCTATAATCTTTCTCTAATTCTTCTCTAAAACGTAATAATAGTAGCTTCATAAATAATAACGTTGTAGGTATAGCAAGGCATATTATTGGTAACATGCGAGCTCTATCCTCACCAAATCCCGCATGTTTCACTGGCATAAATCCTGTTTTTTGAAAGATAATTACTACTAGAAGTTGAGATAGTAAAATTAATAAAATGTCCGGGATACTTTCAAGTGCGACGAAAACTCCATTCCATATACGTTGCTTTGATTGAGAGCGCTGCAATACCCACACAACGATAACATACGCAATGAGTAAAGAAAGGATAAATGCCGAAATAAATACAAACATTGTCTCTACATAATGAATCCATATTTGTGGAAATAACTTTCTTGAGTTCCGAAATCCATAAGTAATTTCACCTGGTTGAAGTAACTTCTCTCCAAGAAACAGAACTGTGTTCCAAAAACCGATTAAATCAATTTGCAATCCCTTAAATAAACGCGGTAACGCACCTAGGCAGATTATACATAAGATTGCAGCTACTAGTTGTAAACAAGTAATCCCACACCATTTAGCAACTCGCATCAACATCACTCTATCCCCCTTACAATTCGGTAGAATATTCAGATATAAAAAACCTACATATGTTACATCTCTTCAGATATACCCTGCATTTGCTTCTTCCCACTAGGTAAAATAGCTTGATATAAACACGTAACCAAAAATAATAAACCAAATAAAATAATAAACAATGTATCTGCACTAATCCATTTCGGGAACAACATTGCTATCGCACCGAGAGATAAAAGCTGGAATCCTGTCGTTAATGGACTAAGTAAACTTTGTACACGTCCCATGAATGACTCTTCTACAATTTCATACATCCAGCCCATTATTGCAACATTAATAAATGGTAAAAAGAAAGTCGCAAAAGCGATACATACATAAAAAGACCATACGTGATTTACAAAGTAACACATACCGAAGAAGACTCCTGAGCCTGCCATACCAAAAACAATAATAGATTTTGGTGCATATTTCTTACCTATACTTGTTGCTACTATACTTCCAATTAGTAATGAAATCCCTCCAACTACACCGCCCACCATTGCTAAACTTTCATACGTTGCTGGTGCTAATTTGTATTTTAATATGTAAGTAGTGGATACGCTTAAAATACCGTTTAATAGTCCAAATACGATAAATCCTAAAAGTAATTTTTTTAAAGTTTCATTTTGATATATATACTTGATCCCTTCTTGAAACTCTGTTATTAACATCTTCAAATTAACTTCTTTCCATTTTGTTCTACCATTTGGTAAACGAACTTTTTCTGGAATGGAGATCGTTTGAATCAAAATACCACTCATAATAAAGGTGAGCGTATTTACTAAAATGCTTCCGTAAATTCCAAAAGTCCAATACACCATTGTTGCAATTCCTACACCAAACAAAGCATACAAACTATTTACCATTTGATTCATACCCGCTGCTACACCATATTGGTCTGATTCAACTACCCCCTGTATCATCGACTGTTCTGATGGAGAGAAAAATTGTATACATGCATTTTCCAAAAATAAAAATATGAAGACGAGTATAATCATCCCGTAATAAAGCGAAATTAGAATTCCAATATTACAAAGCGAACAACATATATTACTTACCGTACAAATACGCTGTCTATCAAAACGATCCACTACTGTCCCTACTAATAGAAAAAAGATTAATGCAGGTAATGCAATCATAATTTGCGTCATCGTTGCGTAAACTGGTTGTTTTCCGTATTGATTTAACAAATAAAACATTAAAGAAATTCCAGCAATCATAGAACCAAGTCGCTCTAAAATATTTGCTAGAAAAAAACGTGCGTACACTTTGTTGCGAAATAACTGTAGCATTTCTTTCATACGTAATATCCTTTCTCTCGACAAAATAGTATTATTTCAGTCATTTCTCGGAAGTCTTGTTATATTTTTCGACTATTATCCAATCTTTCCCTTCTTTATAAAGAACATCCTATTAAAAAAGCCCTTGTTTTCATACAAGGACTTTTCCATTAAACTATTTTATTTCGCTACTTCTTCTTTCGGCATTACCATACCTTTATAAAGTTGGACGGTAATCCAGTAATAGATGAAATAAATGACTAAGAAAATCCCTATTGGCACCCACACCTTTACAAACGGGTCAACTAATATAAAGCTAAATAAGTTAAGCCCTACTAACACGTGGGAAATTCCAATAATCGCTGGGAAGATAAATAAATATGAAATTTCTTTATATATACTCTTTGTTAACATACTACGTCTCACACCAATTTTTCTTAACATTTCATAACGGCGTACGTCACGAGAAGCACCCGTTAATATTTTAAACATAAGAGAACTTGCCATCATTGCTAAAAAGGCAATTCCGAGGAAAAATCCCATAAACATTGTCCCACTCATGAAACTGTTCATAAATTGATAAATTGTCATTTTCGTAAATAAGTCTACTTTTGTACCTGTTGTTTTTTCAATTTGTTCTTTTTGTCTCTTATCTATTTCGATTAACAACGGTTTATATTTTTTCATATCATCTACTTTTGCTAATGTTACAGTGTGTTCTGTTCCTTGAATTCCTTTATAGTGTTCTTCATCTGCAATCCTTACAGGTTTTCCATTAAATTGATTATGTGTAATTTGTATTTCTCTTACAACTGCATCTTCCCAATCTTTTGGCATATGAGGAAGCTTATTCGCTGCTTCAGGAGCTTCTAAAGCAGAATAGACAGGTTCAGTTAAAGGTTCAGCCACACGTTTACGAGCAGGCTCTTTTAAAGTTTTTGTATCAAAGTGATCTGAAACAAGTGGTGGTTTAGCAGTTAAGTCGTTTCGTAAATAATAAACCGCTTCTCCATCTACTTTATACTTGTACTTGCTTTCTTCAACGATTTCCATTTCTTTTAATGAAGCTTTATCTTGTTCATTTGGATCATGAATTACAACATCATATACACGAGAAAAGTCTGTCATAATACCTACATTTTTTTGGAACGCCATACCTGCCGTCATCGCACCTGCGCCTAATGCAATTAACATCGCTACAGTGCCTAATACTCTCGATAAACTAGTTACTCGAAAACGTAACTGTGCATAAGTAAAACTATTTAATCCCGTTTCATTTCGTTTTTTATTCCCCTTAATTTTCATTACAAAAAGTGGGAGTAACGAACTAAAAATGAAATACGTTCCTAATGTCGTAACAATTGTCGCTATTATAAAGCCTAGTTCAGCAAACATTTTTATATTTACCATAAAATAGTATCCTGTACTTACTAGCAATACACCTAGTACTGTCATAATAACTGTGCGAGTTTTACTTTTTTTCACTTCATCCTGTGTTTCATCTTCACGTATTAACTCTAATTCTGTTTTACGTAATAATCGGATACTATTCATTAGACCAGTAATGAAAAATAATATTAAGAAGAAAATAGATGTAACTAATATAGCTGGTGTGTACACAGATGCGTAATTACCTTTTGCTGAAATTTCCATTCCATTCATTAAAAAATTCCCTGCTACACTAGCAAGTAACATCCCTACTAAAATCCCAATAATAATACTGACAATACCCATACCAAAAGTCTCAATAAATAATAACTGTGCTACTTTTTTCTTTTTCGCGCCAAGCATCATGTACATACCAAGTTCTTTTCTTCTTAATGTGAGTAAGAAAGAATTGGCATATATGATGTAAAAAACTGTAATGAAAGCAAGCAATATTGCACCAACCCAGAAGACGAGTCTAATACTACTAATGAGACTATTATCTTTTGTAAATTCACTATTCATCGCCATCGTTTGGAACATGTAGAAGATACTAATACTAATAACGAGACCAATAAGTAAAACCATATAATCTTTTAACATCTTTTTCATACTATGACGTGATAATTTGAATAACATATAGTCCCGCCCCCTTACTTAGACTCAGTTGCTGAGCCCATATGAGCAAGCACACCTAAAATGTCTTGATAGAAACTTTCTCGTGTTCCTTGACGCTTTAATTCTTTATAAAGAAGACCATCTTGAATGAATAAAATACGTTCACAATAACTTGCACTAAATGCATCATGTGTAACCATCAAAATACTTACATTGTGATTTTCATGTAAATCTTGCATCGCTTCTAATAAGCTTTTTGCGTTTTTACTATCAAGTGCCCCAGTCGGTTCATCTGCTAATACGATTGCTGGATTATGTACTAAAGCTCGTGCTGCCGCTGTTCTTTGCTTTTGTCCTCCAGAAACAGCAGTCGGATATTTTGTTAAAATTTCAGTAATCCCTAATTTCTTTGCTACTCCATTTACCTTCCCAGTAATTTCACTTGACGGTACACCTTGCAGAGAAAGTGGTAAAGCGATATTTTCATAAATTGATAAATTCTCTAGTAAGTTAAAATCTTGAAAAATAAATCCTAATTTTTGAGAACGAAAATCTGATAATGCATTACCCTTCATAGAAGTAATATTTGTGCCAGCTATTGTTACACTTCCACCTGTCGCTTGATCAAGTGTACTAATCACATTTAGTAATGTCGTTTTTCCAGATCCAGAAGGACCCATAATCCCTACAAACTCCCCTTCTTTAATACTTAATGAAACACCCCTTAATGCTTTTGACTGATTCTCATTTCTTTTCCCATACGTTTTTTCTACACTTTCTACAGTAACTACATTTGTTGACATCTCTTTCACTCCATCCCTTTTGTATAGAATAAATTTCTCACATATTTCTTATCTTTTTGTCATATAAACCCTTAAATTTTTTAACTTTTCGAACTAAAAAGAAATATGAATTATATCACCCCTTAATATTCTCATCTTTCTAAGACCTGTTCATTCGATTTCTCTTACATTTACCTTACAATTTTGTAAGGTAAAAAAGAAAACACACCATTTTGAAGTTGAAGTGAACCAGAAAACGGGACACATATCAAAACACCTAAACCATCTGCCCAATTCGCTTAGCTCTTTCGGCCCATTTCCAAAAGGATATTGTTTTCCTACAGGTTGTTGAAAATAATAAGTTGGATCTGTACGATACCATTTCATCCATGTCTAAATTTGGGAAACATTTTTAATTTCGAGTATTTCCATAATGGTACGATTTGAATAGTCATCCTTTTTCAACTCAATCACTTTCCACTTTACTTCTTCTGGGCAATGTACCCCTCCCTTCAAATAAAAAACACCTCCGTTGAATTTGCATACTTAGTATGCGAATTCAGAAGATGTTTTTTCATGTACCACTATTTGGGTTCACTTCATATATGGGTGTCTTTTCTTTATGGGAATTTCTTAAATTACTTATATAAAAGCTAATGGACGAGTATTAATATTTATGAAGTAACTTTTATCTGCTAAGAAAGGGGCATCAGATTTATGAACAACCTTAATTTCCTTTGTGAGCAATTTGCTAAAATTTTTAATGGAAAGAGCAACATAAATCAGGGTGTTTGTTCTGTCTCCTTGCGTCGTAATATTAAAGTGTTTGTTCAAGGACGACCAAGCACCTCTGTGATACCGGTTGGGATATCTTTTGAATCGTTAGATCAAAATGGCAATGCGTTGAACTTAGGGGAAATCGCTATTTTACAAGAAGAAATTCCTTTATTTATACAATCAATTGTTCAACAAGGGATTATTGTTAGCGCCTTACATAATCATTGGTTATATATGAAACCATTGATTATGTATATTCATATCCAATCTGTTGAACCACCATTAAGTTTTGCAAAAAAACTGGCAAATTCCTTTTCTGTTTTAAGTAGTTATCCAATTACTGATAACGGAGGCTAATGTTAAGTAGATCATATTTATTCATTTCTAGATACATTGAATTCCGATAATGAGAATTATGTAAATGAGCTGTCCATATGGGCGGCTTATTATATTTTTTGCTTAGCTTGTTTTTTTCAAAAATGCTGGCGGTACCCCTTCTATAAAGGCTCAGACACAAAAATAGGCCGTGGAGAAGACTTTCTCCACGGTCTGAGAAAAGACTTCTCTTAAGATAGAGAAGTCTTTTTCCTTCATTATTGATTAGAACTAGAAGATTGGGATTTTTTTGCCTCAGCTTGTGCATTCGCTTGTTTCACTGCATGCACATCCGTTTCAGTTGCAAATTCTGTACCATAACTAGCATTCGCACTTTGTGCACCTGAAGCTTGTGCTTTCTTTGCCTCAGCCTGTGCATTCGCTTGTTTTACTGCTTGTACATTTGTTTCAGTTGCGAATTCTATACCATAGCTAGCATTTGTACTTTGGATGCTAGCACCAGAAGTTTCCTTATTGTAACCTTGTTGTTTTTTGTTCACCTTTCTCACCTCCACAATCAATATTGTAGCCAATCCATTTAAAAGCTATCCTTAATTTTATTTTTAAACTTCCGTATATACGTCACTTTCAATAAGGCCTTCTGGACCTTTAGGCGTATATTTAAATGTTTTGCCTACGCGGTTTAAATATTCAATACTTCGACAAATTTTTCATCGACTTACTAAAATAGTAGTCTATTTACACGTCTATCAAATAAAAAAGTTGGCAATTACTAAAGCAAAAAAAGCTCTTTCTTTTTGCTCATTCATTTTCAGGTTCAGTTCATTATATTTTCTACTTTGTCTTTATATACAACATATTCTTTTCCATCCACTACTGCTACCACCGCAAATTCATCTTTTAGATTAAATGAAAGCCAGTCAGCCCACATGCTTGTATTTGGTCCTCCCCCCCACATATTATGAACCGTGTTTTTAGTTAAATTCATAACTTTATAAGACGCATTTGGTGCATTTGATCCGGTCTTTATTTCAAATGTATATGCGTTATGAATTTTTTTATAAAAGTAGGAAACGCTTGATGGACGAAGCTGATTCATAAAATCTTGTTCTTTTTTCTCTGCAATTTTTATCCCTTCTTGTAATGTGACAACATCTGTTCTTATTGTTTTCCAACTATCTTTTGCTGCATTCAAGTTAGGTACTAAGAATTTATATCTATTTTGATCAGCTTTTTGATTAGCTGTATCAATATGTCCCAGTACGCCCGAATATTGAGAGTCTAAATCATCCCATTGCGTGGACATAAAAGTAAGAGCAGTAATAGCACTATCAATCGCACTATGCATATCACTAATATTATGAAACGCAACTCCTACTACACGATTTAATGTTATCTTATAATCTACATTCTGACGTAATTTTGTTAATTCCGGCTCTAGCCAGCCTAACTTACCTCTTGCATCACCTATCATTATCCCACCAGCAATCAATGTTGGGAGAAAGGGGATCTTTACCATGTCTAAGCCCTTAGATTCTATGTCTTTCTGATAGTTTATTTGTCCTAAAAGGTCCTCTAAATACTTTTGATCATCCTCAACCGCAGCTCCTTGGTTATTTAAAATAGACTGCAAGGTCTCTTTATGGCTTCCAAATACTCTAACATCTTCTCCAATAGCATTTTTAAATTCAGTTAATTCTTCTATTAATACTTTTGCAGACTTTTGATTTTGTTGAATTCCCCCCCGTAAATCTGTAATCCCTTTTTTTAAAGTATCTCCATTCCCAGTATTGATCGCCTCTACTAATGTTTCATAATGATTTTCAAATTTTGTATCGTATTCAATAATACCTGTCAATGTATCTAAAAGCTGTTTTTTTACTTTCGTATTCCATGAAACTGCATGTGCTCTTGCATTGTTTTGATCTTGTACAATTTTACTAGGTAAATCTGCATACCCATTAATAGTAATTCCTTCAAAACTCACATCCGGATTATTCATTAACAAATAAGAATATTCATTCATAGATTTTACAAATAACCCAGCATCTTGCACAGTTTTTATCATCTGTTCTTCATTTGCTGAAAGAGACATATTTCCATTGTTAGTTTGTTCAATTTCACTTGCAAAAGCTGCTACCGGTGTAACTGCATAAGTTGTTGTCATAGTTAAAAGTGTCGATACAGCGAGTATTTTATAAGGGATTTTTTTCATCATTTTATACTTCTCCTATATAGGTTTTGATTTTTAATTCTATTCTTCTTTAAAAGCAACGCCTTTCAAATTTTTTGAAAATCTGTAATACAGCACGGTTATCTTGGTATCTGGGTACAAATTTTATAAAGACGAAAGGCGAAGTCATTAATGAGACTCCGCCTTTCTGGTGTATAAGGATTTATTAATTGTCGCATTACTATTTAACAACGTAATCATAGATTCTCTATGTTTTAGGTGACTTTGTAACAGAATTAATATTTCCTTATTTTTGCGGAGTAACAGGCTCCACTTTTAATTCTTTGATTCCTTCTTTTAAAGTAACCGCATCTGTGTGTAATGTTTTCCAACTGTCTTTCGCTGCATTCAAGTTAGGTTTTAAGAATTTAAATTTATTTTGATCCACTTTTTGAGAGGCAGTTTCAATATGTCCAAGTACTCCCGAATATTGAGAATCTAAATCATGCCACTGCGTGGACATATAAGTAAGAGAATTAATAGCATCATCAAGCGCCTTATGCATTTCACTAATATTATTGTAAGCAACTCCAACTACACGATTTAATGTTACTTTATAATCTACAGTCTGACGTAATTGTGCTAATAAAGGCTCTAATTTGCCTAAATTATCTCTTGCTACACCCACTATAATACCGCCAATTAACGGTAGGCCCAAAATGGCACCCTTCATTACATTAAACCCATCAGATTCTAATTGTTTATAATAGTTTACTGATCCTAAAACTTCATCTAGACGCTTTTGATCAGCCTCAACATCTACACCTTGGTTTTTTAAAATCGACTGTAAGAGATCTTTATTGCTTCCAAATGCTCTAACATCTTGTCCAATAGAGTCTCTTAATTTAGTTAATTCTTCTATTAATTGTTGTGCATACTTTTGATTTTGTTGAATTTCACCTCGTAAATCTGTAATCCCTTCTTTTAAAGTATCTCCATCTCCTGTATTAATCGCATCTACCATTGTGTCATAATAATTGTCAAATGTTGTATCGTATTCAATAATACCCGTCAATGTATCTAAAAGCTGTTTTTTCACCTTCGTATCCCATGTAACAGCATGTGCCCTTGCATTCTTTTGATCTTGTACAATTCTACCAGGTAAATCTACATATCCATTAATAGTAATCCCTTCAAAGTTCACATCTGGATTTTTAATTAACATATAAGAATAAGCATTCATAGATTTTGCAAATAACCCAGCCTTTTGCAAAGTTTCTTTCATCTTCGCTTCATTTGCTGAAAGAGCCGTATCTCCATTGTTAGTTTGTTCAATTTCACTTGCAAAAGCTGCTACTGGTGAGACTATAGAAGTTGTTGTCATAGTTAAAAGAGCTGATGCAACGATTAGTTTGTACGGGATTTTTTTAATCATTTTATATTCCTCCAATATAGGTTATGATTTTTAAATTCTATTCTTGTTTAAAAGCAATATCTTTCGAAATGAATTCTGCATCTTTATGAATATCATTCCAACTTTGTTTAGCAGCCTTTAAATCATCAGGTATCAACGAGAGTTTATGCTCTTGCATTTGGTCGATATTATCATACAAATCTGTATAATTAGCCCCCATTTTATTCCATTGTTGTTGAATATTCGTTAGAGACAGTATCGCTTGATCCACTGTCTGATACAGATATGCCAAAGTGTCTTTCGCGTTAGTAAGCGAAATAACAGCTTGGCTAGCGAGATCAGCTTTTGTACTTAATTGTCCGATTTTGTTAGAAATTTCGTTATAGGAGTCCATATGCTTAGATGCCGTGACACCAGCTGCTGTTCCTAAACCAATTCCAGCTGCACCAAGAGCTGTAAGGCCACCAACAACAGCCGGTGTTGCTGTACCGCCAGTCACAACAATCACTACCGCTCCTGCAATAGCGCCAATAACTAAAATAACTGCTCCTAATCCACCGCCAATTGACCATGCTAATACATTGTCAAAATGTTCTTTCTGAGTAGAATGTAGCTTCTCAATTTCAGCTTGAAGTTGTGGAATTAGTGCTTGTTGACCCGCTAATAGTGCCGTTAATCCACCTTTTCCATCTGGGCCGCCTACATTATTTTTAAAATCTGTAGAATTTGTATATAGTTTTGCTTTGAAGTCCTGTAACATCTTAATTACTTCTGTAACCTCTTTTGAATTTGTATTAATTGTAGTTATTAAATCATTTATACCCTCTTTTAAGCCTGCCTTATCTTTCTTTTGTACAGTATCTACTAATGTGTCGTAATAATTTTGAAATTGTTCATCGTAATTTACAATATTACGTGCTGTTTTTTGAATCTTTGGTTTCGCTGTATCTAGCCAATAATTAGCATTGATTCGTGACAGTTCCTGATTAAGGTGAATGTTTTTGATTAATTCTCCTCCTTCTGAACCTAAATCAATATTGGATAGATTTACATTCGGTTGTTTAATCATTGTTTTTGCGTATAAATCCATTACAAGAATATGAGATCCTGTTTCAGCCAATGCTTTCTTCAGTCCCTCAGGCCCTAATGTATAATTCTCTACTTTTTGTTCTTGAGCGGTCTTTTCTTGTGCAAATGCATGAATAGTGTTACCGGTAGTAGCAGTTATAACCGTTGCCAGAGTAGCTAAAGTTAACACTTTAAATGGAAATTTTTTCATAACTATTCTCCTTCTCATTCTTTCGCTAGATTCTTATAATCTTTTTAGATTTCCAAAAACATAATATTAAAATTTATAGACCTGTTCTTCAAGGTAACTTATTACATTTTTTAATTGTCTTAATGTATCTTTTTGAGACTGCTGGTTAGTTGTATCAACATTAGTAGATAATTTTGTGATGCTATTTTTTATTAGACCCAAATCTTCCTTATAACGTTTTAGTAGGTCAAGTTCTACATCTACTTGATATGCAAAGGTATGTAAATCATTTTGCATAATAAGAAGCATTGATTTTTGTAAATCTGCTATTTTTAGGTTCTTAGTTAAATCATAAAATTTTTGGTTTTGTGTCTCTAAATCTGCTAAATGTGTTCGCTGTTCTGCTGTTAATTTATTTACTTCAGCGAAAGCACTATATGTTTTCTTAATTTTTTCAGGGTCAATAGCTTTCGTAAGGTCATACTCTTTTGTTTTTGCAACTGCAGCTGCAGCTATTTCAGCTTGTTTGCTTTTCTCAATTGCTTCACGGGCTTCTTTTTTGGCAGCTTCAATCTCTAGAGCAGATTTACCCTTTTCTTTCGCTTCTTGCTCTGCTTTTTTCTCTGCTTCTATAATAGAGTTGTTAATTTCTTTGCCTTTGTTATACGCTGCTACTGCAGTTTGAGCAGCAGGTTCAATGATATCTTTTGAAAGGTTATAGACTTCTTTGAATATAACAAACCCTTGTTCATTTAAAGCTCCTGGTAATAATGCTATTTGTTGTAAATCATTTTGAATTGATTTTTGGGTATTTTGTAATTCATTTTTTAGCTGATCTATTTTCCCTGTTCCGTCTGAACTTAGTACACCCTGTGCTTTTGCTACATCCATATCGAGATCTTGAAGTTTTTTATCCAGCTGTAATTTAAGATCTGTTAATTCATTAATCTGTCTTTGTACGTTTTCTTGATTCGTCATAGTCATATCTTGAAGAACCTCAAGTCTATCCAAAAACCCTTCTTTATCTTCTTTATTGTCTACAAACTCTTTTAATGCTGGGTAATAGTTATTAAATTTAGTTACAAACCCTTTACTTTTTGAATTTACTAGAATTAAATGTGGATAAAGTTCTGATGACCATTCCTTCATATCTTGCTTGATTAGGGATTGATTTGTATTTAAAGCTGGGACTTCTGCTAGCTGTACATTAGGGCTCATTAAACCTTGATCAATATATGTTTGGATTAATTTAGATTGTGCACCTAATTTTCGTAATGATGAGGAAATATCCATGCTTTCCTGTTGAGTTTCTGCATGAACGATTGGTGTTGCGAGAGTATTGATAGGAATAGTCGCCCCAGTTACAATTGATGTTATAAAAAATCCTGAAATTATTTTATTTTTCATTCCGTACGCCCCTTTACTATTGTCTATTTACAATCTTACACATACATCTTGAACGACCTTGCGCTAGGCTCTTTTTGTCACATGCTCTAGGAAGGAGAAATCTTTCGGATAGAGTGTTAAACCTCGTTATTATTTACTTCTCATAGAAAGTAAGGATATTATTTTCTTTTAATTCGAATATTAAATTTTTTGGAAGTAAATAATAAAATTTCATCACCTATATTTGAATTAACTGCCCAATGATAAGTATAATATTTATTTTTCTCTTGAGTTGCTGCTACTGCTAACCCTGCCATGACCTTTTTGATAATAATTTCATAATATCTCTCCTAGTTTTGTCAACAGGGCCCTACAAGATTACAAAAGATGAATTTATACTGTACATTGCTTATACTTTTATTACGGAATAAAATCATTTTTGCTATGTAGAAACTTAAAACACTTTTTTCAAATGCTATACTTTCGAGATTCTAGCCCCTTTTAAAATCGACATAATATTAAGATAATTGATTTCAACATAATGTTACTTGCAACTTTACTGCACATTTATTAGTGCAATCTTCTCCCCCCTTGAGTGGTCATACCATTTACACCTTTATTAAAACATTAAATTTTTAATACGTAAATAGTAGAATTTTGTCGATTACATTCAATAATTTAACTATTAAGTATTAATACGAATGAAAATGTTATACTTATAAAATGATTTTTTAATTTTTTTAAGTAATTATAGCAGTTACAACTTGATATACTTAGTTAAATGGCGTCATTTTTAATATATATAAAATAATTAATATAATTTGAATTTTGTTTAATATAATTTAATCACACTCTGCATATCGATCCCCTTTATTTAGATATGCATCATTACATATTTCTCCATAGATAAAAACAACAAATAAACAATAAATACAAGACGGATAAATAACAAATAACAACAAATAGAAGACAAATAAGCAACAAATAACAACATTTCTAAAAAACGTGTCGTTATTTGTTATTTAAGTCCCTACATTACAGTACATGTAAATCGATTTGGAAAGTAGCATATTGATTCAAATCGAAAACCATCCGAACTAGCATTGGATCTTTCATTCTCTTCAAAAAAAGTAGCTTTCACTTAAATAATGCATGATAAAAGCCGTAGGAGTATAACCTACGACTTTGTAAAGGAATCTCGATTTACTATAAAATATCCTCTAAAGGTTTATTCTTACGATTTAAACCTCCTGTAAAGCTTTCTGTTCATTTTGTAAGAATGAATCTAGTTTATCTATCAGTCGTCTAATATTTTCATTTTTGGTATACTTACTTGAATCATAGCCTTCATCCGGTTCTAAATAATAAATAAACCCTTTCATATCCTCTGGATAATTAAAATCACTATACAGGTTAGCTACATTCTCTAATAAAGTATCATAATCATTATTTTTTTCTCTCATAGACATTAAAATAGAGCACTTCCATTTTCGTTGCTCAATTTCACTATTCCAATGTATTGCTAAATCCATGACTATGATTACTATTAATTCAATAGCTTTTTCTTTATCATATTTTCCCCATGTAAGTAAAATGTCCCTCGATTAATATTGGCCCTAGCTGTAATATCCTTAACCGTAATGGAATCAAACCCTTTGTCATTTATTAATTCAGTTAGTGCATTGCATCACGTATCGCTTCTTTAGTACGAGCTACGCGTAAATCAGCATATACACATTCCACTTTTTACCTCTTTAATTTTTTTAGACATATTTTTATATAATGTTCAGAATACAACAGATCAGCTATTTCTGTTTATTGAACACATAAGATACCCATACTATAATACTTAATACAAATAACCAACACCATGTTGGTTTTAAAAAAACAGGAGGTATAGAAATGAAAAACCAAGTATCACTAGTAGTTGAACATAAATTGAATGACGTAACACCAGAAATGATTGACTGGTGGTGGGATAATATTGATAACCCTGAACGATATAAACTATGGCACCCAGAAGAACATGTTGATTTTAAGTGGTTAATTGACCCTAAAGTACATGGACACGTAGGAGCCATATCAGCTTCAATCGAATCTGCGGGGGATGGACTGGAATTCCCGCTAAGAATTAGATGGGAAGATCCTAAAGATTGCCCTATCAATATCCATTACAGCCATGTTTTAATAGGTTCATGTTTAGATGATGATGACGATGTCATTTCACAAGTAATACATCAATACGAACAATCTGATAACGGTACAGTTATGACCTCTACATTCATTTTCCCAAAAGGATTACCACCATTTATTAATCTAAGTGGTTTATATAAACACAATGTAGAAGAAATGAGTGAGTTCAGCAAATTTTTACCGAAACTTTTTGAAGAAAATTTGTAAGGCAAGTTAACAGCTTTACTTTTAATAAGTGAATAACTAGAAAACAAATCGGCCCCCAACATTTTAGATATGTCTACAATGTTGGGGGCCTTTCAATATCAAATCAATCACTTTCCACTTTACTTCATTCGGGTAATGTACTCTTCCCTTCAAATGAAAAACACCTCCGTTGAATTGACATACTTAGTATGCGAATTCAGGAGGTGTTTTTTTCATGTGCCATTATTCGAGTTCACTTCATTATAATGGCGTATTTTCTAATCAATTATTATTTTCTATTCTTTATTTCCTCTTCAATACTTGCCGCAAATACATCTAGCGAAACAACATCCGACTTCTCTTCCCCATATTTTCGTACATTTACTGCTGTGTTTTCCATTTCTTTATCCCCTATTACAAGAACATAAGGAATTTTTTGCATTTGTGCTTCTCTTATTTTATACCCTAATTTTTCATCACGCATATCTTGCTCAACACGAATTCCAGCTTGTGCTAATTTATCTACAACCTCATTTGCGTATTGTTCATGTACTGCATTTGAAACTGGAATTACCTTCACTTGAACTGGTGCTACCCATGCTGGGAACGCGCCTCCAAAGTGCTCAATTAATATTGCTAAAAAGCGGTCTAAAGATCCTAAAACTGCTCGGTGAATGACAACTGGTCTTCTCTTTTCATTCTTCTCATCTATATAATTTAAATCGAATTTCTCTGGCATTTGGAAATCAAGCTGAATTGTACCGCACTGGTGACTTCTATTTAAAGCATCTTTAATATGGAAATCAATCTTCGGTCCATAAAATGCGCCGTCACCTTCATTTAGTCGATATTTATAATTCAATGAATGTAATACATTTTCTAATGCGGCTTCTGCTTGCTCCCATAACTTATCATCACCCATTGAATCTTCTGGACGAGTAGACAGCTCTACTTCATACTCAAATCCAAAAGTTTTATATACGTAATCAATTTGCGCCGTTACGGATTTAATTTCATCTTCAATTTGTTCTGGTGTTACAAATAAATGAGCATCATCTTGGCAGAAAGTACGAACTCTTAATAATCCGTTTAATGCCCCGCTAAATTCATGTCGATGCACTTGACCGAACTCACACATGCGAATTGGTAATTCACGATAAGAATGCAATTTATTTTTAAACATAAGCATATGTCCTGGGCAGTTCATCGGTTTTAATGCAAAACTTTTATTGTCTACTTCTGAGAAATACATGTTGTCCTTGTAATGCCCCCAGTGTCCTGATTTCTCCCATAATTCTTGGTTCATCATAAACGGAGTGCGTACTTCTTGATAATTGTACTCTTTTTGAATTTCTCTTAAAAATGCTTCTAATTCATTGCGAATAATCTGTCCTTTCGGCAAGTAAAACGGCATTCCTGGAGCCTCTTCTGAAAACATAAATAACTCTAATTCACTACCTAACTTACGATGATTTCTCTTTGCTGCTTCCTCAACAAAATGTAAATATTCTTCTAATTCTTTTTGAGAAGAGAATGCAACACCATAAATACGCTGAAGCACTTGATTGTTACTATCGCCTCGCCAATATGCACCAGAAACATGAGTTAATTGGAAGGCTTTCAAATAGCCTGTTGACGGTAAATGTGGTCCTCTACATAAATCTACAAATTCACCTTGTTTATATAGTGTTACACTTTCCCCATTAGGAATTGCTTCTAAAAGTTCTAATTTCAGGTGATCGTTCATTTCTTTAAACAGTTTTTTTGCCTCTTCTCGCGAGACCTCAACTCGTTCTATTTTTACATTTTCATTTATAATCTTTTTCATTTCTTTTTCGATTTTCGGTAAATCTTCTACGTTTACACTACTCGGAAGATCCATATCATAATAAAATCCATTTTCAATGATTGGTCCTACTCCAAGCTTCACATTACCATAAATTCTTTTCACAGCTTGTGCTAATATATGTGCAGCAGAATGTCTTGCAATTTTTACCCCTTCATCTGAATCCATAGTAATGATTTCTACTTCCGCATTTTCTTCAATATTTCGGCGTAAATCAAAAGACTGATCATTAACTTTTCCTGCAACTGCTTTCTTTTTTAAACTACTGCTAATCGAACTAGCAATTCCTTCTAAAGTAATGCCTTTCACAAATTCTTTAACGCTACCATCTGGAAATTTAATTTCAATCATCTGTTCTTTCATTTTTCATCTCTCCATTTCATAATAAAAAGCACACTCATCCCTAAAATAGGGACGAGCGTGCTTATACCCGTGGTTCCACCCAGATTCCCATCACAATATGCAATGGCTTCTTTTACGGTAACGTCGTTTACACGGCACTAGATACTTAATTTCCCCAGTGCAGCTCTAAGGTGGTAAGTTATTTTTCTGCGTTAGGAAGTTCTCAGCTTTCCTTCCTTCTCTGTATAACCGGGTAAAATAACTCGTGTCCTTTTCTTCGCTTATTATGAAATTGAATGCAAAAAAGCATATTCATCCCTAAAATAGGGACGAATATGCTTATATCCGTGGTTCCACCCAGATTCCCATCACAAAATGCAATGGCTTCCTTTGCGATAACGTCGCATACACGGCACTAGATACTTAGTTTCCCTAGTGCAGCTCTAAGGTGGTAAGTTATTTTTCTGCGTTAGGAAGTTCTCAGCTTTCCTTCCCTCTCTGTATAACCGGGTAAAATAACTCGTGTCCTTTTCTTTGCTTTTAAAAGTACATCCATTAATTGTTATTTACTTTATCTTATTCATTTTATTTTTGCAAGTGTTTAAAAAAGATATTTTATTTAATAAAAAAAGAAACCAAAAATAAATTTTTGATTTCCCCTTCTCAATTTTACCAATCTTGTGGTTCGTAATTTAAGTCTGAAAATAGACGTCTTTTCTCTTTCTTCGATAAATCTCTCCACTGCCCAACTGGTAAATTATTCAATTCTATATTCATAATTCTCGTACGTTTTAACGTGTATACTTGATAACCTAAAGCTTCACACATACGGCGAATTTGACGATTCAACCCTTGTGTTAAAATAATTTGGAACTCATATTTTGATAACTGTGTTACTTCACAAGGAAGTGTTTTTGTTCCTAAAATTTTAACACCCGCTGCCATTTTCTCTAAGAAATCAGGTGTAATCGGCTTATCTACTGAAACGATATATTCTTTCTCATGCTTGTTTTCAGCACGTAAAATCTCATTAACTATATCGCCATCATTCGTTAATAAAATTAAACCATCTGAGTCTTTATCGAGACGTCCAATATGACTAATTCGTAAAGGATGATTCACTAAATCGATAATATTACCTTTTACTGCTTTTTCACTTGTACATGTAATACCTACTGGTTTATTTAAAGCGATATACACATGGTCTCGAGCAATACGAAGTTGCTCTCCATTTACTCGTACGTCATCACCTGGATTTACTTGGTCACCAATTTTTGCAACCTTACCATTAATAATTACTTTTCTTTCGTTAATTAACTTATCTGCTCCACGTCGAGACGCTTTTCCAGCTTCACTAATAAATTTATTGATACGCAAGTTAGGCACATCCTTTTCATAAAAAATTTCAAGCTCACACTGCTTCTACCGTACAATACAAAAGGGTAAGCCTCCTATTATAACTTAAATATATTAACATGAAAGGGTATATGACGTCTTCACTTAATTACATGTTTACACGAAAATAATTGGTCTTCTTTTCCTTTTCACCTCAAACTGTTTAGCAGTCCATAGATTAACCCTTGAATATATCATCATTTATTTACTTTTTTCATAGATAATATACCGATATAAGTTTGATTAATGATGCCTAAATAACTCACAATATGTGAAAAACAAAAAAGAATCCTTTTGAAAATAATCAAAATGGATCCTTCTTCAGCTAAAATTGTGCTAGCTTTTATACAAAAGGGTTTTTAATAATTATAACCTTTAATTGAAAACATCATTCAATATCGTTCAACAAACAAGATAATTTCGAAATCCCCTAATTTTTTACGCTTCAATATTTTCTTCACATACTCCAAAAAGAAGCCCTTGATTATCTATACAATAAGCAAAGTAACCCATATTAGGAATAGCGGTTTTAGGTACAACTACTTGTCCACCATTTTCAATGACTTTATTTATGTACTCATCAACTGAAGGTACTTCAATCGAATTAGTCGTTCTAGTAGCACCATCAGGTGATTTCATTAATCCACCATCGATACCAGGTCGATTGCTTTCACCCGTTATAATGAACCAATAGTCATGTGGCCCAGGCATTTTTTCAAACTTCCATCCAAAACTATTTGTATAAAATTGAATAGCTTCTTCAGGGTTTGGGACTTGCAATTCAAATCTTAAAACTTTACTCATTTAAATACCCCCTCTTATTCTTGTACAAAGCAATTATACAAGAATAAACGTTCTTAATCGATTTTTTCGAAACTAGCTACTCTAATAAATTCTAACTTTATTTAGAAGTGGCAACAGACCATTCTTCCTTCCGAATAACTCTCTTCCCATTTATATTTTCAACATAATCATTTACATTTGCTAACTGATATAACGCAGGAAAAATTTCTTTCATATAACGTTCATGTGCTATTTCATCTTGCCAATACGCTAATACTATGTAACGATTTTCAGTCTTTAAAGACTTCCCTACAACTCCACCTAATATCCCTTTTGCATTTTCCATTCCTTTATTCCAAATTGTTTCTTGCGCATGTAAAAAGTATTTTTCTTTCCCTTCCCCCACATCGCAAATTGCAACTCTTACAAATGAACCTTGTGCAATTACGTCTTTCAAAGAAATTTCTGTTATATCATACAACGTTTGAAACATTTCAATATTGCAGGAAGTATATGTGCCTTCTTGATTACTATTAAAAAAAATTGTATCATGGGCGTCATTCATGAATGATTGATATGCATTTCTATCTTTCCATAAAGTATACACACATGCTTCATCTTCATTCCACCCACCAAATTGTCCATAGAATCCGTCTAAATATTGTAAATCACGCCATTTTTCTTGCGCATCAGAAAACAATTCCCTTTTCTCTTCTTCCACCTTGCAAAATATTGTTTTTAATAGCATTTCTATTCCCCCTTTTGATATGATACGATCCATTTCCCACTTGCAATACTTTCTACTTTTCCGCCTACACTAACATTAATTTTACTCGCTACTTTTTCAGCTTGTATATGTATTAAAGAAGGCCTGTTTATTTCATATCCTTGTTCAACACGCATATCTACCTTTTCTGTTCCAAAATAACGATATTTTAGAAGATACGCTGCTAAACATTCGTTTGAGCTTCCTGTTGCCGTATCCTCTGGGATTCCATAGTAATCTGCAAAATTCATTTCTTTTGCTACTGTCTGCATTTCCTCACTGGAAACTTCCTGATTTTCCATAAACACTGCAAGTTGATTCCCTGTATACTTACCTCGTGAGAAGACATCTACAATATAAAAATCCAAATCCCTCACTCATCTACTTTACTTCAATACCTTTTGTTTACATAACAAAATTATGATGAATTAAAAACGGATATTCTTCAAATAATCCACCGCTCTTTCTATCAACCAATTACCAAAGGTATCTAAAAACGATAAAATTTCTTCTATATCTTTTATAGGCTCAATTACATATTGTAATGCCTTCCTCATATTCTTTTTTTGCTCGGAAAAATGCTTACTAAATAGTGCATACGCTGGGTATAAGTCCCTGGAATAAAGCCCTTCTCTATCAATTGTTAATGCTAGACCGGCTCTGATTATTATTTTCATAATCCACCGACAGCAATCCTCTATATCATCCTCGTCTTGATTATGAATTAACTCTTTGTGTGCTTGTTCAATTTGTTTCCGCAAATGAATGAGATGTTCATACGCTATCTCCTGACTTACTTTATATTTAGGTAAAAATAATTTTACGTCTTCACCCAATATACACACACTATGTGTTTGAATCATAAATCCTATAAAAGAAAAATCCTCTGAGTTTATTACTTCTTTTTCACTATAAAAACTTAACTCCACTCCTGATATACAAGTAAACTGCTGTGTAATTTGGACTTCTAGCTTCTTTCTCCAGCTTAAGTTTATTGCCTTAGGGTCCTTTTGAACTAAAATAATCATATCTACGTCTGCAATACCTTCTATTCCAATCCCTCTTGGAATAGAACCTCTTATATAAACACTATGCAAATCATCCCGTAACAATTGACAACAAGTATCCTTTATTTCTTGTATTACCTCCCAAAACACAGGCTGAATTTTATTCAAATGTGCATCGTTTATAATAAATCCTTGATCATCCACAGGACAAAAACGCCCTATTTTTTTTATTCTTGGCAATTTATCAACTCATTCCCCTTCAAAATATTGTTTTACTCCCCATATTACACATATTATAATTCGAATAATTCAGAATTAAAAACAAAAAAATAGGACGTAAACACTCCTATAGGGTCGTTTACGTTCTATCTCTTTTATCATCATTCATTTTTCAAATACATAATAACTATTCTGTTCGGAATCATGTGATACAGTTATAACTTCATTATCCTGGTAAATATGTATTTCTGACATTGATATCAGAAATCCTTAAGCTACAGTAACTACAATAAAACTTACTAAAATAACTAATAGATATGTTAGTATTCGTAGGAGTGCACCACTTCAAGTTTAGATAAGTAACAGATAGTTCAAGATACTACGTTTAAATTGATAATCTACATAAAATCAGCATCCTTCAAATTATTCCGCATATCTTTCCATATGCTGTCTATATAACTTCCACCCATCCATTTCTTTCTTAAAAACTTCCATCGCTAAAACAGATGCTATTTTTTTATCCTGCAAATAAAACTCTACAATAGCAGATAATATCAGTTCGTTCTCCATTCTTAAACTATGTGTTAAGTCTTTATATTTCCAATAAGGATTTTGTCCTTCATAACTTTTTAATGTTTCAATATTATCTTCTTTATATGTATCGCCTCGGTATACCTCATAGTCTCTATCACTGTAATACCCAAAGTAACCTATAAAATCATTTGATACCCAACTATTTATTTTTTCAATATTACCAGCATTTAAATCTTTACGATATTCCTCTACCGCATGTAAAGCTTCGTTCCTCATAGAATATATCTCCTTATATTTTCTTATATCATTTTTATATTCTCTTCTATATAAAATTCCCCTTCATAATATCGTTCAAACTTCAATTTTTAATATATAAAAAGCCATAAACAAATTAGGAAAGCCTCATTGTTTATGGCTCATTCTATTTACTTTTCAAATAAATAATAAGTAATCTCTCCCGGATAATGTAATACAGTTACTTTCCGATCCCCTTTTTTAAAACTAACAGTATGTCCGTTTTCCCCTAAGTTCTCCCATCCGGTTGCCTCCGTAATAGGCATAACACTTATATATTGATAATTCCCTTCATTATCATCATTAACATGTATTGCTGACATTGGTATTGGAAAATCTTCAATTTTGGATTCTTTGTTCATATATATGAGTGCAAGTAAACCAACTAATAACATAGCTGTTGAAATATTTGAAACTAGTTTTTTTCTGTTCATTTCCACTAAAAATCCCCTTTTCTCACATATTACTTTCAACATTTTACCTATTTTAATTATTTACGTATATAAAAATTGTAATTCAAACCACTACTGCTTATATTCTCTACCTTCAATAACATTATTGTTGTATATTGTAATTATAAGTTTCTTATTTTTGGAGGCGTTGCACATTGAAGAAATTGTTTTTTAATAAATGGATGGTTGTAATTTCTATTTTTATCATTTCCATTACCATTTTCTACACAATTAAAGATAAAAATAATAACAAAAAAGTAACCATAGAAACAGTTGATACAAAAGCATTCAAAACTAAATTACAACCTAAAATTAAGGAATTGACTACTAATTATAATGACATTATCGAAAAAGATTGGTTGCCTGCCTGGGAAGAGATTAACACGAACGGAGATTCAGTGGATAGCAATAAACTATTAATTACAATGAGTGCAGTTTCCAAACAATATGAAACAATTATGAACGAAATAGACACGATAAAAATCTAAGAAAACATAACGGATATACATATACAAAAACAACTAATCCAATTCAGAACTCAGTTTAAATCCGCATCAAATTACATGAAAAATGCAGCAGATTTAATTATTGATAAATACAATAATTCTACTCCAACCAATGAAATAATTGAAAATACAAAACAGGCTTTAGGGCTTGCCGATCAACATATTGTCATTGCTTTATCTACTTTAAATGAAGTTAAGGATAAATTAGGAATTTCTAAAAAATAAAACTGTTTACTATTTCAAAATAAAAAATGATTGCATTTCACTAATTGTATATCTATAATGTTTTTATTGATTCTATACACAATCAATGCGTTTAAGTTTTGAATTTTATAATTCGGATGAACCATTCAGGAGAAGGTCTATTGATCTACCGACGGGGCAAAAAGTTGTAATACCAACTTTGAAACTCTCAGGTCTTGGTTACAAGTAGAACTGCATGGGGACGAATCTCTGGAGAGACTCCCTCTCGCTTTTAATAGCGCGGAGGAAAAAGAGCGCCGAAGGAGCAAATCCGCTAATCTAGCGGATAATCTCTCAGGTAAAAAGGACAGAGACAAGCGAAAGAAAATGCCGATTTGTATCGGTTTATTTTTCTATTCCTTGTTTCTCCAGAGACCATTTCATTTCCTTGAAGTGGTTTTTATTTTTTCTAAAAAAGGAGAATACAGATGGAGACAGTAAGTAAAGTATTAGAACAAATTAATCAGTATGTGTGGGGGTTACCAACTTTGTTGCTACTCGTTGGAACTGGTATCATTCTCACAGTGCGCTTAAAAGGTTTACAGTTTAGTAAACTAATATACGCTCACAAACTAGCTTTTAAAAAATCAGAGGATACATCATCTTCTGGAGATATTAGTCACTTTCAAGCACTGATGACAGCTATGGCTGCAACGATTGGTATGGGAAATATAGCGGGTGTCGCAACTGCTGTAACAATTGGTGGACCCGGCGCAATCTTTTGGATGTGGATTACTGCTTTATTCGGAATGGCAACAAAGTATGCCGAAGCAATCCTTGCGGTGAAATACCGTGTTAGTAATGAAAATGGTGAATACTCCGGTGGACCAATGTATTATTTAGAACGTGGTTTAGGGAAAAAGTGGCTGGCTGTTTTATTCGCTATATTCGGCACAGCTGCATCTTTCGGTATCGGTAATATGGTGCAATCTAATTCAGTTGCAGAGGCAATGCGAATCAACTTCTCTTTCCCCCCTGCTTTAACTGGTATATTCATGTCATTTTTAATCGCTATTGTTATTTTAGGCGGTGTAAAAAAAATCGGGAAAGTGACGGGATTTATCGTTCCTATTAAAGCTTTCTTTTATATAATTGCTGGTCTTATTATTATTTTCTATCACTTTGATCAAATTCCAGAAGCATTTTCACTTATTTTTTCTGGTGCATTTCAAGGTACAGCAGCCGCTGGTGGTTTTATTGGAGCGACAGTTGCATCAGCTATTCAAATAGGAATGGCGCGTGGTGTATTTGCGAACGAAGCTGGTTTAGGTAGTGCTCCTATTGCAGCGGCTGCAGCAAAAACAGATTCACCTGCAAAACAAGCTTTAGTTTCTATGACTGGTACTTTTCTTGATACATTTATCGTCTGTACAATTACAGGACTTGTATTAATTACAACAGGTGCATGGAAATCTGGTAAAACCGGAGTTGAAGCTACAACATTAGCATTCCAATCCGTATTCGGTACTGCTGGTAGTATGATTCTCGGTATCGCCATTATATTATTCGCCTACTCTACTATTTTAGGATGGTCGTATTACGGTGAGAAGTGTGTAGCTTATTTATTTGGACAAGGTGCTGTACGATATTATAAAGCAATCTTTATCGTTATGATTGCTATTGGAGCTAATTTAAAGTTAGGTGTTGTATGGACATTTGCCGATATCGCGAATGGGCTTATGGCGATTCCAAACTTAATTGGTCTAATTGGATTAAGTGGTGTAGTTGTCGCTGAAACAAATCGGTTTTTACAAGCAGAGAAATTAAAAAAACACAATAAAAAACAGGCAAGTTAATGTTTGCTTGAAATAAAATCAGTTCAAATTTCATTACAAATATCGATTGTATATAGAATAAACCCACACATTTTGAAAAATGATTGTTCAAAATATGTGGGTTTTAATTATTGTCCACTTAAACAAACACAACTGTTAGTTTAAGAATATCCCTTCATGATTAACATAAATAACACTTTCTTTAAACAGTATAACTTTATTTTAAAGTCACAGTTAATCTATCAAAAAAGGAATGACTCATATATAATGAGCATTTTTTTTTTCAAACTATATTACTCCCCATCCTTCTGAACCATATGTAAATAAAGTACAAAATCCATCATAGTTGACGAAGCATCGCTGTTATATTCCCTCTATGATATGTACAATGATTTACGACGTGTGGTACTAGCTCTAAAATTGAAGTTTCTAATTTCCCTACATAAGGGTTCTCAATAGCAAATACAGCATTTACTTCTTTTAGTGTATTTAGAAATTCTTTATACTGATTTGCCATATTTATAAACATTTTTTCTAATTCATGTAACGACTTGTTTTTGTAGTTTTTCACGATTTTATATTGCCTCAATCATACTTTTACCATGTAATATGTGTAAACATACGTGATCGGTAATATAAATATGTAAAAAAGTATCCTTAATTGAGGGGAATACACTCTGTATCTGTTCATTAAAAATTGTCTCATAGTTTGGTAACTCTTTTAGTCGGTTGAATAATCGTGTATTAGCTCAAGCATGGTAATTAAACTGTTTTAACATGTAATCTTTCAATCTAAATCGTCTCCTTATTGTATGAAACGAATGTTTTGCTTCTTCATTTCCGATTCTCTATCAGCTTTTACAATCCCTTTTTCATTCATTTCATGTTTATTTATAGTTTTATATTTTACATACGTATAAAATTCCGCTTTAAATGGAAACGGTGTAATTTGAATTGTTTCTTCATCCACCCATTCAGCTTGAATAGGCTTCTCCCCCTTACTATTAAACATTTCTGTTCCTTCAAAACCATCTTTAAATAAATCAATTTCATCTTTCTTTTTTACACCAGGTTTATTCATACATACATATAAAGAAAGTTCATCACACAACTTTAATAATCTATAATGTTTATCGAACATCGCATATCGTTCATTTGTTAGCGTTTTCAAAATTCTTTTTTGTCGTTCTAATTCATGTTTATAAAAAGACATCATCTCTTCATCTTCCTCATTTAATGGAAATGATAAAAAGTGCTTACTACAAAGTAGCGCCCCGTATGGATTAGAATCTTCAATTTCATTCAAACCAATCGTATAAAAAACAAAGCGTAATGAACTTGGACAATCCATAAATGTATATGGAATATTTTTAGCATCATTCAAAATTGGTACTTTATCAAGCTCTATCCATCCTCTGTCATGCTCATATATTGCATCAACTGTTTCTTTTAAATATGTTTTACCTTCAAAAAATTCTTCTTTTATATGCTTTGCAATCTCTCCAGCTAAAAAACCATGATCATGTTGACGAATTAATATACTTTGTTTCTCATTCTTTTCACGAAAAATCATCTGTATACTCCCCCTCATCTTCATATTATAGCTTGTCGTATGCATCAATTCTTAATAAATCCCTTTTAATTTGCAGGGATTCAGTTTCTTTCAACGAAATTAACATTAATATACAGCATTCTTTCTAATCACAAAGTTAGCCTTATCTTTACTATCCATTATACTAAAACATTCTTTCTAAAAAATTTTTATGAGGTGAAAACATGAATAAAACAGAATTAATTAAAAATGTGGCACAATCAGCTGATATTTCTCAAAAGGACGCTTCTGCAGCTGTACAATCTGTATTTGACTCAATTGCCACTGCATTACAATCTGGCGATAAAGTTCAACTGATTGGCTTTGGAACTTTTGAAGTGCGTGAAAGATCTGCTCGCACAGGTCGTAACCCGCAAACTGGAGAAGAAATTCAGATTGCAGCTGGTAAAGTTCCAGCATTTAAAGCAGGTAAAGAATTAAAAGAAGCTGTTAAATAAACAAGAAACCAGCCTATAAAATGGCTGGTTTTTTTGTTTATTTCTTATTTAAGTACTTCCTTTATATTCTCTGCATGATAAACTTCACAAATATAAAATATACATTTGCAATTACTTACAATTTGATATTTTCTAGTTGGATACACATTTGCCGCTACCGAGCATCCATCAAACAACTCGATAATATTTCCAGAAGGCTGATACCCTTCGTATAATACGTTTCTTCTTACTTCCATCTTTTCTATAAGCTTTTCAACTGGAATATTTTCACTCTCTAATTCACTCTTTATCGTGTCCGGTAAAAACGAAGTGTCCGCAAAAATTAGATTTTCAGATAACACCTTGCCTTTATAACTAACATTAGATACACGATAAAGAAATGTTCCGTTTTTATCAAAGAAATTCTTTGCTTCTTTCGGAATGTACTGCCTATCCATTACTTCTTGTTCTAGAACATCAAATTGAACTGTATCATTCAAAAGCTTTTCTAAAGCAAGAATAGATGATGTATCTCTAGAAAATAAAATATTTTTAATTGCTTGTACATTATAAGTTAATTCACTTTTTCTATTTTCCGCCACTAACATGAGGAACACCTCTTCTATAAAATATTTTATTAAATTGATTTATAATTTAATAGCGATACCGCGTCTAACTGCTTAATTTCAGTTACTTCTTTACTAAATATTGCAATGGAAGCCATATAATCTAAACTAGGTCTTACATCTTTTATCCTTGTATTTTCTGCTAACTCTTGTCTATCCTTAAAAACCAACAATTTAGGAGGATCATTTGGAGCTGATACAGTAATTTCTACTGGTGGAATCAATAGCCCTTCACCTGTCGCTTTCAGCACTGCTTCTTTTCGAGTCCAATATGTTAAAAATCCTTCTAGTCGCTGCTCATTAGGTAATTTCATAACTTGTGCTATTTCAATGTCTGTTAATACGCCCTCTGCCATTTTCATCACGTCTACATTTGGATTCATTTGTTCAATATCAACGCCGACAGATGCAGATTTTGTAAATGCAACGACAACCCACTCACCCGAATGTGAAACTGATAATTGTGGCATACCTTCTGGTAATTGCGGCCTACCATGTTGTAACTTACATACTGGGCACATTCGATCAATCGGCACTTGAACTGGTGACATGGAAAGTATCTTTCCAAGGACTATTCTACTAATTACGCAACCTATTATAAAACGTGCACGATCTGCCGAATGATGATATGAATTTGCTTTCTCTCTCTCTACATCATTTAGTAAATTGTAATGCCATGATTGTAAATCTGAAATTCTCGCCCACCATATTTGACAATCATTCTCATTCAAAGTTGGTATAGAATCTACAACTTTACTTTCTATCATGTAAACTCTCTCCTTTTAAATGCCAATATCACTTTATTTCAAAAGAGTATTAACATGCTACAACTTATTCATTTACAACTTCTTTCTCTTTTTGTAATACAGATAACGGCTTTTTATTCTTCTTTGACATTACTTCTTTATCAGAAATACGTAAAGAAAATAGTAATGCTAGAAGTAAAAATATTGCCGATCCAATTAATGCTGCTTGATATGGCAAGAAATCGGCTGGAGCATCATTTTGTACACTATTACTTCCAAATCCAGATAGTATACTAGCTAAAACAGCAACTCCTATTGCAGATCCTAATCGATTTTGCACATTGAATATAGTAGTTGCTCTCCCCATAGAAGGTGGTGTGATATTGTTAAATGCAGAAAATTGAACTGCACCGACAGATTGACCTAAGAAAATACCTATGCCAAACAATAGTGCCCGTATTTGCCATGGATTCGTATCGTGATTTACAAAACTTAATAAAACAAATATAACCGCTGTACTTATTAATCCAATAGAGATTACCTTTCGAGCTCCTAATTTCTTATATGACCATGGCGTAATCTGTGAAGAAATCATTAATCCAATCGCCTCTGGGAATGTCGTAAGACCTGATTCCAGCGCGGAAACTCCGATTACTTTTTGATACATAAGCGGAAAAACAAATAACATTCCTAGTAAACCAGCAGATGAAAACAAGGATATGAGACTCATTTTTCTAAAAACTGGTTCTTTTAATAAGCGTAAATCTAACATCGGTTGCTTTACTTTCAGTTCTACAATAATAAACAATGTAATGAACAGAATCCCAGCTATCCCAGTGCTTATTATTTCTGGAGAAATCCAACCTTTTGATGGTCCTTGGCTAAGTGCATAGATTAGCATCGCAAAACCTGGTGCTGAAAGAACAAAACCGAGAGAATCAAAACGACCAGCTGATTTTTCAATATGCTCTGCTAAAAATAGAAGTCCAAATAGCAACGCAATGATACCAAACGGCAGATTAATATAAAATGCCCAGCGCCAAGACATTTGATCTACAAAGAAACCACCAATAATTGGTCCAATCGCTGGTGCTACAGCAATTGGAAGTACAATGAACCGGGAAATCTTCGGTCTTTCCTCTGGTGAAAATGTTCGGAATAACATCGCCATTCCGACCGGTGTTAAAAGCCCTCCACCAGCACCTTGAATGATACGGAAAATATTTAATGAAGTAATATCGTTAGCCATTCCGCATAAAGCAGAGGCAATTGTAAATACGAAAAGAGCAATTAAAAATACTCTTTTCGTACCAAAGCGATCTCCTAACCAACCAGAAATCGGAAGGAAAACAGCTAAACTAACTAAATACCCAACATTTACTGTTCCCATTGCAGATGGGGGCACTTGCAGTTCTTTGCTTATCGTTTGCAGTGCTACATTCACAATCGTTGCATCCATCGCAGCCATAAACATCGCTGTTATATAAACGATGCTTACAACTACTTTTGGATTTATTTTTGCTTTCATTATCGTTTTCCTACTAATGTTTTTTCGCTAACTTGATTACTTTTTGGATTCAAATCTTTCCAGTTACATTCAACATATTCTAAGCAAACTTGTCTGCTAGCTTCTTCATGTACGACATTCCATCCAATAGGTACATCGAGAAAGGCCGGCCAGAGAGAATACTGGCCCTCCTCATTCATTAATACTTTATATGTGTAATTATCATTTTCAAATGGATTCGTCATACTCTACTTACCCCTTTCTTATTCTGCAAATATTTCGCTAGCACTTGTCCAATTTCTGTAAGCGGCCCTGGCTGACATAAATCCTTATGTCTACAATCAATATCATGTTGCACGATATCTCCATCTAAATAATTTAGCCATGTATTTGGAGAAATAGGATCAAACCAGTCTGGTATAACAGTAGATCTAAAGAATAAAATATCCCCGTTATAAACTTTCGGTACATATTTTCCTAACAACCCTACCGAATTTACATATGTTTCTTTCAAGTTCAAAATAGTCTCTTCTTCAAGACTTGCTAATGCACTTCCATCTTTACGAAGTATTGCAACCGCACTTTCCATAGTAAGTGGTTTACCCTCCATGTTATCTGGATCATATCCACCTAAAGCAAGTAATGCGATTAACGCTTCTTCTTCAGTAGGCGCTTCCGTATTCGGTAAGAAGTGACCAGGATAAGAATCGAGCATAACGAGTAATTCTACTTCTTCTCCTTCATTTTGTAGTTGCGCCGCCATTGCATGAACAACATTTCCTCCAAGCGACCAACCAAGCAAACGATATGGTCCGTGAGGCTGTACTTCACGAACATGTTTTAAATAATCCGCCGCCATTTCCTCTAAGCTTTTTGGAAGTTCTTCATTTTTAGCGATACCACGCGCTTGTACACCATAGATTGGATAATTTGTTCCTAAAGATTTCATAAGTCCTGCATAGCACCAACTTAATCCACCTGCTGGGTGTACACAAAATAGTGGTAATTGGTCTCCGCTTGCTCGTAATGGAAGTAACACATCAAGTGCACTTTGCCCATTTCCCATTTCAAGTCTTTCAGCAAGACCTGCAACAGTAGGTGCTGCAAATAAAGTTCCGATATTCAGTTCAGCTCCAAGTGCCTCTTTAATACGACTCATAAGCTGCACAGCAAGAAGTGAATGACCACCAAGATCAAAGAATCCGTCATCAATTCCAATTTGAGACACACTTAAAACTTCTGTAAACAAGTCACATAACATTTCTTCTTGCGGTGTTCTCGGTCCGCGGCTAGAAGATGATGCAATAAATTCTGGAGCTGGCAATGCCTTTCTATCTAATTTACCGTTTGGAGTTAAAGGTAACTCATTTACTACTACAAAAGCGTATGGAACCATATAATCTGGCAAACTACCTCCAGCATGCTGACGCATTTCATTCGTATCAATCGTTTCATTATTTGATGCGACGATATAAGCAACTAATCGTTTATCCCCTGGTTGATCTTCTCGGACAATAACGGCTACTTGTTCAACTTTATCGTGTTTCATTATGACCGCTTCTATTTCCCCTAATTCAATTCGGAATCCACGAATTTTAATTTGATGATCTGCACGTCCTATATAATCTAACGTCCCGTCTTGACGCCAGCGAGCTAAGTCTCCTGTACGATACATTCTTGTACCAGGTTTACCAAATGGATCTGCGATAAAGCGTTCAGCAGTTAATCCAGCTCTTCCTAAATATCCACGAGCTAGTCCAGCACCTGCAACATACATTTCTCCAACTACTCCTGGTGGCACTGGTTGTAAATAGTTATCTAATACGTATACTTTAAGATCTGGTATACTGCACCCGATTAAACTATTTGCTCGTAAAGAAACGATACTCTCATCTAACTCAATATAACTAACATGTACCGTCGTCTCCGTTATACCGTACATATTAATAAGTTTCGGTGCGTTATGAGGATGGCGACTATACCAATCCTCTAATCGACTTAGTTCAAGTGCTTCTCCGCCAAAAACAACATATCGTAAAGATAATTTTTGACCAATCTTTTCATTTTCACGATCTGCTTGCATCAATTGATAGAACGCTGATGGAGTTTGGTTTAAAACTGTAACCTTTTCCTTAACAAGAAGCTGTAAAAATTCTTTCGGCGAGCGACTTACAGTATGTGGTACTACAACTAAACGCCCTCCATATAATAAAGGTCCCCAAATTTCCCAAACCGAGAAATCAAAAGCGTATGAATGGAACATCGTCCACACATCGTCTGCGTCAAATTGGAACCAATGATCAGTTGCTCCTAAAAGTCTTACTACATTTTGATGAGGTATCATAACCCCTTTCGGTCTACCTGTTGAGCCTGACGTATAAATAACGTAAGCAATATGTGAAGGAGATAACGGCTTCATACGCTCCATTTCATCAATATTGTCTTCACTATATTTCTCAATTTCTTCTATTACGTTCACATCATCAATTAAAATCTTTAGTGCCTCATCACATTCAATTTCCACATCTAAATTTGTTAAAACACATGATGGTTTCGCATCGTGAAGCATAAATGAAATACGATCTGACGGGTACTCTGGATCTAATGGAAGATAACCTGCTCCTGCTTTAAGAACCGCAAGTAAACTCACAACCATATTTAAAGATCTCGGCATCGCTAAAGCAACGAGTTGATCAGGACCGATTCCTTTTGCTATTAACGAACGAGCTATTTTATTCGCTTTTCTATTTAACTCTTCATAAGTTAGCTTTTCACCTTCAAAGACGACAGCAATAGAATTTGGATTTACATGAGCCTGCTTTTCAAATAATTGTGGCAATGTCATTTCAGGCACAATTTGAAAACCACCATTCCACTTTTCTAAAACTGTATTTCGCTCTGCTAAAGTTAATATTTCTAATCTACCAATTGATTGATCCGGATGTTTCGCTGCATCATCTAATAATAGAATGAATCGTTCTATTATTTTTTGAACCGTTTCACGTTTATATAAATCGGTACTAAACTCTAACAATCCGTGTAAGCCGTTTGGAGTAGCATCAACTCCATTACTCTCGCTAATTTCAAATGTTAAATCAAATTTTGCAGAACCAACACTTTGAATTTCAAGGCTCGCTTCTAAATCCGGGACATCAAACGTCGCTTCAGGCGTATTTTGGAAAGCTAACATAACTTGAAACAGCGGATGACTATTTCGGGTACGTACTGGGTTTAACACTTCAACGAGTCGTTCAAATGGAACATCTTGATTTTCATAAGCTGCAAGATTTACCTGCTTTACTCTATTTAATAATTCTTTAAAACTTGGATCTCCTGATGTATTTGTACGTAACACTAATGTATTTACAAATAAACCTACTATATTTGATAGCGCATCGTCATTTCTTCCGGCAATCGGACTTCCAATTGGTATATCGGTTCCAGCACCTAATCTTGTAAATAGTGCACTAAGTCCCGCTTGCAGCACCATAAACAAACTAACTCCATTTTTACGACCAAGCTCTACTAACCTACTATGCATACCTTCATCTATATAAAAATGAATTGTTTCCCCGCGATAACTCGTTTCCACTGGACGCTGATAATCTGTAGGCAACTCCATTTGATCTGGTAAACCTTGTAGTGCCTCTTTCCAAAAGTCTAATTGTGTTGAAATAAGACTTTCTGGTGTCGTTTCGTCACCTAGTAGTTGCTGTTGCCAAAGTGAATAATCTGCGTATTGAACTGGAAGGGTTTCTAATTGAGCACTATCACCTTGACATCGTGCTTTATAAGCTAGTGTAAAGTCTCTCGTTAACGGTTGTAATGACCATCCATCTCCTACAATATGATGTAAAAGAATTAGTAAAACATGTTCGTTATCACTCACTTTAAAAAGTTGTAAACGAACTGCTGGCTCAACATCAAGATTAAAGCTATGTCTTACCGCCTCTGAAAGCATACTTTCTAATTCATCTTTACATGTTTTTGTTATAATCATTTCTAGATTTAAGTTTTTCATATCTAAAATTTTCTGATAGGAACTACCTAATACGTTAGGGAAAATTGTTCTTAGTGTTTCATGTTTCTTCACTACATCATAAAAGGCACCTTGCAGTGCTTCCTCGTTCAATTTTCCAGACATACGAATGACTAACGGAATATTATAAGTAGGACTTGGACCTTCTAAACAATTTAAGAACCATAACCTACGCTGTGCAAATGAAAGTGGAACTTCATTTGGTCTACTTACTTTCTTAATAGCTGGCCTTGCGCTTTTTGCACGATCCAATTGTTTCGCTAATTCAGCAACTGTTGGCGATTCAAATAGTTTTCCAATTCCTAATTCCACACTTAACGTTTCACGAATTCTTACCATTAGACGAGATGCAAGAAGCGAATGGCCACCCATTTCAAAGAAATTATCATCAATGCTAATTCGCGAAACACCAAGTACTTCTGCAAATAAATCACATAGTATTTCTTCTTTCGGATTTCTAGCAACTCTCTCATTGTTCATTCCATTAAAATCAGGAGCAGGTAATTTCTTTCTATCAACCTTACCATTTGGTGTTAACGGTAATTCTTCTAGCACAATAAATGCTGATGGTACCATATAATTCGCTAAACTTTCTGAAACATAAGAGCGAATTTCTGCAAGATGAATCGTTTCCTTCTCTTCAGCAACGATATACGCAATAATCCGTTTATCATTTGGATGATCTTCTCGTACCATTACTACCGCTTGTTGAACATTTTCATGTCGTTGTAATACCATTTCTATTTCAGCTAATTCAATTCGGAAACCACGAATTTTAATTTGATGATCTGCTCGGCTCACGTACTCTAGCACACCGTCGTTACGCCATTTCACAAGATCACCTGTGCGATACATACGCTTCCCTGGTTCTCCGTATGGATTTGCAACAAATCGTTCAGCCGTTAACTCCGGTTTTCCTAAATATCCGTTCGCAAGTCCTTCTCCTGCAATATATAATTCACCGATAACTCCTGGTGGAACAGGTTGTAACCCTGCATCCAAAACATACACTTCTGTATTCCAAATTGGTCTTCCAATAGGAGGTATACCATTTTCACTTTCATCAATGTTCATGAAAGTAGACCAAATAGTCGTTTCAGTTGGTCCATATAAGTTAGTTATAGAGCAACCTAATTCTTTTAATGTATTTGCTACATGTGCCGGAAGAGCTTCACCACCAACAAGTACGTTTAGCCTTTGTAACCTCTCTGGATATTCAGTTATTAACGCCTGCCAGAGCGTCGGTGTAGCTTGCATAATTGTCGCTCTTTCTTCTTGTAACAATGTCGTTAACGCAGAAGGCTCTTGGATTACTTCTTTTTGTGCAATTGTTAAACTTGCACCACTAATAAGAGGTAAATAAATTTCTAGAGCAGAAATATCAAACGCAAACGTTGTAACTGCTAATAAATGATCGTTTTCATTTAATGAAAACATATCTTTCATAGCTAATAAGAAGTTACTTAAACCTTTCATAGTAACAATTACACCTTTTGGATTTCCGGTTGATCCTGAAGTATAAATTGTATACGCTGGGTTTAAAAGTGATTCATCATTTTTAAATGGTAGATTCATATGAGAATATGTTTTTAACGCTATTTTCGTTTCTTCGCTATCTAATATGATTTTTTTAATATCATTTTCTATAACTAAAGTAGATGAAACAGATGAATGTGTTATGATACAAACTGGATTTGCATCATTTACTATATAATGAATTCGCTCGGCTGGATATTCTGGATCTATCGGTAAATACGCTGCACCAGCCTTTAGAACTGCTAGCATACTAACTACCATTTCTATTGATCTTGGAAATACTAAGGCTACAAACTGATTTGCTTGTATTCCTTCTTCTACTAAATAGGTTGCTAATTCATTCGCTCGTTCATTTAGCTCTTTATACGTAAGTTTTTTCCCGTTACAAGTAACTGCTATTTTATTTGGATTTTTTTGTACTTGTTTTTCAAATAATATAGGTAGATTAATTAGCTCTTCAGCTTTCTTCGTTTCATTCCATTCCAATAAAACTTTATGATTTTCTTCAGGAAGAGTAATGTTTATTTTTCCAATTGGCTCGTCTTTATGATAATTATTTATCACTAATTCAAATAGATTCATAAATCTTTCTTTATGCAATGCTAGTTCCGTGTCGCTATAAACTTCCGGATTCGCATCAAAATGAATCATTAACTCATTTTCATCGAAGCGCTTATATACATTTATCGATAAATCATCGACAGGTCCTGCTGATAAATTATGTGTAATACCACGATTTCCAGCAAAGTTAAACCCATAATCAAAAGGCATAACATTCACTAACGGTCCAAATAACCTTTGATTTTCACCTAGTAACTTTAAGTCTCTTCTTAATTCCTCATGACGGTATTTATGATGACGACGTACATCTCGAATTTCTTTAGAAACTTGCTGTATGAATTCCGCAAGAGTTATATTTGGAGCTATAGTGAGACGAAGTGGAACTAAATTCATTACCATGCTTGGTGTATGAATAGATACAGAACCAAGACGCCCCATCATCGGTAAACCTAAAACAATATCATTTGCACCTGTTAATTTATGCATATAAATACTTGTTACGGCTACAATAAATTCGGGCCAACTCGTTAACGAAATGTTTATATCTTCTAGTAAAGTTTTCGTATTAGCATTTGATAAATAAGCGGTTTCTCGTAAAAATCCATTTGATGTTCTCGGCGCTCGTTCTGCCAAACTTACAACTTCCGGTTCATCTGCAAACTTCTCTAACCAAAAAGTACGATCTTCCTGAAATTGTTTAGATCCACGATACTCATTATCTTCTTGTACAATTTTTGCAAGAGAGCCAAATTGCTTTTCATTCTTATTTGTTTCTTCTATAAGTGATGTATACTCATTGGCTACCTTTTGGCTAAGAAGTGAAAACCCATAGCCATCCATCACAATGTGATGGATGCGCTGATACCAAAAGAAACGATTATTTTCAACTTGAATAAGTGCTTCAGTAAATAATTTATCTTCTTTTAAATTTACCGGTATGGATAAATCATTTTTCATCCATACCTTGGCAGCTTCTTCAGGATTTTCTTCTTTACGGACGTCAATAAAATGCATATAAAACTTTGACGATCCCTCAATAACTTGCCATGGGCCAATTTCATCCTCTTCGAAACGAACATGAAGTGCCTCTGCTTCCGTTATAACTTTACGTACAGCTAACTCGAAAATTTCTTGATTAATCGTTCCGTTTATTTCTACATATTCCCCAGTATTATAAATCGGATTAAGCGGATCTAATTGCTGCGCAAACCACATACCAGATTGTGCAGACGATAACGAATGACGAGTCTTTTGACAATTAGACATTCTTTACTACCCCTTTATTATGTAGTCTATTTGTTACAACACCTGTGCTGCTTGTGAAGATAGTAAACTGTACCAATCGGCAACAGTTGGACGTTCTGCTAAATCTGCAAAAGTGATTTCTTTCCCTTCGCGACGCCACTTCTCTACTAAACTCATAATTCTGACCGAATCAAGTCCTCTATTTAATAAATCTTCATCAACTTTAATACTCTCTACTGGCTCACGAAGTAGTTGTGCAACTAGTTCGTGCACTTCCTGTAAAGTGATCCCTTTACTCTCATCACCTTTTACACTTTGTAAATCTTTTAATATTAAGTTTGTTGATGTCGTTACTGCACATCTATTAGATGCATAATGCAATGCTTGTTTATGATGCTCTAGTGAAAAATCAGCTACTCCATCTGCTACAAAAAATGGCTCTATACCATCCATAAATGCTTCACAAGCTGTTAAAAGGCAGCCAATATGCGCATAAATACCGCAAATAATAAGTTGATCTCGTCCTTGTTCATTTAAAATTTCTAATAGATTCGTCTTTTTAAATGCACTATATCTCCATTTTGTTAGGAATATATCATCCTCATCAGGAGTAAGTTCATCGACAATTTTCTTTTTATCCGGTCCAGCGGGAATACCATCACCCCAAAAGTCTTGTAATAACCCTCGTTGTTCTAACGTTTGTCCACCAGGTTGTGCTGTATAAACTACTGGTATGCCAAGTTCCTTACATCTTTCTCTTATCACCTTAATATTTGAAATTAGTTCTACTTTTGGCGATTCTTTATCGCTATATGCATCAAGAAAATATTCTTGCATGTCATGGATTAGAAGAACCGCACGTTTCGGATCTGGCGTCCAATTCACTTTATTTTTTGGTAGTTCTGATTCAATTGGCATTTTATATACTGAAATAGATGGGATAGCCATCTAATCACTTCCTTCCGATTTTAATAGTTTTTTATCGTTTTACTGTAATAAGTTTTTCAGTAATTACTTTACGTAATTCTTTTTTGCTTACTTTTCCAACACCTGTTTGCGGGAATGATTCAATAAATTCAATTCGATCTGGAATCTTATAAGCCGCTATACCGCGTTCTCTTAAAAACGTTTTTAATTCACTTACAGTTGGAGCTTGTTCACGAGCTATAACAAAAGCGCAAGTACGTTCTCCTAAATAATCGTCAGGCATAGATACAATTGCTACATCATGTACTGCATCATGTGCTAATAGATGATTTTCAACCTCTTCCGCAGCAACCTTCTCACCACCACGATTAATTTGATCTTTGTCTCTTCCTTCTACAATGATGTAACCTTGTCCATTTACTTTTACAAGATCACCTGTGCGATAAAATCCATCCTTTGTAAATGATCGTGCATTATGCTCTTCTGCTTTATAATAACCACGAATTGTATATGGACCTCGTGTTAATAAACTACCTACTTCACCAGGTTTTACATCGTTATCATTTTCATCAACAACCCTTACTTCATCGAATGTAGACATCGGTCTACCTTGTGTATGAATAATGATTTCTTCAGGGTCATTTAGTCTTGTGTAATTTACTAACCCTTCTGCCATACCAAACACTTGCTGTAACGTACATCCAAATGTAGGGCGAATGCGCTTTGCAACTTCGGCACTAAATTTCGCACCGCCTACTTGAATAACCTCTAAGCTTGATAAATCGTCATTACGAGAAGATGCAGCATCAAGCCATATCATTGCTAATGGTGGAACGAGAGCGGTAATCGTAACTTTTTCTTTTTCTATAAGTGCAAATGCCTCATCTGGACTCCCTCCAGTTGCCAGCACTACTTTTCCACCCGCATAGAAAGTTCCAAATGTCCCTGGGGAACTCATCGGGTAATTGTGTGCTACTGGAAGAACTGCCATATAGACACTTTCTGCATTTAAATTACAAATTTCAGCGCTAACACGTAAACTATAAATATAGTCATCATGTGTTCTAGGAATTAATTTAGAAAGTCCTGTTGTCCCTCCTGATAATTGGAGAAATGCAACATCACTTGGCTGAACTTCTGGTAATGGAACGGGATCCATATAAAGTTCATTTATACTCACAAATTCTTCTTCTTCCCCTACTACGATTACATGTTGTAAAGTAGGCACTTTTTCTTTTACTTCTCTTGCTAGTTTTCGGTAATCAAAGCCAAGAGCCTTATCTGAAATAACGTAAGCACTCGCCTCACCAAACTCGCAAAAATAACTAATTTCACTACTTCGATGTGAAGGTAATGAAAAAATAGGAATTGCTCCAATTCGAAATAGCGCAAAACATATTTCGAAAAACTCTATAATATTAGGTAACTGGATTACAACTCGGTCCTCTTTCTTTATTCCTAAATTCAGTAAACCTGAAGCTAAGCGATCTACCTTTTTATCAAACTCACTATACGTTATATGCGTATTACCGCTTACAACTGCAATCTGATTTCCATGTTTTTCAGCACGCTCTCTTAACACTCCGCCAAATGTTTCACCAAGCCAACACCCTTCTTCTCGGTAACGATCGGCAAATTCTTTTGGCCATTCCGTATAACCTGTTAACATTCTTTCTTCCCCCTATTTTTCATTCAACGAATTATCTCTTAACCCTAAAGCCTTCAACATTGTTTGGAACTTAGCTGACGTTTCTGCTAGCTCATCTTCTGGTTTTGACTCAGCAACAACTCCAGCTCCTGCATATAAACGAAGTGTATTCTCTTGCACTTCAGCACAACGAATTGTAACAATCCATTCGCCATCTCCATTTAGATCGCTCCACCCTAACATTCCTGTAAAGAATTCACGGTCAAATGGCTCAATTTTTTGAATAGCCTCTCTTGCTTCTTCCATTGGAGTTCCGCAAACTGCTGGCGTAGGATGAAGAGCAATTGCTAATTGTAAAGAAGTAGTATTCGGATCCTTAAGTTCACCTTTCACTTCTGTAGACAAATGCCACATTGCTTCACTATGAATAACTGATGGTTTTTCTGGCACATGCAATGTATGACAGTACGGACGAAGTGCAGCAGCAACCGCTTCAACTACTACCGCATGTTCATGTAAATCTTTTGGTGAAGAGAGTAATTCCTCTGCTCTTCTTTTATCTTCAGCTGGATCGTCACTTCTTGGTCTTGAACCAGCTAATGGATTAGAAACGACTTGCATACCACTACGTGAAACAAGCAATTCAGGGCTTGCTCCAATTAATGTCTTACTTTTCTCGTTTTCATCTTTCGGTAAATTCACAGCAAATGTATAACCGTGCTTATTATGTTCTGCTAATTCGCGAAGTAGTTTTTGTTTATCAATCTTCTCTGAAGATTTAACATCCAACGATCTAGATAGAACGATTTTATTTAAATCTCCGTCCTGAATTTTTTCAATCCCTTGCTTCACACCATTCATATAAACTTCAGGAGCTGGAACCGGTGTCATTTCAAATGTCAGTTTCTCATTTCGTTTTATCTCATTTGTTGTCTCCAACTGTAAACGCTCAGTAATTCTCCAATATTCCGGTACAATAAGTTGAACTTCTTTTCTACGATCAAAAGGCAAAGCACCAACAACGATAGGATTCGGATTTCCGGCTTGTTTTGCATTACTTAATACCGCTTGTACAAGTTCTGGAAAACTTTCAATTTCATGATGTTTTACTGTAGTAAACTCTCCTTCTGTCAATATCGTTCGAGTTGGTGAAGCGAAAAAGAACGAAGATTCAGTTTTATAATCTTCTAATAATTTTTCTGACAGTTCCTTTACGGTTGTAAGTTCATTCATAGTATGAAAACCTCCTGAATTTTTTATCCCGCATTAACGGGCAGTAAGATCCGCACCTCAAAATTCAGCGGAAGCAAAGAAGTTAGGTGGGGATCAACTGCCCGTAAAAGCCCGATTGGTTCAACTAATAATCAGTGGGGGATGAACAAAACCCCCACTAATTAAAGTTTCACTTTATTAAACTCCTAATGTAGCTCCGCCATCGACACATAAATTGTGCATTGTAATATGACTCGCTTTATCAGAAGCTAAAAACAATACTGCTTCAGCAATTTCTGAAGGTTGTGCAATTTTTTGTAACGGTATACCGAGTCTATATGTATTTTGAGAACCAGCAATTATATTTTTAGCTCCATTCTCATCAGCCCATAATAATCTTTGCATTTCAGTTTCAGTAGAACCTGGAGAAACTAAGTTGCAGCGAATATTGTATGCTGCAAGCTCTAATCCTAAACATTTCATGAACATGGTCGTTGCAGCTTTTGATGCAGCATACGCAGCCATTTCCATTCTCGGAGTATTCGCCGCATTTGAGCCAACTGTAACAATTGCCCCTGATTTTCTTACCATCATGCGTTTACTTACCGCTCGGGACATATAGAAAACTCCTGTAGTATTTACAGAGAATGTTTTATTCCAATCTTCATCACTTAAAGAGTGAATCGCTCCCATACGTAAAACCCCTGCAACATTTACTAATATATCTATCGGTGCTATGTCATTTTCAATTCGGTTTACTACCTCTTCAACAGCAGTGCTATCACTCACATCTAAATGAAATGTCTTCATATGTGTTTCATATGATGCACAATGATTTAATAACATATTTAGCACTTCTTCATTTTGATCAACTGCAATAACTGTAGCTCCTCTTTCTAAAAACATTTTTGCTACAACACTACCTATACCTTGGGCTGCACCTGTTACTATAACGGTCTTCCCATCAAATTCCCCTAAATTCATTTCCTCTATCCTTTCATTTGAAAATTAATTTAATTAAACAATTAATGATAATGATTATCGTTATCGATGTAAAAAATAATACACTTACTAAACTAATTGGTCAAGTGTACTTTTCATCAAAATAATATTTACTGATAATGTTTTTCATTTAATATTCTTACAACGAAATGATAATGTTTCTCAATGAACTTGTCAATCTTTTTTTATTTTTCAGATAAAACATTTTAATGCCTCTTAATAAAATCATAAAAAGCATTAAAAGTACTTACATTATAAATTAAATTCAAACTCCTCTTTTTAAAATTGAAGAAAATAAACTGTATATACCTTCTTTTAAAATGCTTTATGAAAAACTCAAGTATATATTTTCTCAATATTTTTCTGAAAATATATATTGCAAATACCAATGAATGTCTTCTTTATTATTTAAGATTTATTACATATTTCGAATACGATATATCGATTTATTATATTCCAATATAATCCAAATGGATATTTCACTCACTTTTACACCTAAAAAAATTCCAAAAGTAATTTAACCTTGTTAAAATAACTCATAAAAAAAGCACCCTATTTAATAGGATGCTTTTTCGTAATCATAGTGCTATAGAAGATTTATACACTTATGCTACGCTGCGATACTCTTCTTCTTGTTCTTTTTTCTGTTTAGGTGCTTGAATTAAAATTGCGATAATAAATGACACGACACATAATACGCCGATAACCATGAAAGTTGGTTTAAATCCACCTAGAATTGCACCGATAAAGGAACCAGCAAGCGCTCCAAATCCAAATCCTTGATACACGATTCCGTAATTTTTACTATGATTTTTCATACCGAAGAAATCACCAACAATAGCCGGGAAAATAGTGATATTTCCACCAAAGCAAAACGCTACACTTGCTACACATACGAAGTAGATACCATAATTTAAATCTACGAAACTTAGAACTAAAACTGAAGCCGCCATAACAACAAAAGTACCAGTAACGATTTTTAAACGGCCGATTTTATCTGATAACGGTCCTAGAATAATACGACCTAATGTATTGAAGATTGCAACCATAGCCACCGCATTAGCTGCTGTCGCTGCGCTAAGCCCTACAAGTTGAACACCAATGTCTTTTACCATACCAATTAAGTATAAGCCACTCATACATGATGTAAATAACATAATAAATAATAAGTATACTTGTTTTGTGCCTAACATTTCTTTCGTTGTATATTCCTGAGTTTTTGTTTCATGAACTGCTCCTTGATCTGCAGCTTGATGGATTAAACAAGCGCCAATTACAATCATAGCTGTAACAATTAAACCCCAGTATATAAACGCTTGTGATACACCAACTGATTCAATCAACTGTGCGTTAATGTATTTAAAGATTAAGCTACCCGAACCATATGCAGAGACAGAAATACCAGCAATTAAACCTTTACGCTCTGGAAACCACTTTATTAAATTGGATAGTGAAGTAATATATGCTGTACCATCCGCGTAACCTACAACAACTCCTGCTAGTACATAAAGCAATATTAATGAAGAAGCTTGTGAACTAAGTATTAATCCTAGTCCTAACGCTAGTCCAGCTATCATAATAAGTTTACGAAGTCCCCATTTTTCTTGCAATTTACTCGCAAATAAAGTTGAAAATGCTAAGGAAAGACTAGTAATTGAGAAAGTTATTGCAACAGCGTTTAGACTCCAACCGTATTTACTAACTAAAGGCTGATTGAATAAACTCCATGTATATATCGTTCCAAGCCCCATTTGTACTATGACCGTGCCAAGGACAACAAGCCATGGATTAACAGTTGATTTTTTCATATCATTCCGCCTCCTCTTTCTATTTCAATGCTATTCTCTAAATATGCTTTTTTTATTTTCATTTTCGCCACCTCATTCGATTTAACAACTTCATTGTATAGGATGTTTCCGCTCATGTAAGCACTTACAAGATAGAGCGTCAAAAATATGGAATCAGTTACAGAAAACGACGGATGAAATACAAAAAACTACATGTTAAATACGTAGCAGCTTTTATAATGGTTTACATCAATACGACTTATGTGTGTTTTCATATCCTCTTTTATAAAAAGTTATGTGCCCAGTTACACCATGGCTGGACTTCAAAATTTTGATTATCCTATACAAACAAAAAAACACCATATTCTTTTTAACTCTCCAGCTTTGTAACATGTTACGCCCGCACTCCTTGATACAAGTCATTTAATTGCCTTATAAACTTGCTTTTCGTTACAAGGCTTGTGCTCAAAAATCCCACTCTTTTTGTATTTCCAATTTCGTACATAAAAATAGAAAATATATAATCTATTTACATAATGTTGCACTTTCAGTTCATTAAACAAAAAAATATTTTATTGATAAATAAAACTAAACATTCACTAATATATCTATACGTGGTTTAATATATATAATAAACAAACAATTCTGTCTTTTATAAGGAGGTACTATGAAAGCAAACGTAGGGGATACTATACTATTTCAACGAAGTAACTTAAAGATTACAGGATCTGTACTAAAACTATACACTGAATCGGTCTTAGTTGAAGTTACAGATGTGAGCGGTGGTACTTTTGAATTTGACCGAACAATTGTAAATCATAAAAACTATAAAATTTTAAATGCAAATAAATAAAACAATACAAAATGGCCCCTGCTTAACAGCAGAGGCTATTTTGTATAACAACACTTCATTAATTTATATATCCTAAAACACTAACAATCTTGCTTGCTTTTAAATTATTAATGTAATAATAAATTTCTAACCCTCTTCTCTCAGCTCTTAACACTTTACCTTTCATTTTTGATAAATGCTGCGAAACAGTCGATTGAGGAATATTTAATATTTCTGTTAATTGTGTTACATTACAAGTTTTACGTGCACTTAATTCATTTACGATTTGCAATCGTATTGGATGCGCCATTATTTTTAAAATATCCACATCTTCTTCAGTTACTAAACTTTTTTTTATCTCGCTCGTATGTGTTGTCATAAGACATTCCCCTTTTATTTAAATTCCTTTTTATTTATAACTGCTTCTACATAAAATGATATCTCTAACATACAATTAAGACCCTTATATAGGAATAATTGGATTTTCATTATTTAAAAACAGCAATGTTATAAAATTTTATTTATTTAGTACATATACATAATATAATTTCAATTTGTGCTGTATGTGAAGTTCGCATAAATTTAGGGTGAAGATTTTTCAAATAATTAAAACGTTTTTTGATACTATATGATTCATATAACTTTCTATATTTTTTATAGAACTAATAATTCTACCTATAATTAACTATCTAGCGTTTTTAACACATGTTAGGCGTTTGTATATACTATTACAAAACACATTTTTATTAGGAGGAAATTTATATGCCTACACCGTTACAAGAACAAGTTGAAGAAGCTCGTGAGACGTATGTCAGTCGTATTATTTTAGTCGGTGGATCAGCCTTATTTTTAACAGGTGGTGTAATATCAGCAATTTCTGCTTTTAAAAGTTTTAATCGTTTGGCTAATACACCACCTTCTTCAGATAACTCATAGTTGCTTACTTCATACAAACGCCGCCTCCAATAAGGAGACGGCGTTTTATTTATTATTTTACTAAAATCCTCAGCAATTTGATCTTGTTACTTCACCACAAACCTAGTCTGACTACACCCATCCTTCTGCTTCGTTACTTCTAATACAGCTGGCATTGCGTTTTTCAGCTCTTGAACGTGTGAAATGACACCGATAAAGCGGCCTGATTTTTGTAAGTCGATTAGGGCGTCAACTGCCTTCGTTAATGACTCTTCATCTAATGAGCCGAATCCTTCATCGATAAACATCGTTTCGATGGAAATACCACCTTCATACGCTTGAATTACGTCTGCCATTCCAAGTGCTAAGCAAAGTGATGCGTTAAATTTCTCACCGCCAGATAATGTTTTTACATCTCGGGTTTGACCTGTGTATGCGTCATATACATCTAAGCCTAATCCACTTTGACGGTTTCTCTTTTCAACTCGCTCACTTCGTTTTAAATAAAATTGGCCATTTGATAATTTACGTAATCGTTCGTTTGCGATTTGAACGATTTGTTCTAGATACTCAATTAAGATGTAACGTTCAAAGGATATACGACTATCGTTATCCCCTTTCATTACTTCATATAAATCAACAAGTTCTTGGAATGCTTTTTCTTCCTCATGAATTTGTTCATCAATTCGTTTAATGTTTTCATGTAAATCCGTAATATATGTTACCGCATTTTGCGCACGTTGACGTTTTTCTTTTATTATATCAAGATTAATTTGTAATTCTGTTATGTGTTCACCTAACGCCGTAATATCCATGTACTCTTTATCTTTTAATTCAGCATGTAACTCTTCAATTTGTTTTGCAAGCACTTCAAGAGATGAATAATAACTTTGAATTTCTTTTTGTAACATCTCCATCTCGATATCATTTAATTTAGCTTCTTTATACATGATTTGATCTGTAAATCCGCTCTGTTCAAGCTCTTTCATAAAGCGTGTAAACGTCTCTTCTTTCTTCAATTTTGTACTTTCAAATTGATTAGAAGCACTTTCCTGTTCTGCTTGAATACGTATATTTTCATTTTGCCAATGTTGATACGCTTCCTGCACTTTCTTCCATTCGTCTTCCATTAATCTGAGTTCATGCATAGCTTGGTCAAACTGAACTTTCCAAGCTTGTACTGTTTGTAAGCTTTCAGGAATACTTTTCTTATCATGTTCATATGACGTACGAAGCTGCATACACTCCATTTCTATACGATGCTGCTCTATTTCTACCTCACGCTTTTGTTTCTGAAGTCCCTCTACTTTTTCTTCTACGCTTTTTATATTCACAGCAGTTTGCTTACGAGTTTCTTCGCTTGCTTTTAACGTATTCACTTCAGTTGCTAATTGTTTTCCCTTTTGAACAAGCGCCCTGTATGTTTCAACTAATTCTTCCGAGCGATAGCCTCGCTTCTTAACCTCTTCTATTACCTGTTCATATTGAATATGATAGAAATTCCATTTCTCCTCTAATTGAACATGTAATTTTTCAGCAACATTCTTCTTGTCTCTTAAATCATTTAACTCTTTCTCATCGATCGCATCACTTTGCTCTGTAGCTTTTTTCGGATGGTTCGTACTACCACATACTGGACAAGATTCACCATCATGTAAATGAAGAGCTAATATACCAGCTTGTTCACTTAACCAGCGACGTTCCATATTTCCATATGCGTTAACTGCCAATTGCATCTTATTATATGCTGATTCTTTTTCTTGCTCGCATTTTTGTTTTTCTTGCCATACATCATATGCCTGCTTTAATACTTTTGCATCTTCTCGCATTTTCGTTAATTCTTCTACTTTAGCTACATATTGTTCAAGCGCTACTTCTAATTGCTGTAATTCATCAGACATTAGCTGTTTTTGATTTGTATGCTCCTCTAATTGTCGATCTAAGTTTTGCATACTTTCTTTTAATTTCTCTACTTGAATTTCTGTATCTTGTAAATTCAACTGTTTCTCAGCTAATGATGCAATGATCGGTTGTAACTCTTCTAATCTTTGAACGAGTTTTTTTGCATTTTCTCTCTCAGGTTCTTTATTCTTTACTACTTCATATTTCTCCTGAGCAAGTTCAAAGTTATTCGTTATATTTTCTTTTTTGGCGATTATCTGTTTTAACAAACTTTCAACCTTCTGCTCATTTTGCATTGCTTCTTCGTACCATTGTTCAAATGGTAATAAGCGCTTCGCTTGTTCCGCACGCTTAAAAGATTTTTCTTTCATTTCAATAACTGTACGGTTCTCTTGTAAAGTATTATATTTCTCATTCTTTTGTTGTAAATCTATAAATTTCTCATTTACAGATTTCGCTGCATGAAAACGTGTTTCAGCATCCTTTAATTGCTTCGTTTGAACATTTTGTTCTACTTGTAATTGCTCAACCTCTGCCTTATACGCAGCTGTTTCTTGTTCTAATACTTCTACTACTTGATGCGTATTTACATGTTCTTGTTCCACTAATGTCTCTAATAATGCTCCATCACGTATTGGCAATTTAAAAACATTACGGAAATATAGCTCTCGTTCTTTTTGTTTTTCTTGTAAGACGTCTTTCCATTGTTTGCGTTTTTGGTCTAGTAACTCACGCATTAACTTATAACGATCTGTTTTAAAAATACGACGTAAAATCTCTTCTTTATTTTCTGTTTCAGACGTTAATAGCTTTCGGAACTCTCCTTGCGGTAACATTACTATTTGGCTAAATTGATGTTTACTTAATCCAATTAAATCTTCAACTTTATTATTTACATCCGTTACATGAAAACGATCGACACAAGGAACTTTTTCTTCATTAATTACTTCATATAATTCAACTGCATGTCCTGTAATTGTTTTATTCCCTTGTTTTTTATGACCAAGTTGTCGCTTTATTTCATATCTTTTCCCTTTTAATTGAAAGGTTAATTCCACACTTGTATAAACATTATCATCAGCAAATTGACTACGGAGCATGCTTGTATCACTACGCTCTTCCCCACTAGCTTCTCCATATAACACATAACAAATCGCATCAAAAATCGTTGTTTTGCCGGCCCCTGTATTTCCAGAAATAGCGAAAATACGATGTTCGCCAAGATCATTAAAATCGATTACTTCTTTCTGTTTATATGGACCAAATGCCGTCATAATAAGCTCAATCGGTCTCATCCTCGCTCACCTTCCCGTTCTTGCACTGTTTGCAACACATCTAAGAATAGACGTTCTTTCTCTTCTGATAACTCTAACCCTTTCATTTCTTTGTAAAAAGCTTTTAAAAGAGATAAATCATCCGTTTTATGTCTTGAAATAGTTACTTCATTTTCATCTGTGAACTCTCGTCTTTGAATAGATCTTTCAACATGCATTGCATTTGGGTATACAGAACGTATTTTTTCCATTGGCTGCAAGACTGGATTTTCGTCTAATAATTTCACAAATACATAATCTTCATTTACTGGATGATGTATTAAATCGTCTATTTTTGCTTCTACTGTACGCATTTTACGACGTGGTGTAAGTAAACGTTTTTCAATTTTTGTTTCACCTTTTTCATCCAGTTCCACAATATAATATCCTTTTTTATGTTTTTCTTCAGAGATAGAATAGGCAAGTGGCGAACCTGAATAACGAATTGTCTCATTACGTACAAAATGCGCTTGATGTAAATGACCAAGCGCCGTGTAATGAAACTTATCAAAATAATGGCTATTTACATATTCAGCACCACCAATTGAAAGTGGTCGTTCCGCATCACTTGTATTTTCCTCTGCCTCTCCTGAAGAAGTTACAAATGCATGTCCTACAAATACATGTCTCGCTTCTTTATCCATCGTTTCAGAAAGTTCATTCATAAAAATACGCATCGCATCATCATGAGAACGAACATCTTCATTTTTCAATATATGTCTAACAATACTTGGATCCGCATACGGAATGAGATGGAAATGAACCTCTCCGTATTCATCATTTAAAACAACAGGATTATATGGAAACTGGAATTGTCCAACAATATGTAATCCTTGTTTTTTCATTAAATTACTACCAAAATGTATACGGTCCGGACTATCGTGATTTCCTGCAACTGCGATTACTGGTGTTTGTAACTCAATAACTATCTTTTGTAATACATCATTTAATAAGTCTACTGCTTCTGTAGGTGGAATTGCTCGGTCATATAAATCTCCTGCAATAATTACAGCATCCGGTTTTTCTTCTTCAACAGCTTGTACAAACTGATCTAACACAATTTTTTGATCTTCAGTCATATATACACCATGAACAAGCTTACCTAAATGCCAATCCGCTGTATGAAAAAACTTCATATTACCCTTCTCCTTTTAGTTTACTGATTGTAGTGAAACAAGCTGATAGTTTAGTGTAGTTTTTCCGTTCTCCCATTTTAACTTTTGGACAATTGCACTACCGATTCTTTCTTCGTTTGATTTATATAATGGTAATATTTCTTGAATAGTAAATAGATGATAACCATCTAAAATTAATTGAAATAAATTATCTTCTATATGTAATCTCACTTCTTTTTCATTTGAAATAATTTTTGTGTGCATCTCAAATTTCATGCTAGATACAACCCCTTTTTTCTAATCTCTACATTTTAATAGTATAGTGGTCATGCAAGATTGACAAGTAAATACACTACGATGTACACACTTTTTTAATTATAAGTATTTTATGTTTTTTACATAAAATACGGTATGTGAAATTTTTAATCTACAAAAATAAAAATGCCATTCAGGCATCCTTATTTTTGTAAGTACTCTTTCATAACGTAGTACAATACAGTTATTAAGACAATCGCTACAAAAAACGCAAATACAGCCACTACATACCCATCTTTATTGAGTAAAAAACATATGGAAATAGATATTATAAAAATCGGAAACACGAGACGCACCTTATCCTTCACTTCTTCTGTCGTATCTGTATGATGAAAATACTGTGTAATTCCTACCATAAGAGATGACAAAATAATTACCGACAATAGTAAAGGTCCTGGCATTCCGATCTCTCCTTTCTCTATTTCTAATTATATACAAACCCCACTGCCTTTAAAAGTTAGACAATTCAGCTTTTTGATTTTTTCTACATCCACTCTTTAATAGATTGTTACGCCACGCATAATAACTCAATATAAGTTATACATATAATAGCGCCTTCAACACTATAATTCCAAATAATTGCGCTTACAGTAATGTTGTAATATTCCTCTTCCTTCTTCAGAATCCTGCAAATATAACTCGTCAAAATATGCGGAGTACATATTAATCCTTATAGCGCCAATATTAGACAAATTTATAAAGGACATTTCATCATGTATCAAGAAATAAGAATAGGAAGATATGTAAGGGAGGATTTATAATGACTGAACACGTTTTATTTTCTGTTAGCGAAAACGGCGTTGCATCTATTACTTTAAACCGTCCAAAAGCACTTAATTCTTTATCCTATGACATGTTAAAACCAATTGGACAAAAACTTAAAGAATGGGAACAAGATGATCAGATTACAGTTATCGTTTTAAAAGGAGCTGGAACGAAAGGTTTTTGTGCAGGTGGCGACATTAAAACGCTATACGAAGCACGTTCAAATGAGATTGCATTACAGCATGCAGAACAATTTTTTGAAGAAGAATATGAAATTGATACATTTATTTATCAATATAAAAAACCAATTATCGCCTGTTTAGATGGAATCGTAATGGGTGGTGGTGTTGGTCTGACAAATGGAGCTAAATATCGAATAGTAACAGAACGTACGAAGTGGGCGATGCCTGAAATGAACATCGGTTTCTTCCCAGATGTCGGTGCTGCTTATTTCTTAAATAAAGCTCCAGGATCTACTGGCCGATATGTCGCTTTAACAGCATCCATATTAAAAGCTCCTGATGTATTATATATAAACGCTGCTGATTATTTTATGACATCCGATTCATTACCAAATTTCCTTACCGCACTTGAAAATATAAATTGGAATAAAGAAGATGTACATACTCATTTAAAAGAAGTTATTCGTACATTTGCAACTGCTCCAAACTTAGAAAGCGAGCTTGCTCCTTCTTTAGAAGTAATCAATTCACATTTTGCATTCGATACAATTGAAGCAATCATCCACTCGTTGGAGAAAGCCCAAAGTTCATTTGCACTAAAAACGAAAGAAACGCTATTATCAAAATCACCTGTTTCACTAAAAGTAACATTAAAACAGTTTATTGATGGACAAGATAAGTCCGTTGAAGAATGTTTCGCTACGGACCTTATACTAGCTAAAAATTTTATGAGACATGAAGATTTCTTCGAAGGAGTACGCTCCGTTGTCGTTGATAAAGATCAAAATCCGAATTATAAATATAAACAGTTAAGTGATGTTTCAGAAGAAGACGTAAATCGTTTCTTTAATTTACTTAATGCATAACAAAAAGGCTATATTTGTAGTGTATGCAACATTACAAATATAGCCTTTTGTATTTAATATTTTTAAATACAATTTAATTTAATTTAACCAAAATGTGTGCTACACTAGCTTTAATCGAATTTTCTAAAAATAAAAAGGAGGACAATTTATGATAGAAAATTATCTTCTTTTCATCATTATGTCAATTTGTCTTATCATTTTACCCGGTCCAGATACAGCAATAGCTACGAAAAACACATTGGTTGCTGGAAAAATCGGCGGCGTAAAAACTGTTTTTGGTACTTGTGTTGCGCTTTTAATTCACACTTTAGCTGCTGTAATTGGTCTTTCGGCACTTATTGTAAAGTCTGCTCTTTTATTTTCTATTTTTAAATATGTTGGTGCTGTATATTTAGTCTATATTGGTATTAAAGCCCTTTTAGCAGTCAGAAACACATCGGACTTAAATACAAATGAAGTTCCAATAAATAATGAAAATAAACATACTTCTTGCTTTCGCCAAGGTTTCCTTACAAATTTACTAAACCCTAAGATTGCAGTCTTCTTTTTAACTTTTTTACCACAGTTTTTAAATCCAAATCATAATACATTTATACAACTTCTCGTTATGGGACTTACTTATCTCATTTTGACAGTCATTTGGTTTGCTTTTTATATATTTTTAATTGATAAAATTAGTGCCTTTATGAAGAAACCGAAGACGCAACGTTATATTCAAGGATTAACGGGAATCGTTTTAATTGGGTTTGGTATTAAACTAGCTTTTGAAAGAAATAATTAACAAGACGAAAACCACCACTATTAATAGTGGTGGTTTTCATTTAATAACTGATTTGGCTGTTTACTCTATATTAAAACCAGCGCTCAGTTACAACTTTTTTGCGTGTATAAAATTGAACGCCATCCGTACCATTTGTACCAAGATCTCCAAAGAATGAAGCTTTGTTTCCTGCAAATGCGAAGAATGCCATTGGTGCCGGAACGTTTACGTTTACACCAATCATACCAGCATCGATGTTATCACGGAACGTTTGAGCATGCTTACCATTTGAAGTATAAATAACAGCACCATTCGCAAATTTCGATTGATTTGTCAGCTTAATACCTTCTTCTAAATCTTTTACTCTTACAATACTTAATACTGGAGCGAAAATTTCATCTTGCCAAATTTTCATTTCTTGATTTACACCATCAAAGATTGTTGCACCAACAAAGTAACCTTCCCCAACTTCTTCATTGATTTTACGGCCATCGACTAGTAAAGTTGCTCCATCTGCTACGCCGCTATTAATATAGCCTAAAACACGTTCTTTATGCGATTCACGGATTAATGGTCCGACGTAATTATCTTCGTTGAAACCATCGCCTACTTTTAATTTTTTCGTCTCTGCTACTAACACGTCAATGAATTCATCCGCAATTTCATCTACTACTGCTACAACAGAACATGCCATGCAGCGCTCTCCACTACTTGCGAACGCAGATCCAATTACACCTTGTACTGTTTTTTCAAGATTGCAATCTGGCATTACAATCGCATGGTTTTTCGCACCTGCTAACGCTTGTACACGTTTTCCATGTTTCGTACCTGTTTCATATACGTAACGAGCTACCGGCTCAGATCCAACGAATGAAACAGCTTGAATATCTTTATTTTCCAAAATGCTATTTACAACATCTTTTCCGCCTTGTACTAAATTTAATACACCTTTTGGGAAACCAGCTTCATAGAATAACTCTACAAGTCGCTCTGCTAAAAGTGGCGTTCTTTCAGATGTTTTTAATACGAATGTATTACCGCAAGCAATTGCAAGTGGGAACATCCATAATGGAATCATCATTGGGAAGTTAAACGGTGTAATACCAGCAACAACACCGATTGGATAGCGCCAAATCGATCCATCAATTCCACTAGCAATATTCGGAAGAGCTTGTCCCATCATTAAATTTGGTGCTGATGTTGCAAGTTCTACTGCTTCAATACCACGCTGCACTTCACCAGTTGCATCTGTTAGTGTTTTACCGTTTTCTAGCGTAATGATTTTTGCAAGCTCTTCTTTGTTTTCTTGTAAAAGCTGTAAATATTTATACAATTGTCTTGAACGATTCGGAACTGGTACTTTAGACCATTTTTCGTATGCCGCTTTTGCAGCTTCAACAGCTTTTTCAACATCTTCTTTCGGAGATAGCGGAACGTAAGCGATAATTTTTCCAGTTGCTGGATTTGGAACTGCTTCTACTTCTGTACCAGTAGACTCTACCCACTCACCATTAATATGATTTTTTACTCGTTTAATTTCAGTTGTAATCATTATATTCTCTCCTTTTTTATGATGTATATAAGTCTATTATTTTTGATTAGAAATTAATTGTTCGCTAACTTTCTTATATAAAGCAGCCATATCGTTTTCACCATATCCTGCTTTACTCGCTTCTTCATATACATTTAATAGCATTTCGCTTACTGGTAAGTGGAGTTCACTTTCCTTAGCTAAATCAACTGCAAATCCCAAATCTTTCTTTAATAAATTCACAGTAAAGCCTGGCTCGTAGTTTTCGGATGCAATGAAACTTTTATAATTACGCTCATAAATTCTACTTTGACCGTAACTTACATTTAAAATATCAAACATTTTATCTAAATCCATATTGTTCTTTTTCGCTAACGTTAAAGCTTCACTCACACCAGCTGTATAAAAACCAATTAATAGATTGTTAATTAATTTAACAGTCGTACCGCTATCAATTTGTTCACTAACGTGGAAAATATTCGCCCCTAACGCTGCCATGATAGATTCAGTTTTATCATATACGTCTTTTGATCCACCAACCATAAACGTTAATGTACGATTTTCTGCTCCAATTACCCCACCGCTAACAGGCGCTGCTAAAAAGTCTACTTTCTTTTCCTTCGCCGACTCCTCTAACAGTTTATTTAACTGTGGAGATACAGTACTTGTATCAATTAATACAACATTCGAGTGGCTATTTTCAAATAATCCTTCTTCCCCAAAATATACCGCTTCAACAGCACGAGGTGAAGGTAAACTTGTAAAAATCACATCGCATGTCTCTGCTAGTTTTGAGATTGATAAGCCAATAATTCCTCCTTCTTTTTCAAAGGAAGCTTCAGCCTCTTTGTTTAAGTCCACTCCATATACTGTGTAACTTGATTTAACTAAATTTTTAGACATTGGAAGACCCATGTTACCTAAGCCGATAAAACCAATCTTTTTCATATCGCTTTCCTCCTATTTACACAATATATTTCCCACGATTTATAATAGCTTTCGCAATTTCTCTCTTTTTCGTAAATACGTTCGTGTATAAAGGCACTAATAATTGACGGATTTCAGCTAACATTACGTGTCTATCTTGTTCTTCTGTGACAGCCGCTGAAAGTATTGAAATCGTCGATTCTTCTACTTTACGATAGCCTTCTTCACAAATAACATCCGTTATCATTTGTTTCGTACGCTCTTTTTCTTCACCATTTTTACTAATTGCTTTACTCGTACGTAAAAATGCTGATTCCATGACGTACACGTCCGTCAACATATTTGATAATACACGTGAATATTCTTGCTCTTGATCAATTTTTAATCCTGGAGTTTTAGAGAGCGTTTTCAAAGATTGTTTCAACAATTTTTTCGCTAATAAAATGTAACGATGGTTTCTTTCTACATTTGCTACATCAATTTCTACTTCAGCATCTTCTATTTGCTCGATTTGCTTCATTAACATTTTTGCAACTGTTAATCTATTAATTTCATTCGTTCCTTCAAAAATACGACTAATTCTAGCATCACGATATAAACGTTCTACCTCGTACTCTTGCATATAGCCGTACCCGCCATGAATTTGTACAGCTTCGTCTACGATATAAGCAAGTGTTTCAGAAGCGTTTACTTTATTCAGTGCACATTCAATTGCAAATTGGGACATTTTTTTCATAAGATCTTCATCACTCTCATGAATTGCTTCATCAATTACACCTGCTGTACGGTAAGCTGCACTTTCTGCTCCATATGTAGCAATGATCATATTTGCAATTTTCTCTTGAATCATCGTAAAGTCTACTAATTCCGTTTGGAACTGTTTTCGCTCTTTTCCATATTGAACCGACAAACCGATTGCTTGTTTTGCTGTTCCAATATTTCCAAAAGCAAGTTTTAGTCTAGCAAAGTTAAGAATATTAAGGGCTACGTGATGCCCTTTCCCAACTTCTCCTAAAACATTTTCAGCAGGGATAACTACATCTTCTAAAATAAGCGTCGCCGTTGAAGAACCTTTAATCCCCATTTTCTTTTCTTCTAATCCAATAGATACACCTTCACATGTTCTTTCGACAATAAACGCTGTCATCCCTTTATTTGTCTTCGCAAAAACAACGTATACATCTGCCATATGAGCATTTGTAATCCACTGCTTCTCACCATTCAACTTCCAAGCTGTACCCTCTTCATTCAAAACTGCACTCGTTTTTGCACTTAATGCATCAGAACCAGCATTGGGCTCAGTTAAAGCATAAGCACCAATCCATTCTCCGGATGCGATTTTCGGCAAGTACTTTTCTTTTTGTTCTTTCGTTCCGTAATATATGTAAGGCAATGTACCTACACCAGCGTGTATATTAAATGAAACGCTAAATGCACCAGCGTAACCCATTTTCTCTGCTACAAGACCTGAGACAGCCTTTCCTAATTCGAACCCACCGTATTCTTCTGGTACCTCAATGCCTAATAATCCAAGTTCCCCAGCTTTCTCAAATAATTGACGAGAAACGTTATAGTTATGTTGTTCAATGTTCTCAATTTGCGGAACAATTTCTTGTTTTACAAATTGTTCTGTCGTTTTTGCAATTAAATCTTCATCCCCTGAAAAATCTTCTGGTGTAAAGAAAGTATTGTTCACATCTTTATTGAGTGAAAAGAATTCATCCCAAGGTAACTTCGTTTTCTCCATCTGAATCCCCCTATCATTTCGGCCTTCATTGCTCTTTGCATATGCTCGTCTACGATGAGTGGAATATCTTATTATTGAAAACAGAAGGCGATGATTTTTCACATCAAGCAGTTCGTTTTGCCAAAGATGTATTCTCATCGCCTTCGTTGTTTTATCTATTGATCTTCTGATAATACTGTTTTTGCAATTCCAGTATCTAATTCCTCAAAGTCATGATATGAAATTGTTTCATATAACTCACTTCTCGTTTGCATATTAGAAAGTGCATCTTTTTGAGAACCTGTTTCCTTAATTAAAGTAAACACATTTTCATACGCTTTCGCGGCAACTCGAAGTGAAGTTACAGGGTAAATCACCATTTGGAAGCCCATATTTGCAAATTCCTCTGCACTATAATATGGAGTTTTTCCGAATTCAGTCATATTCGCAAGTAAAGGTGCATTTACCTTACTATTAAATAGACGGAACTCCTCTTCTGATTGAAGCGCTTCAGGGAAAATTGCATCTGCCCCTGCTTTAACATATGCATTCGCTCTTTCAATCGCTGCATCTAATCCTTCCACGCCGCGAGCATCTGTGCGTGCTACAATATATAAGCTTGGCGCAACTTCTTTAATCGCTTTAATCTTTTGAACTAATTCTTCTGTTGTAACAAGTTTCTTGCCATTTAAATGTCCACATTTCTTTGGTAATTGTTGATCTTCAATTTGAACAGCCGCTACTTTCGCTTCCAGCATTTCTACAGCTGTTCTTGCTACGTTTAGTACTCCACCAAACCCTGTATCAATGTCAACAAGAACTGGTAAATCTGTAGCTCTTACTAGATCCTTTGCTCTATCTGCTACTTCAGTAGACGTCACGATACCTAAATCTGGTAGACCTTTACTTGCAGTGTAAGCAGCTCCCGATAAATAAAGAGCTGAAAAACCTGTATTTTTCGCAACAAGAGCCGCCATTGCATCATGAGCACCTGGAATTTGCAAAATTTCATTTGCTTCTACTAAAATTCGAAAGCGATTCGCAAGCTCCTCTTGTGTTGACTGTTTATTCACAACCCAAGCCATTCTAAATTCCCCCTATTATTAAATTAAGAATAGATCTACAAATTCGTTTACATTCATATTTTCTAGTTTTTCCTCATTTAAACAAACTTCATGAATTTGTTCTTGTTGCTTACTAGAATAATGACCTGCCATATTTGCAGTGAATTTTTGAACAACTTTTGGAATCGCTTCGTCTCTACGGAAACGGTGACCAAGTGGGTATTCACATTCCACATTTTCTGTTACAGTACCATCTTTAAAGTGAACTTGAACAGCGTTGGCGATTGAGCGCTTGTTCGGCTCAAGATAATCTAAACTGTACTGTTTGTTTTCAACAACAACCATCTTATTACGTAATTCATCTACACGTGGATCATTTGCTACTACATCCTCATAATCGTCCGCAACGATATCTCCTTTTAATAAACCAATTGCCGTAATGTATTGTAAACAATGATCACGATCAGCTGGGTTATTTAATGGACCTTCTTTATCGATAATACGAATTGCTGATTCATGAGTTGTAATTGTAATACGATCAATTTCATCTAATCTTTCTTTAATTTCCGGATGTAACTTCACTGCACATTCTGCAGCTGTTTGTGCATGGAATTCTGCTGGGTATGATACTTTAAATAATACATTTTCCATTACATAAGACTCTAATGGTCTAGCTAATTTTAATTCTTGCTTGTTAAATAATACATCTTGGAATCCCCATCCTGGCGCAGATAATGCTGTTGGATAACCCATTTCACCTTTTAGAGCAGTCATTGCAAGATGAACACCGCGACTCGTCGCATCACCTGCTGCCCATGATTTACGTGAGCCAGTATTTGGAGCATGACGATATGTACGAAGACTAGAATTATCAATCCACGCATGTGATAATGCATTAAAGATTTCGTCACGTGTTCCGCCAAGCATTTTCGCAACTACAGCAGTTGTTGCTACTTTTACGTATAATACATGGTCAAGTCCAACGCGGTTTAAGCTGTTTTCTAAAGCAAGCACGCCTTGAATTTCATGTGCTTTAATCATCATTTCTAGTACTTCACGTACTTTTAATGGTTCTTTTCCCTCTGAAATGCGAACACGGCTAATATAATCTGCAACTGCTAAAATTCCGCCTAAGTTATCAGATGGATGTCCCCATTCTGCTGCAAGCCAAGTATCGTTATAGTCTAACCAACGGATCATACATCCGATATTAAATGCACCTTTTACTGGATCTAGCACATAAGATGTTCCTGGTACACGTGTACCATTTGGCACGATTGTTCCTGGTACAACTGGTCCTAGTAATTTCGTACACTCTGGATATTGTAGTGCTAAAATTCCACATCCAAGTGTATCAAGTAATACGTAGCGAGCAGTACTGAATGCTTCCGCACTTGTAACCTCTTTATTTAATACATAATCTGTAATTTCTTCTAATAATGCATCTTTTTGTTTAATTTCATTTGTTTTAATCATGCTAATCTTCCCTTTCTGTCGAAAATTCGTTATTATTAATGATGGGTGTCGGTCAAACACCCATCTGGCGGGCGGCGCTAACAACTCCCCAGTTGTTTTTATTTACTAAATGCATGTCGCTCGCCTATATACTTTACGCGTGGACGGAACAAACGATTATTTGCATGTTGCTCAATAACGTGCGCACATAATCCTACTGTTCTAGAGCTAAAGAAGATTGGTGTGTACAGTTGAATTGGAATACCAAGCATCCAATATACTGGAGCTGCATAATAATCAAGATTCGGATAAATTCCTTTTTCCTTCTCCATAATCTTTTCTCCAGCTTCACACATTTCATATAGTGTATAATCATCTTTTACATCACATAACTGCTTTAAAGCTTCCTTCATCATAAGTGCTCTTGGATCCATCTTCTTCATATAAACACGGTGTCCAAAGCCCATAATTTTTTCTTTGTTATAAAGTTTCTTCTGTAATAGTTCTTCAAATTTCTCAACATTTCCAGCTTCTAAAAGCATGTACATAACCGCTTCATTTGCACCGCCATGTAAGCTTCCTTTTAAAGATGCAACTGCACCTGTTAAAGCACCGTATAAATCCGATTGCGTTGATGCAATTACGCGAGCTGTAAACGTAGAGTTTGGCATTTCATGTTCACTATATAAAACAAGGGAACGATCAAAGATCTTTTCCTCAAGTTCAGTTGGTTTTTTACCAGTTAACATATAGAAGAAATTCGCACTATATGGCAATTCCTGAAGGGGCTGAATTGGCTCCTCATTATTTAAAATATGATAGCTATTCGCTACAATATTTGGCACTTTACTTAAAAGCTTGTACCCTCGACTTTTATTCACTTCTAACGAGCGGTTTTCGATATCACTATCGTAACCAGCTAATGCAGACACACCTGTACGTAACCCATCCATAGGATGCGTTTCCTTAGGCAATGCCTTTAGCACGTTGAATACACCTTCTGGCACTGCATATTCTTCTTTTAATTTCTTTTCAATTGTTGCTTTTTCATCTTCATTCGGTAGATGTTCTTCTAATAAAAGGTGCACAATGTCTAAATACTCTTTTGTTTTTGAGAGTTCGATTAAATCATACCCTTGAATTACAATTTCACCTTTTACTGTGTCAAGAAACGAAATTTTCGTCTCCGCTGCTACTATACCATCTAATCCCGGGGAAAATTTTTCTTCAGCTTTCATCATTATTTCCTCCAATCCTAATAGATCTTCGTGCACATAACTGTAAGCCTTTACAATACTGTGAAACTACATTTCTATTTCAATGTATCAGAGTTTTTAGAAGATTTCAATTTATTTTATAATGATAAGTTTCCTATACTTTTTCTGCTGTAATAATACAATTTTTCAAAAATAACTTTCATATTTTATAAGAAAAGGGCATACATCCTTTTACGATTTTTTAAAACGAAATATAACAATCATCCATATAATCCCACTAAATATACCTTTACTCTCTTTTTATTTAACAAATATAAAAAAACGAGCTGCATTCATGCACAGCTCGTTTTTAATAATATTAATTTCATATTCTCATAAATATAATTCTTATATAAAATTTATTTATTTTTAATAAAGTTATTATTTTACATAATTAAATTGAATTTCTTCCGTTTCTTTACGATAGCTGACAACTAAATCATAGTTTTGAAGGTACGAAAGATTATCAAAATCTATAAAAATAATATACCGTCTTTCTCAACTGACACTATTTCCCGAACTGGTTTCTCAGAAACAATTCCTAAAGAGTATCCTGGATGAATTGCACTATTTCCTCCGCACATTTCAATAAAGTGAAACTTTAATCAGTGGGGGTTTTGTTCATCTCCCTCTGATTTTTAGCCTTTACCAATCGGGCGTTTACGAGCAGTTTATCTACCACCTAACTTCTTTGCTCCAGCCGAATTTTGAGGTGTGAGTCTTACTGCCCGGCAAATAGCGGAATAAATTAAAGCGATTCATCATACTTTATACGCAATTCTTCCTTAAATCATCGTAGAGCATCATGTTCAATTGAAATTTTCATCTTCGCCCTTCCTGTTTACGCAAAATCTTTTTTGCCTAATCTTTGTTTTACAAAAACAACGAAAAGAATTAAAGCTATTAATCCAGAAATTGCACTACCAACAAATAAAATACGGTAACCAAACATTTGTGAAACAACTCCAAGTAAAATCGCACCTAATCCAATACCTAAATCAAATGCAGTAAAGAATGAAGCGTTAGCAACTCCTCTTTTACTAGGATCAACAATTGTCAGCATCGCTGCTTGCAAAGCGGGCTGTGCTGAACCGAATCCAACACCGTATAATGCCGCTGCGATAATTACACCAGTCAAACCATTTGAAATCGTTAATACAACTATCGCTAAAATGGTAATACATAGTGCCGGGAGTATGATAAATACTTCTCCATACTTATCTAATAATTTACCTGAAATCGGCCTTACAATTGTTAAAGCAATTGCATATACAAAAAAGAATGTCCCAGGATTCACATCAATTGATGACGCGAATAACGGTAAAAATGTTGTTATTCCTCCATATGCAAATGATAAAAAGAAAACAACAATCGTTATTGATAAAACGGATTTTTCAAACAGCTGGATTTTCCCTTTTTCTTTTTGTGGCGTGAATGGCATTTTCGTTATTAACGATAATACGACTGCCATAAAGGATAAAAGAGCCGCTAACAAGAATAGACCATGAAATGAATAATTTTGTACAACCCATAATCCAATCATTGGGCCAATTGCCATCGCGATTGTCATCGCCATGCCATACCAGCCCATTCCTTCACCACGACGTGAATCTGGAATAATATCAGTTATCGCTGTTCCAACTGCTGTTGTAGAAACAGCCCACGTCACTCCGTGAATAACGCGTAAAACAGCTAAAAGGACAATAGTCGATGCTAAATTATACGAATACATCGTTATCCCAAAAAATATGAGTCCGAAAATAATAAAAGATCTTCTACCATATTGATCTAACATTCCTCCGATAATCGGTCGTATTACAACTGCAGCTATTGTAAACATTCCCATCATCAGTCCAACTTGTGATTCATTTCCACTAATCTCTTTAATAAAGAGCGGTAGCGTTGGAACAAGTAAATAAAACCCTGTAAATAAAAATAACATCGCGATAGTCATTTGAATAAATGATTTCGTCCATAATCGTTCCATTAAAATTCCTCCATAAACACGCAAAATATTGCAATCAACACATCAATTGTATATTTTTCATGCTCCCTTTCCCTCCGCTAATAGACGTATCTTTTCATAATAAATGGTCTACCATCAATTTAAGTTGGTCTTACGACTTTATACCTATGTTTTAAGCGAAAGTCCTATATATGTACCTTTATATGTTCTAAAAGAATATACTATTTTATTATTAAACTTAGGAGTGATCGTTTCATGTGGGTATCACCAAGAATAGTTACTGCAGTTCCGTCAGTTCCTTCAATACATGTCCCCTCTGTTCATACAGCTAGCTCCGATGTTGGTATTGAACTTCCTGCTACTTGGCAACAATTCCAAACTCCTGGGCAAGTCACCCCTGTATATTGGAATCATGGCACACATCCTAGTAGTACTGGTTTCTATAACCCAGGCTATCCTCCAGTACCTCCTACTCAAATTTTTTATCATTTCCCATCAATTTACTTTCAAAATTTCTATGGTACTTTTAACATTTAAAAATAATAGTAATCTTTATAATATAAAAAGCACCAAAGGAACCGTTTTATCGGTACCTTTGGTGCTTTTTTATATACGTTATTTATTGTCCATTATTGACAGGGGCTTCTCCTGTGTTCCCACCAGTAGTTGGTGGCGTTGTTGCTGGTGGCGTTGGAGTTGTATTCCCTTGGCCCCCTCCACCGTTATTCGGTGGGGTTGTATCCCCCTGACCTCCACCGTTGTTCGGTG
>NZ_MAOG01000103.1:0-26339 GCF_001884205.1 Bacillus sp. NH11B | reverse complement strand
TGGCCTCCACCGGTGTTCGGTGGAGTTGTATTCCCTTGGCCTTCACCGTTGTTCGGTGGGGTTGTATTTCCTTGGCCTCCACCATTGTTCGGTGGAGTTGTATTTCCTTGACCATTTCCATTATTTTGTTCATTTTTCTTATTTAATTCATCTTGTTTCTTTTGCTCTTCTTGCTTCTTAAGCTCTTCTTGTTGCTTAAGTTCATCTTGTTTCTTTTGCTCTTCTTGTTTCTTAAGTTCTTCCTGTTTCTTTAATTCTTCTTGCTTTTTCTCTTCTTCAGTTTTTTGCTGTTGATCTTGTTTTGGTTGTTCCGTTGTATCCGGTACGCTCGTATTTGGAGATGAATCACGTTTTTCACCTTTTATACGTAACTCACTACCTTCTTGAATAACACTACTTGGCATTTTAAAGCGTGATTTATCTGTAGCCATCTCGCTCATCATTGATTTAAAAATCAACTGCGCAATTTTCGTATTTTTACTACTAATATACTCATCTTTGCCATCTTTCATATATCCAGTCCATACTGCCATCGTATATTGCGGTGTATAACCTGCAAACCAACTATCACGAGTTGCACTTTCTGGAATTCCATATTGTGCTAGTTGTTTTGAAGAATAGTTAGTTGTACCTGTTTTACCAGCTACATCTAAAGAGTCCACATTTGCCGATGTACCAGTACCTGATGTAACGACAGAACGAAGCATATCAGTAATCATATATGCTGTAGAATCCGCCATAACTTGTTTTGGTTTTTGTCCAAAACTTTGTGACTTGCCGTCTGGATAAACTACTTTCTTAACAAAATGCGGCTTCGTATACTTACCATCATTACCAAATGCCGCATAAGCACCCGCTATTTCAGTTGGTGATACTTCGTTTGTACCAATCGCTGTAGATTCTGTCGGTGCTGCATTAAATGTAATACCTAATTTCTCAGAGAAATCTTTCGATTTACTAATTCCCACTTCTTTTGCAGTTTTAATTGCCGGAATATTACGCGACATCTTTAATGCTTCACGCATAGTAATTGGACCTAAATGACTTCTGTCTGCATTTCGAACTTCTTGTCCAGTTGAATATTTAAATGGAGAGTCATCAATTTGATGGTACGTAGCCCATTTTAAATATTCAATTGCAGGAGCATAGTCAAAAATTGGCTTCATTGTCGAACCAGCTGCACGATCTAATTCAATTGCCATATTATGCCCTTTAAATACCGCTTTATTTTCACCACGTCCGCTACCTATAGCACGAACTTCTCCTGTTTTCGTATCCATAAATGTGAAAGCGCCTTGGAAGTTCTCATTTGGATAATTAATAATATTTTCATTTAAAAGCTTGTCAGCATAATCCTGTGCTTTTGGATCCAATGTTGTATAAATTTCTAAACCATCAGAACCAATATTAGCATCTGGTAGTTCTTTTTCTACTTCTTTCACAACCGCATCCATAAATGCAGGATATGGCATTGTTTGTACAGTTGCAGTCTTAAGTCCCTTTGTTACTGGAACTTTTGATGCTTCTTCCATTTCTGCCTTTGTAATATAACCATGTCGATTCATTAAGTTTAGTACAGTATTTCTTCTTTCTGTTGCCCTTTGAATATTTTCTGTTTTCGTTGGATCATAGTTATTTGGTGCTTTCGGTAAACCGGCAAGCATCGCAACTTCTGGTAAAGTTAAATCTTTTAATTCCTTACCATAGTAGTTTTGTGCTGCAGTTGCGATTCCATATGAACGGTTACCTAAATTAATTTTATTTAAATACATCTCTAATATTTCATGTTTTGAATATTGTTGTTCTAGCTTATACGCTAAATATATTTCCTGAACCTTACGCTTTGACGTTTTTTCCATCGATAAGAAGTAATTTTTAATAACTTGCTGCGTTATCGTACTTCCACCTTGAGAGCCATAATCTCCTTTAAGACTGACTAAAACCGCACGTGCAGTACCTTTAAAGTCTACTCCACTATGCTCATAAAAACGTGCATCTTCCGTCGCTAAAAATGCATTTTCTACCAATTTAGGGATTTGATCATACGTAACATTCGTCCGCTTTTCTTTCCCATATTCATATACCAAATTCCCGTCTTTATCATAAATTTTTGAGGATAACGGATTAACAAGTTTTGCTTTCTCAAGTTTCGGCGCATCCTTTATCATAACGAAAAAGGTAGCCACCCCTGCCACTAAACCTACAATACCAAGTAGTAAACAACTAATTAAAAATTTACGGAAAAACGATGTTTTACCTTTTGGTTTTGTTTTTTTAGAAGCTGGCTGTTTTTTCTTTTGAACTTGTCTTCGCTCCTCTCGAGAACGATAATTTTCTGACATGTTACTTTCTCCTGCCTTTCAATTCTCCCGTTGATTTACTTAAAAATATTGAGGTCACTTTCACAAATACATTTAGTCAAGAAAGTATATTGACCTGGAGCATTCAATATTTTCCCAATTCACAGATTATAAATTTTAGAATACTTCTTATACAAACTATTTTCACTTCTATTTTTTCTAATAATGCTGCCCCTTAAAGCATAGAATGTAAGAAGTGAATTTTTAATACCTCGTATAAATAATATACCTTTTTTTCAAATGGTCAATATTTTCTTATTTATAAATCAAAGGTGAAATAAAAATAGCACAACGATATGTACTTCGTGTGAACTTCCTTATAATTGCGTATAAAGAACATTTGATATATCGCATATAAATATAATACCTCTTTAATTATTAGGATTTCAACACGACAATCCCCTTATCTAGAAGAAACCATCTAAAATGAAAAGTAAGGAGTTGCGTATTGATGAAGCTCTCACCCGTTATCTCAAAAAATATAGTTGCTGTAGGCTATAATCCTTTTTCAATGATTTTACGTATTCAACTAAAGAATGGTATGTATGATTTCTTTAATGTACCAGAAAGCATTTACACCGGTTTATTAAACGCACACTCTAAAAGTTATTATCATAATACCTATATTAAAAATTCTTACCGCTACACTAAAATTTAAACTCGATTGGCATACAAAAAAGAAAGGCGAATCAAATTCCCTTTCTTTTTTGTATGTTTTCACTCGCAATTTACCTTCTATCTTCTTTTATTAATTTCATCGTACGCTTGGATTTGTCTTTTAAGTCGCCTGTCGGCTTTTTTATCATGTACGACAAGAACTGCGTGTATCGCTCCTGGAACCCAAAAAATCAAGGTTAAAATGAAATTAATAATCGCTTGAAACGGCTTTCCGCAAAATAAAACAGCTACTGGCGGAAGTAGAATTGCTAATAAGTACATCATGTCTAAAAAACTCCTTAATGTTTATTTTTTCAATTCTTACCCATCCATCTCCTACACTATCAAACCTATGAAATTATATTATTTCTAAAAGCATATATAAGAATTCGTCATTACAAAAATCACATATAATAGTATAACTAAATGAGGAGCATCTCACTAACGTTAACAAGTTATTTTCACTCGTTCGTTTATATGTATATTCTACACCTATATGAAAAAGCCTACAAAATGAATTAACACATCAATCTTGTCCTACATCTAAAATTGAAATACTCCAAAATTCATTGAAATGAGTATTTCATCACCTTTTCTTAGATTCCAATCGTTGTTCCTCTACTATTTCGGTTAATCCAATTGCTGAAATTACAGTACCTATTGCCTGTATCCAAATGCCTATTAGCCCTATTATACGTTGAGCTTCTTTATCTATATTACTGTCTTCGTTTCCCTTTTCTTCTTTTGATATATTTTTAATACCTTGATATGCTTGTAATCCCGCACCTAAACTTTGCATTGAATTCCCTAATACGATAATCCACTGTATTCCATTTATCTCATTCAATGCTACTTCTACTCCTAAAAAAGCACCAATTGATTGCAAACTATTTCCAGTAATTATAAGGAAATCATTTTCTTTCATTTGTTCATTGAGATTAAAATACGTTCCTATTACATTTGAAATATTACCTAAAGCTAATAACTCAATCCCCGTTTTCGCTAGCGCTTTATTTTTGTTATCTATAGTTATCTCTTGCTTCTCACATTTATCTTCATCTTTCGCATCAATAGTTGCTATGATTTGTAATATATATCCGAGGGCTTGTAATGAACTCCCTACAATAACAAGATCCGACTCAATCTTTTCTTCTCCTGAAAAACCTCTAGTTGTTCCAATTGCTGCTATAAGATTTCCTCCTACTTGAAACCAGGCCCCTGTCAATTCTAAATCGCGTAGGTTCATTTCCCATCACCTATATTAAAATTTTCTAGTACATTCGAAACAAACAAATATCACCTTCAATTCTTTATTTTATTTTTCATATGTAATTTTGTGCATCACATAATGTACTAATAATACAAAAGAGCACCATTCAGGCGCTCTTTTTGACAAGGGCTTTCTCGATAAATGTCTAATTTGCAAATGCTTTTTACATACTTCAATATATGCTTGTCCTTCAAAAATGTGCATATCACATTTAATACCTAGCTAAACATTAAACGCATATCGGACATGTCAATGAGTCTCCGTTTTTATCTATTGATATATTTAATATATAATGGATTGCTTTATGTGACCATATTTCAGGTGTAGGAGATTCTTTTACATATTGAGGTGCACAGGAGTGAAGCATTGGAGTGCTAATACTTCCACCTGGATCTAAAGCAACTACGGCCATGCCATTTGGCAATTCCATTGCCATGGACTGCGTGATACCTTCAATAGCAAACTTCGAAGCACAATATGGAGCAAGCTCAGCCTCACCTTCTCTTCCCCAACTAGAGCTCATATTAATAATAATCCCTTCTTTTCTAGCTATCATCGCCGGGACGAACGCCCTAATGACATTTACTACCCCGTTCACATTTACACTCATTACACTTTCAAATTCTTGAGCGGTAACTTTCCATAACGGTGCGTTTTGATTAACAATCGATGCATTATTTATTAACATATCAGGAGCCCTATACTTATTAAGAATACAACTTGCCCATTTACTAACTTGGTGATGATTTGAAACATCAATTATTTGAAAATCATGTGAAGCACCGTAATATTTATTAAGCTCTTCAATTTTATTTTTTGAGCGTCCACACCCTACTATATTCCATCCCAATTCATGAAACCTATCAACCAATGCACGTCCTAACCCTTGCGTTACTCCAGTAATAATTACAAGTTTTTCAATGTCGTTTCGCTCCAACTTCATCTCCTCCTTTCAATTAATATTACTCTTTTTATTCTTATTCAAATTCTTACTTAAGTATCAATTCATTTCATACTTTAGGAGTATTTTTGATATTACATATTACAAACAAAAAGAGTAACCATCATAGTTACTCTTTTTGTTTGTATCTTTATTATTTTTAAATTGTATCTGCGCTTTCCTACATTTCTCATATCAATAAATATAGGTTACACATTGATGAAAGTATATTTATATTTATATTTATGTTTACAGTTCGATTTATCCAAATACTTTTCAATCGACATTTTCAACATAACATGATCCACCTTTATCCAAGTATTTTCACGTAGCCTTAAACACGCTTTCATTTAAATTCTCAATCTCATTTTGCAACTTTTTAAATTGTTCAAAATGCATTGTTATAGATTGAATACTATTCCTTTCAACATTTTGCTTCACTAATAAAACGCCTGTATCGTGAAAAATCGCTTCAAGTTCTTTCCTTATAGATACTTTCGTAATATATGCTGTTTTAATTGCCGATAAAATCTCTATTTCATTAAACTTTAATTTTATTTCATTAGGACAAAATGCTTTTTCGATCAATGTAACATCATTACTACAAATAAAAGCAACAAGTTTACTTGATTCTACATCTGTTAAATCTACTGTTTTTATAACATTATCCATTACATTTCGCCTCCTTTAATTCCGTATATATTAATTATTAGAATTTACTCTTTATAAAATTCAACTCTTCATTAAATTTAACATACTTTTTGCTAAATTGATTAAATAAAGCTTCAAACGTTTCCCTATCCCACAATATTTGCCACATGAACCAATTAAACTATACCTTCATATAGTAGTGCAAACAATTACTTATAAGGTAGGTGAAATTTATGCCCTCAGTTGTTGGGAATTTAGTTGTACAAAATAGTAACGGATCTTTCAACTTAGGTGATTTCTACAACGTTTCTCCAAAGGAGAATACAAAAGCTTATAACGGCTCTGGCGCATCTAACGTTGGTTTCGTTGTGAACACTTTTAGCGGGGTTAGCGCGACTAATACATTTGATTCTGATTTAGCAGATCAAAACCAAGTTGGTACGGCCTAACCAGATCTGTAATCAGATTTGTATAATATTTTTAAATTTGTCTATACTATACTCAGGCTGATAAACAGCTATCGTTAATTTTTTGAGTGCCCAATCTTTTTCTCCCTTTCCCTGGGGCTAAGCAGCTAGTTTGCATCTAGCTGCTTTTTCATTTAATTCTTCACCTCTTCAAAAATAGTAAGGGTTTTGTCTATTATCCATTGACTATTAATCCATAACAATTGGGCTTTTGCAGGCAGCCTGACGTACAGCCAAATTTCGAGGTGTGAATCTAACTACCCACCAATAGCGGGACAAATTAAAAAAGCTAAATTTCAAAATTCAGCTTCTTTTAGGTTACATCAATTATGTCCATTGTAGAAAATATATATGTTTTATAAAATGCATCTGTACATTTTACAATTTGTTGAATAGGATTTATATGAACCACTGTCATATAACTTGTAAGTATGTATCCTTCTTCAAAATATGTCACTAACATCTCTTCTTCAGACAATAATGAAGTTAATAACTTGTCTGGAATACTTTCTTTCGCTTCATTAGTTATTAGCGGTCTTTGGACTTTTAATTTCTCTCCAATAATTTTTTTCATACTTAATAATTGTTCCGACATTACTGTAAACGGAACCCACTCTCTTCCTGTTTCCTGTATCTTTACATAACTCATTTTCTTTACTCCTCAATTTTCTATATCTATCCATCTCTTATTTAATATGTAGCGTAGCTTTCCAATTCAAAACTATTTATGAATTTGTAGAAATCTCCACTACAAAAGAACATTTGTTCTCATTATACACGAACTAACGTTCTTTTAGAAGTGCAATATGTAAATTTTTCAAACAAAATGTAACTTTAATCTATGAAGTTTATTCATACCCATTGATTACTCCCTATTATTAATCAATTTTCTTTGCACCTCCTATCACACCATAGAATACGTGTAGCAACAATAAAAGCGACTCCACCCAATGTGGAGTCGCTTTTATATTTCTACTTTTCTATCCTAACTAACGTTCTTTCTGGAATACAAATTTCAGCTACATCAAAATGATTTATTTTCAAATTTAATTCCCCTACTTTTTCCTGATTTTCTTCACCAACCCAACAACTATATAATTCAAAGTAATCTCCTTCTTTTAAATACCCTTCCATAATCGAGCATAAAGTTAAAAGTTTATTTTGAGATTCTTTCTTATCAACTAATCTTTGCCACTCAACCAGTTCTATTCCCCATCCTGATGATACTTCATAAATGTAATTTGTTTGAAATTGATGCTTTTTTACAACTTCAAGTAAACCTTCATCTGAAAAGCACGGTCCAATTATGATTAAATCATTGGAATCTTCTGGGGTTAACGGCACTTCTACATTACAACTTATATAACTAGCTAAACTCATTTTTAACTCCTCCAATATTATTCAACAAAGCTATTCATTAACCCTCCATCGACATAAGCATATACTTTTATTATGAACGGAAATCACAAAATTTTCGAAATTTATAAAGAATGTAAAACAATACATTCTTTATAAGTTTCATACATTTCGACAAATCATTTCACTGATCCTGCTATGTGCGGGATAATAATCAGTAAGGACGAACAAAGTCAAAACTAATTATTTCATTACTTTACTTTCTCTATTGATTAAGTTTAGGTTGCATAATAATATGTAATTCTCTCTCTGTTTCTGTTTTTTTCGGATTCCGATAATATTCCAGTTTGTATTCTATTACTTCATACTCAATCATCCCAATCTTTATCCCTTTTGTTTCTTTTAATACATCTAGTAAAATACTTATATTTTCATTAGCTGATTCGAAAATTTCCCCTCCGCCTTCTCTTTTAAAAATAACTTTCATATATTCTCCTCCAAGTTAATTTAATAATCTAGTGAATCTAAAAATATTAATATTATAATATAGAACACTTTTTGCAATAAAAATTTCTACATTTCATTTCGTATAAAGTCAATTTACTCTCCGATAATATGGTATGTATCATTCTTTAAATTATGTCTTCTATTCATTCTCTAAGAAAATACAAAAAATATATTTAGTTTATATTTCACAAGATTAATTAACTAAAACATTATCATTTCAACATTTTGCGAATTAAATTGCTTATTCCTTTTATCTACATACAAATTTTCCCATTGTAATTCTTAATATTTAAATGTAATATTGTATTGTCTTACTATCTATTTATAACACACACACTAACGTGAAAAGGGGACTCTATACGAGTTCCCTTTTCTATTGAAAATAAAAAAACAGAAATATAGCATTATGCTAAATCTCTGTTTTTCTTCTAAACCTTATTTCTCATCTAAGAATTTAAATGTATCTTTAAATTCTTTATCTGTTACTTTAATATCCGCATCTTTCAATAGATCATTGATTACTTGTTGTTTCCATTTACCTGTCGCATCTTGCAGTCTTTGTTGTTCTAAATCTTTTCGAATCGTATCTTTTACTTCATCGTATGGTTTCAATTCTTTTTTATCCGTCACTTTTATTATATGATAACCATAAGATGTTTTTATTGGCTCACTTACTTGTCCTGCATCTAATTTATACGCAGCTTCTTCAAACTCTTTCACAGTTTGACCAGGAGCAAAACCAGCTATTTCTCCACCCTGTTCCTTTGAACCAGTATCTTCCGAATATTGTTTCGCTAAAGCAGTAAAATCTTCACCATTATTTATTTTCTCTTTTACTTCTTTCGCAGTTTTTTCATCTTTCACTAAAATGTGACTTACCTTCATTTCAGGTTTATGGTTATCTTTCACATCTTTATCTGTGACAGTCGCTCTAATCGCTTTCTCAAGCGCAATTTCTGGCTTCATTTTCTCTTTTAGTTCATCTTCATTTTTTAACCCTACTTGCTCTAAAGCCACATCAAACTTGTCACCCATTTGTTCCTTCGCTGCGTCTACTTGTTTTTTAGCTTCTTCATCTGAAACTTCATATTTATCTAGCAATGCCTTATTTAACATCATTTGAGATAAAGTACTTTTTCCATATGTTTGCCTTAATTCTTTACTTAACTCTTTCTCTGTCACGTTTCCTACTTTTGATGTTGCAACATTTTCTGCGGAACCACACGCAGACAATACTAGCGCCACACATGTAATAATAGTTCCCATAAATAGCTTATTCTTTTTCAATTCAAATACCTCACTTTGATAATTGTATATTAGGAACTATACAGCGCTATTGTGAAATTAATGTGTTTTCCGCAAGTATTTCTCTTCATGTCAGAGGCAAGATTTATTAAACACTAAAAGCTGGCATGCAGCCGATTTTTTAACATCATTTAATCTGTACATGTTCTTCTTTGATCCATTTGTTTCCACCTATATCTACATATCCATCCTGACGATTCCAAATACGATAAGGAATTTTCCCATCGACCGCACCTGTATCATTCCCGTTTGGTCCATCGTACGTTCTAATTTCATATCCAGGTGTGTATTTTGAGTATGCATAGTACCATTGCACATTAAAATGCTCTAACTTAGCCCACTGTTGTTCTCCACCTAAACAAATCATATCTTTTTCGCCACCTCCCCAATAACCTTTAAAAATTAAATATGGGATTTTTTTCGTAAGTCTTCCTGTAAACTGTGGATTCGCAGGATTTTCATATAAATTAATGCCGTATCCATCATTATATTTTGAAACTGCAATACCAATTCCATTTGGTTGCTTACTATCTCCAATACTAGATTGATTTGTTTGATTTGAACCTATAAACCAAGAAAGATTTTTATTCCCAATTAATTGATTTAAATCACATTTTCCAATACCAGGAACATTTCCTGAATCAGTATATTGCCAAATATCACAAGGGTATGCTGGTTTATTCCCTCCATAACGAGGAATCCAAATAAAATCAGCATCAATATTGCGAGCTCCAAATGATATATACGTGTGATGTCCTACATATAAACCAATTTTTTTTGCACCTAATCGGCGTAATTCATCAATAAATGCTTGAGTCCCACCTTGCATATCTACCATTGTTTGAACTTCTACATCTGCCACCCAAAATTTGGCGTTTTTATCGCCACGATTCCAAAAATCTTGCGCTTCTTTTTTTGCATCTGAAATAGATATATAACGGCAAAATGCATAATTTCCAAATGGAATACTACGTTTCTTCATTTCTTTCACATAACCTTGATACATAAAATCCGAAGTATTCGAACCATCTTGAACTCTAGCAATAACTAAATCTAGCTGAGCCGCTGCAATATCCCAATTAATATTTCCATTCCATTTCGAAATATCTACAATATAACCCATTATTAATCAACTCCTTTTTTATTAGCTTATTCAAAGCTTGTTTTATTGTTAGACCCATATGCCTAATAACAAGCCTCTATAAAACAAATAAATATATTTTCATTATTTTTTAAAACTATATAATTTCTTTTTATTCATAATAAACAAGTTCTTCTCTTTTACATTTATTAACGATAAGTATACGTTTTCTTCATACTAAATAATGGGATAAAACTATAAATAATGTGCATACTATATATAAGCAATTTTTGCTTATACTCATGAATGGCCTCCAAGATTTTTCAATCTCCCTGTAAAAGGTAGCTAAAAAAGCTGCCTTTTTACAATTTATAGTTAATTACTGCTTACTCCCTCGTATTAGTATTTTTTAAGCTTTGTATTGGCATGCATGGTATATATTTTTTTACAGCGCTATTTTGATACGTATTAGAAATAACTTTTCCTATTTATGAAAATGTCCTTTCCTTTACATAGTTATAAAACAATTTAGAAAAAGTATTTTAAATTTCCACATCTTACTTTCAAATGAAATGGTGAAATACAGTGAAACTTTAATCAGTGGGGGGCATCCCCATTGATTATTAGCCCTCATCAATCGGGTGTCTACGGGCAGCAGGGCTTCCACCTAGCTTCTTTGCTCTCGCCGAATTTTAAGGTTAGAGTCTTACTGCCCACAAATAGCGGTATAAAACTCCATCTACTAATATCGTATATATAATAATCAAATACAATAAAATTACATATTATATTAATACGTCTTTCTAATTAAAAAGTAATAAAAATATAGCCCCTATTATATAAGGAGTTGATTCAATGAAAAAAATGCCTATCGTATTCAAAGTTCCCCCGAATTCAAAGCTAAAAGTTACATTCTACGGTCCTTGTAACGAAGTAATTACAAACGTATCTTTAATTAATCAACTACTCATCCCTAACTGCCAGACTGTATCTCAATATCCAGACTTCAAGAAATATATAACTGAAGTCCGATCATTATCAAATTGTTAATCATATAATTTGTGATTTTTCATTTCGAACCGTTCGATAATAAAAAAATAGAAAGAGCCGAGTCTTTCTAAAGAAACGGCTCTTTTTCATTTCACAAAACATAACTTCAATAATAAACTAAAATAACTCATTAATTGATATTCTATTGATATTTCGTTGATATTTTACACATATTAATAAAATGCGCATATATTATCGTATGGAGTTACTCCACTCATAAAACCTATCTTTCTTTTGAGTATACTTTATTTGTATACTCTTTTTTTATTCTTTACTTACCATTACCCTGTTCATATTTCCGAAGATCACCCATACAAACATCGAGTATTTCAAAAAATCATCTTCTTATTAATCGTTATGAATATAAGTTTAACAATTTATCGATAGCTACATTTTCAGCATCACTTAAATCGACGAAATATTGAAGTTGCCATAGTTGACTCTTCTTAGCCTGATTACTAGCAGGTTTATCCCAAATAGGGTAAACCCTCATAGCCATTTTTCCTTTTTGGTTTTGAGTTTTTAATATTTTTTCTTTTAGAAGAATCTCTTTTGGAAAAATAAATTGTCCTAGTTTATTATCCGCTATACAAGTAATAACTAAAAAATCAGGAGCCAAATCATAAGAAAATGCCTGATTTCTCATGGAAGCCCCTTTCTCCCAAAAAGAAACAAATTGTCCAATCTTATTAGGCGTAATTTTTGATACCCTAAACCGTATACTTCTATTATTTAGCTGGAATATCCCTCCTGCATATTCTGAATTTTGTTTTTCTTCTTTTTGGTTAGTGATGAATAGATTATTAGGTTGGTAAATCATTTCATCTAGTTTTCCAACTATAGTACTAAAATCAATCATGTAGACACACCTTTTTTATTTTCCAGTATATCAAGCTTAAACTTTAATCAAAAACCGCTGTAAAGATACTTAAACGAATGATAGCTTTGTATCGTCTTTTCAAAGATTATTTTATCTACTCCATCCATAACTTCAAATTTACTTTTATAGTATTTATTACATAACTCTTCCAATTTTTCGTGTTATTTATTATTATATTAATATATAAACAAAAACGAGGTACATATTATATGACCCAATTCAAAATTGACTTTGGCTCCATAGAGCACCCTTTCTTCCTATTAGTTTTATATCTTATCGCACTTCTTTTAACACTCGGCATTACATTTAGTATATGTCATTCCCTTTTACTAAATTTAAATGCACCGAGTTGGGTAGCAAAACTATTAGCTATCGTATTAACTCTAGGTGTTGCTTATCAAGTATTTATGAACTTATTTTAATATATTACCAATTTAACATCTTTAAAAAAAAGGCCCTACCATAAGGTAGAGCCTTTTTTTTAAATAGTCCATAAATCACAAACATGTCTTTTATTTTATTGGAGATGGGAATCTTGCAGCTTCAAAATGCGTACTAATAAATCCTGGATCATTTTGTATAATCAGTCCATCTACATCACTCTCAGCAAAAATTTCAACTACATCTCCTGCATGTAATTGAAGTATTGTTGAAACAGCTACGACATTTGCAAAATTGGGTGGACCAAAAAAGTCATTATCTATCGCTATAGCTGGATTATCATTTACCCGAATTTCTACACGCGCCCTATAATTCGTATTACTATCATTAGGTGCAAAGCTGATTGTACCAATAATAGAATAAACTCCTCTAGTCTTCGGAATAAAATCTGATGTTACTGGATTATATTCATTCGCTAAATCAAACTGTTCATTTTGGAATAATACTTTAACAAAAGTATTTGCAGTGACATTTTGATTTACTGTACTAACAGCTCTAAAAGCAGATGCCCTTACAAGCTTATCTTTCTCATTATCACAACACTTATCGTAATAATCTGTACTCTTCTTACAACAAATATGCAGTGTCTTTTTATAGCCATTGCAATGCTTACAATAATAATATGACATATTTATATCCCCTTTCTAAATCTATTGTTGTATACTATGCAAAATAAATTTAAAAAGTTTAGACGAGCTATTGCTAATATGAAATTAAAAAAACTCCACCGAAAAGCAGAGTTAATATAATTTTTTCCTTTTTAATATTTATACAATTGGAGATGGAAATCTAGCAGCCTCAAAATGAGAACCATCTTCTGAACTACTAATAACCCCATCTATACTACTTTGCGCAAAAATCTCAACAATATCACCTGCATGTAATTGGAGTATTGTTGAAACACTTACGACATTCCCAAAATTTATCGGACCAAAAAAGTCGTTATCTATAGCAATTGCCGCATTTCCATTCACTCGAACTTCTACACGCGCTCTATAGTTTACATTTGTATCGTTTGGAAAGAAACCAATCGTTCCAATTACGGAATAAACGCCTCTAGTCTTCGGAGTAAACTCTGATGTTGCCGGGTTATATTCATCCGCTAAATCAAATTGTTCATTTTGAAATAATACTTTGACAAAAGTATTGGCTGGAAGGTTTTGATCAACTGTATTTACCGCTCTAAAAGCGGATGCTCTTACAAGGTTTTTCTCCTTATGATCGCAAGAACAATCATCATATTTTTCACTGCACTTATTATTATAGTCACTTCTATTTTTACAACAATCATGATTTTTCTTTTTGTAACTCCCACAATTCTTACAGTAGTAATAACAAGACATATATATCGCTCCTTTCTACTCTATTACTACATATTATGCAAGCTAGATTTGGAAGGTTTAGACTAATGTTCTGCTATTACAAAAATGAGAACGTGCTACCATAAGACAGCTTGAAGAGAAAATATAACTAAAAAACAAAGCTGTATTTTAAATTTTGATTATATCACTAATATCAATTATCCCGTTTCATCAACTCGTATTTCCAGCCTTCTCCTCCGTACAATTTTATTATTATTAAATAGATTTCAACATTCAGCACGATATGCAATATTTCATATTTTATTATTTCAATATCCTTTTATTATCGATAAAATGATAATATTCTCTTAAATCCCCTATGAAATCAACAATCTCTCTATAACAAATTATATTCCATCTTACAGAATTACCGTTAAACATTATATTCTAATATTATTATTGTAAATTATTTACCTGTACAAACGTAAGAATTTTGTGTATTCTATGGACAAGGAGTAAGGTAAGAGTTACTCTTTGCCATTTTAGGAAAGGCCCTGTTGGAGACAACAGGGCCTTTTTTCATAAACTAAATCGGTAAAAGTTCTTTACTAATTAGCTTTCATTACCTGAACATCATGTATTTCTTACATACAACACTGCTCTTCTTCGACTGTTTCATTTACAATCATCAGGCAATATTTAATAGTACATCGTTCATTTATCCAGTACTTTCAAAACAGCTTATTCGTAGTTCTAATCCAGAGTAATCTTTCTCCTATAAAGGACAGCAGGTACGACTGCTTGTCCTTTTTCCCTTATACTGCATACTCTCCTTTTTGGTATTTTCATACAACATTGCTCACGCTACACCCCTTTTCCCATTCTGCAAACCTTTGTAACCAAGCTTCCCATTTCTCTTTTTGTGTAGCTTCTTGCTGCTTTGCTACCTCACAAGTACAACCCTCAACCGTTATCATCCCAGGATAAATTTCTTTATGAACTACGCCCGTGTTACTGCATATCATGCACATTTTCTTCACTCCTTCTCACGATAATCTTCGCCTTCTACAGCGATTAGGTATTGTTTACTCATGCCGAACAATCGGCTCTTGGCTGCATAACCAATCTTTCAGGTAATGTTTCATCATCTTCATTAGAGCTGTATAAAATCGGCAAATTATGACGATATCGATAATCAATGATTTGATAGTAGAGGTTCTCTTTCGCTTCTGACCATTTCGATTTTCCTAAGTCGTCCCAGATGAAAACCTCTACTTATTTTGCCTGGTTCATCAATCGGTTAAATTCTTTCTTATCATCGTTCATCATCTTGGCTGCAATTAGATCATCCATGAATGTTCCGTCTGATATAAGCAGTACGCTATGCCCTCGTTTCATAAGATACTTTGCTGCAGCTACTTGAAGATGCGTTTTACCAAGTCCAAAACTGTTATGCTCTCTCTTCGCTTGCGCACGCTTTGCTGGCTCTAATTGCTTAATTCGTAACTCTCCAAATGTCGCGATGAAACCCAGGCTATTTTGTTTTGTTTCCTTGATCTCTTTGAAGTTCTGCAAGTATTTTCCCATCGTGCTATACAAAAGCTTTTGTTCTTCTGTTTCTCGTTTGTATGAATCAAACCGAGCATCTGTAAACTCTTCTGGAATCATTGCATTTTTTAATCTGCGTTCTAGTACTCGCTGTGCTTTACACTCGCATACCAAACTGATTAACCTCTTCGTAGAAAACCACTTCTGAATCATGACACTTTAAACATCTATACTCGTTTAATAAAGCCTGGCATGTTCCGCTCTCGGCTTGCATTTTCTTCCTCATAGCTTCTTCTCGTACCATAACCGCTGCCAGAGCGGTTCCGACGTGTTACATTTCCTACACCACCTCTTTGGTTTTTATAATCTTCATCAAGCTTGATTACATCTGCCATTGTTTTCACGTACCTTTTTGCCAGTTGAATAAAATACCACTAATGTATTTCCATCGCTTTGTGTACTGATCAAACGCTCTATCGACAGCTCCCATAATGATTTGGCTACCTAACAATTCTTCAAGGTCCTGCATTACCGTTCCCTTAACTGGATATTGTTCTGTAAAAGATAGTTGTAACTTTTTTGAAATTCTTCATCTATCAAAGGGTGCTTATCTACATCATCATTAGTTAGATTAGTATTTGGTAGTGGCGGTTTTTCCACTAGGTGGTTTTTCCACTAGGTGGTTTTTCCACTAGGTGGTTTTTCCAGTGGGTGGTTTTCCTCGTCTATGGTTGGCACTTCATAAACTGCAGTTTCCCAATGAGAGATTTTCCCCGTCTCTGGATTCTATACGGGATACTCTTTTAAATAACCAGCCTTCTTTAATTCTTTCAAAGTATTCGTTGTTGTTTCTTTTCCGTCTTTAGCATGTTGACATTTCCCTATATAGAAAATTGCTAGAACAAACTTACGGAGGATATAATTTAGCAGTTAATAATTTGGGTGGCCCTTTAAAAATAATGGAGCGATCCGCGTTTGAAGCATACCTTTCCCTAATGTATATCTTGCAAAAAATTTCTGAAGAAAAAGAGGGATATGGTGAAGGCTATAATGACTACGATTTGGTTTGCCCAACATATAACGGTAACCCCTGCAATTTCAGAAGTTTGACACAGCTCCGGAAAAAGCTTATAAAGAAAAGTGAGGTTCCTAATATTCGTTTGCAGGATATAAGGCGTAAATCCGAAAATCGTAAGTGAACGATTAGGACATAAAAGAGTAGGCATCACATTGGACACCTACTCACATGTGTACCAGACCTACAAGAAAAAACAGTCGAAGATTTTGCAATTACGGATTTTGCATAAAAATACTAGCTTATCCGTGTGACATTGAGAGGAGTCAAAAACATGAAAGAAATCAAATCTGAACAAGAATTCAAAGACATCATCGCAAGCGAGGAGCCAGTAGTTGTTAAGTTCTTTACTACATGGTGCCCAGATTGCGTAAGAATGGACAACTTTATCGGAGATGTAATGGGAGAGTTCAATAAGTTTGAATGGTATTCTATTAATAAAGATGAGTTCCCAAGTATTGCTGAAGAGTATCAAGTAATGGGTATTCCAAGCCTGCTTGTTTATCAAAATGGCGAGAAGCTTGGCCACTTACATAGTGCTAACGCAAAAACTGAAGAGCAAGTTACTGAGTTTTTAGAAGCATACTAAGAAACGAAAAAACCTCTGAAAATATTTTCAGAGGTTTTTCGTTTCTTAGTATGTTCTTTGTATTTTTCTCTTTTTAGCAAATGAACATTTTTATATTATTCTCCTCTTCTTATTCACTAAATTTTTTTATCATTTCTTATATATTACTCCCACGAGGAATTACGAAGAGTCATTTTGTGAAATATATACCTGAATGGAATTATGCGAATCATTATTCTCGCCACCTTCTCCTATGCCTTAATCATCATTAATTGTTTAAACAACTTTCCGCTTTGTACTTTTCAACATTTTTTTCCTTAACGAAACTTTGTTATCCCCTTCTTAAAAAGCTATAAAACGTCAACAATGTTTGTATAGACCCACACGAGTTTCGTTTGATACTCTATGTATAGAAAGAAATTCCTAATAGGAAGGTGAGTGATTAAAATGGATTCTCTTTCTCATAAAGAAGCTGATAAAGGTGCTATTGTCAGCATTATGGCCTACATATTTTTATCCTCTATGAAAATTATCATCAGTTATATTACCCTCTCTAGCGCATTACGTGCTGATGGATTGAATAACTTAACGGATATTGGCGCTTCTTTAGCAATATTAATTGGCCTGAAAATTTCTCGTAAGCCTCGCGACCCAGATCATCCATATGGGCATTCGCGTGCAGAACAAATCGCATCACTTGTTGCTTCTTTTATTATGGCAACGGTCGGATTAGAAGTTGTGGTTAGTGCAATTCAATCGTTTTTAAATCCGAAACAAGCAGTGCCTAATGTACTCGCTGCGTGGGTTGCTTTATTTTCTGCCGTCGTAATGTATTTCGTATATAAATATACGAAAAAGATTGCGATTCAAACAAAGAGTAAGTCGTTAGAAGCCGCTGCAAAAGATAATTTATCAGATGCACTCGTAAGTATTGGTACAGTAATAGGTATAGTCGGATCACAGTTCCAAATGCCTATTTTAGACCCTATTGCCGCTTTAATTGTCGGTCTTATTATTTGTAAAACCGCATGGGAAATTTTCGTAGAAGCTTCTCATATGCTAACGGATGGAATCGATCCAGATAAGATGGAAGAGTACGCTGATGCCATTGAACATATTGGTGGCGTGGAAAACATCGTAGATATTCGCGCTCGTATGTACGGGAATCAAACATACGTTGATATTACAATCGAGGTAGATGCGCGTATGGATGTTGGAGAAAGTCACTGTATTACTGACAACATCGAGGCTATGCTTCGAAAGAAATTCGGAATTTATCATGCTCATATTCATGTGGAGCCCATGCAAAAAGAACCTATTATGACATAGGTTCTTTTTTGATGAACGCCTTATGAAATATAACACATAAAACGAGCCAGCTACCGCCCGCTGCCCATCCGGCTAATATATCAGATGGATAGTGTACGCCAAGATAAATTCGGCTAACTGAAATAGATAATACAACAAAGCTCGCTATAAAAATAATCAGCAATTTTTTATGCAATGAAATACGATCTTCTGTAATTGTGACGTATGCAATAAATCCTAAAAAAGCAGTAGCATTCATCGTATGCCCGCTCGGAAAGCTATATCCAGTTGCCGTAACAAGCTGCGTTACATCAGGTCTTGCCCGTTCATACCATAGTTTTAGCATACTGTTCAAATAACGAGATCCGTAATAATTTATTGTTAGAAGTAATGCACTTAGCAGTTTTTTTCTAACGAGAAAATACATTACAAGTATAATGAGTAACGGGAAATATATTCTTTTTGAACCGATAAAGGACATCCAAGTAAAATAGGTTGTCAAATAATCGTTTCGGAAACTTTGAATAAAGTGTGCAACTACATTATCAATTTTTTCAATACAAGCGGTATGATACGAAAGTGATAGTGCGACAAAACAAATGAGTAATGTACAACTTAACAAGTATAAATGTCGATATCGTTTCACATACATAACCTCACTATGCAAAAAAATGGAGCGGTTGTTTTAGTTTTCCTCTCCATTTCTTTTTTATGCATAGTTTATTAAAAAATATAATTGTTAATTTTTTGCTGCATCGTTGGAATATCTTCGCTTGTTACCGTAAAGCGAATAACCTTCTCATCAAGATCAAGCGCTTCGGCAAATAAACCAGCCAATCCACGCGATTTTCTATCTACTTCCATAATAATTTCTAATCGGTCGTAAGCAATTGGCAAGATTAATAATTCTAATTCATCTAATTTCCCATAATACTCTCCGGAAACTGGAATAAATTCAAATTCTTGTGCAAATGGTACTTGCTTACGTAATCGATATGCTAATTCTTCGCATTCTATATGACGCGCTTTAAAACCTAATTGATTTACACTGTCTAATACGCTGTTCAATAGTGCATTCGGCAACACTTGAATATAATCGCGGTCACTTGGATCAATACTACGTTTAATATCAAGACCTGTATGAACCCAAACCGTTTTCATTCCAAGTGTTAGTGGCGCTTCAATTGGCATTGAAAACGAAAATGGAATTTCAACTTTTTCATTTGGCTCTACAGAAAATGGATCAGTTAAACGAACTCGCTCTAAATCATACGTTGCCGTTACTTTTTTATCATCCGCTTCTCTTACATAAGACGTCGATAACGTTAAGTAAATGCTTTCAATTTGTTGGCTAACTGAGCCTCCAGTTATATGAACCTTACCTATTATCTCTTCTCCAACTATATACTCATCTTTTTCAAGAACCGTATCTACTTTTGCACTACCAATACCAACGCTTGCTAAAAACTTTTGAAACATGGGGCCTCCATCCTTTCTAAAGCGTAAGCTACATCTTTTTTCAGATCTTGTACATTCTCATAGTATGGCGCTTTCATTTGTAACATTCGCATTAGCATTTCGCGATTATATTCTTCCAATACTAACTCTTCATACCAAGGGTTTTCTTTTTTTTCAGTTGATTCATAACCAGCATACAGTAAAAATAATACGAAATGACCGAGCGCATAAAAATCGCTACGAAAGTGAATTTCTCGCATCAAAGCTTGTTCCTCTTCATAAGTTGTAGCTCTCTCATCACCCTCACCTTTCAATTTAGCCAATCCAAAATCAATAATACTAATTTGATTTTCTTTCATTAATATATTCGGAATACGTAAATCTCTGTGAATGATACCTTTACTATGAAAAACCGAAACAATTCCTAATATTTTATATAAAATTTCAAAAACTTCTCGTTCTTCATATACATGCCCATCTAGGAAAATATAATCTTCGAAATTTTCTCCTGGCATATACTCCATCACAAAAAAGCTCTTTTTCTCCCATACGAAATGATCATATAGAGTAGGAATTGCATGATGATTTAATGTTTTTAACATCATTTTCTCTTGTTCAAATGATTTTCTACCAGACTCATATCTTTGTTTACTTTTTCTTAATTGTTTTAAAACTTTATATTTATTTATTTGTAAATCATTAACGACATATGTAACCCCATAACTGCCCATTCCAATTACTGATTCAATCTTATACCGCTCTGCAACAATTATATTTTTTCGCAGTGGTCTATCAAATAAAGCTAGTATACGACGCCATTTCATCAGCTACTTGAAAAGAAGCTACGACTTTTACGTTTTCTTTTATAATGATGATGCCCATAATCAGAAGAACGTCGTTTATAATCGCTACTTGAATAAGATCGCCCTCTATGGCGATAATCACTACTTGAATACGAACGATATTTTTTCTTTCCTAATAAAGAATCAATAATTTTTTTGAACATCCCTTCACCTCTTGTATAAAATTTTCTTTTAATTATACCAATAATTGTAGACTCTGTTTGTGACAAGTTTGTAAAGAGTAAAAAACGACGAGTTAAGCCCGCCGTTACTTTCAATCTTCCTCTTCATCAAAAACTTCATCAATCATGCATTTCTCTAATAAATACTCAAATGTAATATCTGCTAGGTCCTCAACTTCTTCTCTTTTTGGAACGTATCCTCTTTCAATTAGTTGCTCATAAAAAAACTCCGCAATCTCTTCGGTATCAATTACGACTTCAATTTCCTTCATGAGCATCACTCCTTTATTTCTGTTTTATGAAAAAATCTCAAAATTATGTATATGAGATTAGAAAAATAGTTTTTCTTTTTTTATAGGTCATATCTTTTGGACGAGGTGCATACGATTGTAGTACAAGCTATCAAAAAGGGGGAAATAATGATGGAATACCAATATGAAGTAGATCAAGAAGTAGGGCAAACAAAAGAAGAGTTCATGCATGAAGATCAATGGGCAGACTCTCTTATTAAATGGCTTTTTATTTTTTTAATAATTGTAGGCATACCTTATACTGCATATGTTGTTGTTCAATTTATTCTCTCTTTCTAGTTAACTATTTTTTCTCTGTCAATTTAACTAAATAATTATGAACAACATCCATAACAATTTTGTATTCTTCATCTTTAAATGTATCGAATAACAAATGATAATCATTATAAATATCTAATAATCCATCAATAATTTCTTGGCGATTCGTCTTTACACTTACTTTTTTCGAATTGTTAATTGACTTCAATTTTCCTAAATCCAATTTATTCATACCAGCTTTATCTTGTTTCATTTTCTTCAAAATTGCATTTGCCGTTTGTGCATTAGCAAGTAATGTTAAATCCGATTCATCAGCTTCTAACCATTCACCATCCGTAATTCGTGACAATTCATATATAGTATCTTCCCATGCATCATTTTTATATCTCCATACTTCTGTACGAAAACCAACAATACGAAAAACATCTTTATCATACCCAGTTACTTGCACGAGATCACCAAACGTAAAGTTATAATTTAATTCAATCCACTCTGTGTCGCCCTTTTTCATTTCTTGCTCTGTTACATGCTGCAGAGTTTGCTCTACATAAAATCCATCGTGATTATTTACTTCGTATACGTAAACTCCATCTAAAACCTTCATATTTGTAACTTTCCCAACGGTTCCATATAGCGTAATCACGACAATGTCCCCTACGTTGTATTTAGGTTGTTTTTTCCTTGCCATCTATATCTCTCCTTTTTTTAACGTCGTGATTTTGATAACAGTATATGCAACCTACATAAAAACGCTTATCACAGAAGCTTATATTCATAAATTTTTTCAATAAAAAAGTAGAATGTGTGTATAACTCAAAAAAGCTAGTATATATACTAGCTTTTACTTAACATTTATGTTCTAACAGCAAGGCGAAATTTAATAAAAAAACATAAGAAATACTTCACTTTTTTAAAGTAATGTATTCCTTATGTTTTCATTTACGTAGCACTTCAATATCGTTATCTCTCTTGTATATATAAATCCCATGCTTCATCAAATATAGACATACTTTCTAGCATTCCACTTAACTCTAAATATGAACTAATTTCATCATAGTCTTCAGATTGCTTCGGAAAACTTAAATCATCGTACATCGCCTCTGCTAAATCTGATATTTCATTTTTAAATAAAGCTGCACGGTGCTTCATCATATAATGGTAAAATGTCTTTTTCAAAAATATTCCCTACCTTTCTAACTTGGGTACATTATACAAGGCGAAATAGAAAAAAACCAGCATAAAAGCTGGTTAAAAGTCGAAATAATTCCTTTTTAATAGACGTGGTCTTCCCATCAACTCTTCGTATGTTAGTTGTTTTGGCAAATCTTTCGTATAGATTAAAAACAACTGGTCTTCAATTTCTTTTACAGTATGGTCTGATTGATAATCCATTCCACATGAGGAACAAGTTATACATGGTGTCTCTTGGATTTCAATGGCTTTCGTACCATCTGGTAATTCCCAATATACAGTATTCAAGCTTTCTTTCGCTTCTGTACTGTCACACCACATACAATTCATACTGCGTCACCCTCATTTTTTTTGTCATCTTCTAACTTTGCCATTTGTGCTTGATATTTTTTATCTTTTAATTGATCACGCTTATCACGTTTATCTTTTAAAGAAGCATGCGTTTCATTGACTTCATAATCTTTACGGCGATTCATACGTTGTAAATCATCCGGAACAAGATTAAATTTCTTATCACTCATCAACCCTGCAACGCCGATATCAGAACGTTTCTCTTCATAAGTCGGATAAATCTCTTTAAAGTAGCCTTCTGCTCTTCCTGGGATATAATTTTCTGGTTCTGGATACGTTGTAATAACCCCTTCAAAGTTACGAAGTACAACTTTATCCGCACTTTGTGAAATTAAATAGTTTGGCTGAAGCGCAATTTTTCCGCCTCCGCCCGGCGCATCAACAACGAATGTCGGTACTGCATAACCCGATGTATGTCCACGTAAGCCTTCAATAATTTCAAGACCTTTAGAAACTGGTGCACGGAAATGACCGATACCTTCTGATAGATCACATTGATAAATGTAATATGGACGAACACGAATTTTTACTAAATCGTGCATCAGTTTTTTCATAATTGGAACGCTATCATTAATTCCAGCTAAGATTACAGCTTGGTTTCCAATTGGAACACCTGCATTTGCAAGCATTTCACATGCTAGTTTCGATTCTTCTGTAATCTCAATAGAAGTGTTAAAATGCGTATTTAACCATACTGGATGGTATTTTTTAATAATGTTACAAAGGTTTTCTGTAATACGTTGCGGGAATACAACTGGTGCTCTCGTTCCGATACGAATAATCTCGACATGCGGGATTGCTCGTAAATTCTTTAATACGTATTCTAAAATTTTATCATTAATTAGAAGTCCATCACCGCCAGAAATTAAAACGTCACGTACTTGTGGTGTTTCACTAATATAAGCAATCGCATCATCTAATTGCTTTTTCGGTACGCCCATCCCAATTTGTCCACTAAAACGACGACGTGTACAGTAACGACAATACATAGAACATTGATTCGTTACTAAAAATAGTACACGGTCTGGATAACGATGCGTTAACCCTGGAACTGGTGAATCTTCATCTTCATGAAGAGGATCTTCTAAATCATATTTTGTTTTATATAACTCTTCCGAAATCGGTACTGATTGCATCCGAATCGGACAGCGTGGGTCATCAGGATTCATTAGCCAAGCATAGTACGGTGTAATGTTTAACGGGATCGTTTTCGTTGAAATTTTAACGCCTTCTTCTTCTTCAGGTGTTAAGTTAATTACTTTCTTTAAATCATCTAAAGTTTTGATCGTATTCGTTAATTGCCAAACCCAATCATTCCATTGTTCTTCTGTAACCTCTTTCCATAATTCAATATCCTTCCAGTGACGATTTGGTTTGTATACATCATGTAACATTGCTATTCCCCCTTTTTATACGCTCATCCTTTATATAAGCAATTGTTATGCCAACTTCGTATTCTTGATAAGTAAATGTGCGAAATACCCTATTATATAGGAGAAAAAATATTTTCAAGTGCAGTAATAACAGAATATTAACTATCATATTCATTACCTTTTATATATGTAAACGCTCTTTTATTGGTGCAAACACACAAAAACCGCCGATTATTCGGCGGTTTTGTCGTACTTGCTCAGTTTATATTGAAGCGTTTGACGCGGAATACCTAACATTTTTGCTGCTTGCAAAATATTCCCTTCCGTTTCAATTAACGCTTGATCTATTAATTCCTTTTCCGTTTGATGTAGAGCTTCCCTAAGCGGTAATATACTTTTCTTCTTCGGAAGTTTCTCTTTCCTAAATGTACGTGGTAAACACTTTGCTGTTAATGAACTCCCTTCCGCGATAATGACAGCATGTTCAATCGTATGTTTTAACTCACGAACATTTCCAGGCCATTGATAAGCTTGTAATCTTTCTTTCGCTTCCTTATCCATTTGAAGTACACCTTTTTTATAACTTTTATTATATTCTTTCAAAAAGTAAGACGCTAATAAAAGTACATCCTCAGTTCTTTCGCGAAGTGGCGGGATATATAATGAAAACACATTTAATCGATAGTATAAATCAGTGCGGATTTTATTTTCTCTTAAACATACTTCTGGAGGTTGATTCATTGCAGTAATAACGCGAACATCTACTTTTCTCGTCTTATTATCACCAATGCGACGAATAACTCCATCCTCTAATACACGTAGCATTTTCGCTTGTAAATCGAGCGGCATTGAATTCAGTTCATCTAAAAACAATGTTCCTCCATCTACAAGTTCAAACAATCCAGCTCGTTCAATTGCCCCTGTATAGCTTCCTTTTGTCGTTCCAAACAATAAACTTTCTAATAGCGACTCTGGCAAAGCTGCGCAGTTTTGTGCAATAAATGGCTTATTTTTCCGTTTAGAAGCTTCATGAATCGCTTGCACAAATAGCTCTTTCCCTGTTCCCGTTTCACCATATATTAAAACATTTGCATCAGTTGGCGCTACTTTTTGCGCTAATTCTTTCGTCTGTTTAAACCGAGCATCATTAGTTACTATCGTCTCAAACGCAACATGCTTTTTTATCGCTTTTTTGCCAGATGATCGCTTTATTTTTGACTGTAAATCGACTATTGTATCCGTAAGTTTTTGAATTGTAGAATAGTCCTTTGCAATTTCAACAGCACCAGCAATATTTCCATCTATAAAAATAGGTAACGTCGTATTTACCGTACAAACATCTTCTCCATTTAAATTTTGATAATGCTGCGCTTGATGTACAATTGGTTTTTTTGTATCTAATACTTTCATCAATGTACTCGTTTCCCTAGTTAAAGATGGGAACGCTTCTAACAAATGCTTTCCTAACACTTTTTCAATTTTGGATCCATCATGTTTTGCAGCAACTGTATTATAAAAGATCGTAATCCCATTTTCATCCACTGCGTGTATAGCCTCATCAATACTGCCCAAAATCGCTTCAATGACTTCTTGTGTCGAAACTGCTAG
>NZ_MAOG01000102.1:0-391 GCF_001884205.1 Bacillus sp. NH11B | reverse complement strand
TCGTTTACAAGACTTTAAGTCTATTCAAGATAAGCAAGGATATTATTTATCACGTCTTAAGTTACCAACTAAAATATATAGAAAAGAATTCGAAACAGTGGTATTTAAAACAAAACCCGCTCAATTAAGACCGGTATATATACAAATTCATTTGGAAGACATCATGAAACAATTACAACCTGGCCAAGTGTATGAATTACATGATGTATATGTAGGGAGTAAAGAAAAACTGCCTACTCGCATTGTGGTTTATAGATGTACCGAGGAGCAAAAACAGAAACGCCTACGCGATCGAGCGATTCGCGAAAAGAAAAAAGGGATTACATATACAGAGCGTACGAAACTTTTACAAGGAATTACGGTATATATGACAAATATTCCTACGGAATGG
>NZ_MAOG01000101.1:0-196723 GCF_001884205.1 Bacillus sp. NH11B | reverse complement strand
AATGTCATCCCCCCTTTTGCCGAAAATCTGGCAAATGCATGCCGGATTTTCGGCATCCCTCTGTGCGATTATAAGCATGACGATTCCGTTCTATTTTTTTGATGAAATTTGTATATATTTCTATTGCTTATTTATGGTTAAGTAAAACTTTAATCAGTGGGGCTTTATTCATCCCCACTGATTATTATCCCGACTCCCACCTAACTGCTTTGCTTTACAGCCGAATTTTGGAGCGGGAGTCTTACTGATTTCAAATAGCTTGATAAATCTTTCACCCATATATTCATATCTTCCAACTTATCAAAAATGTAGCAATTATTCGCGAGCCTTCCCGTATATGTATAGCCTAATTGATGAAAGGCTGCATTCATACCGAAAGATAGCGAACGAGCAATTGTATAGGAACAAAAAATAGATCTTTCTTGAAGTTCTTCCTCTAACTTAATTAGCAAACTTTTCATAAAACCATGTTTTCGATATTCAGGTAATGTAGCACAATTCGTTAATTCTGCATTACCTTCTTTCACATTCATTTCAGCAGATGCTGTACTAATAATTTTCCCTTTGAATTCATAAACATAGTAAATTGTATCGTCTTCCTTCATCGTCTGCTTTACATAACTCGCTTCATTTAAAGGTGTCGGATAAACTTCAAATACTTTCCCGAAGACAATTGCTAATTCTTCCGCGTCTTCTTCTGTCGCTTTTCTTAACACAAACTCCTCTGGGACTATTTTTTCTTTCACTTCTTTTGCTTTTACACCACTTAAAATGCTATCTTCCTCATTCCAATGAATACTATTTCGTCTTTCATTGGAATGATATTTCACGAAGAAGTACGCATCGTGTCCTTGAAAATAATGAGGTATCGTTGCTTCCAATAAGAAACCGAAAGAGAGCCATGTCGAAACATGCTCTCCCTTTCCTTTAATAATACATTTAGTGAAAGAATGTTTCTCTGCTAATTTATCGATTGTTTGTATAATGCGTTCAACATTTCCTGTATAGTGATCAACTCTAACACGTTTATTAAAATAGTCTAATACCCCTTCTACTGTGTAATACTTTGTCTGTTCACTAAAAGATTCATAGTATTTCATTTCTTCACCTCACACCAATCTAGTAATGTACATGCAATTATTTTCGCAGCAGCAATCATTTTATCAACTTCTATATATTCGTTTGGATAATGTGCTACTTTCGTCTCTCCTGGACCAAATACTATCGTTGGTACGTTAGCGATTTGTGTGAACAAACCTCCATCTGTTCCCCATGGCGATGCTTCTATAATCGGTTCGTTCCCTTCAATTTCAACAAAATTATGCCCAAGCGTTGTAATAAGCGGATGATTTTCTTCTAGTTCACCAGGAACCCATCTCGCTCCAAACCATTCTACTTCTACAGGATTTTTTACAAACCAACTATCCACTTCTTTTAATTCACCAATCCAGCCTTCAAACTCTTCTTTTGCTGCCTCTATAGTCTCATTCGGCGCAATACCACATCTTCCTTCTAAAATTAATGAATCGGGAACAGAACTTGGCCAGCTTCCTCCTTCAATTTTCCCAACGTTAATTGGAATCGGAATCGGAATCCCCTTAAATAATGGATCTGTAATTCGACTATTTCTCTTCTCTTCTAATTTTCTCAAATGATCTACAACAAACATACTTTTTTCTATAGCACTTACTCCTTCATAACGTGTACCACCGTGTGCTGCTTTGCCTTTTATATGTAGACGAAACCACATTGACCCTTGTTGTTTCGGAAAAAATTTCATATTCGTCGGCTCAGGAATAATAACGCCATCTGCCTTATACCCTCGTAAAATAGCTGCTAATGTTCCTGCCCCACCGCTCTCTTCTTCTATTACACTTTGAAAATGTATATCACCTTTTAGTTCAATACCACATTCAATAATCGCTTCCATCGCAAGCATAAGTGAGACATTGCCGCCTTTCATATCTGTTGTTCCACGTCCATATATGCGGTTTCCTATTTTCTCTCCACTATACGGATGATGGTCCCACTGATTTACATCCCCTTCTGGCACGACATCAATATGGCCATTTAAAATCATAGATTTCCCTTCGCCACTTCCTTTTAAAGTCGCTACAATGTTCGGGCTATCTGTAAAGCTTGTACGAGGTGATACGAAATAAGGGTGATCTTTTATTTCATTAAAAGCAGGCTCCCAAATGTCGAGGTCTAGACCTAACTCACGCAACTTTTCAATAACAATTGCCTGCGCACGACTTTCATCACCAGATACGCTCTTTTCTTGAATTAATCGTGTTAAAAATTTTACGCTCTCTTCTTCATTACGCTCAATATAATCACAAACTTGTTTTTTTAATTGCTCCATATATTACAGCTCCCCTCATTCAATTACTAGTAAATTTGAGCTTATTTGAAAATCAGCCGTCGTATGTCGTTTTACATCTTCTACAGTGTACGGACTCATTAATTCTTGTAAGACAAGTCCACTTGGAGTCACTTCCATTACAGCCATGTCTGTAATAATTAAATCTACACATTTTTTCGAAGTTAATGGCAATGTACATTCCGAAACAATCTTTGCATTTCCGTATTTATCAACATGATTCATCACAACAACGACTCGCTTCGCTTTTTGCGCTAAATCCATCGCTCCTCCAATACCTGGAACGCGTTTTCCTGGTACAATCCAGTTTGCTAAATCACCATTTCCACTTACTTGTAACGAACCAAGTATCGTAACATCAAGTAATCCTTTTCGAATCATTCCAAACGCCATGCAGCTATCGAAATAACTTGCTCCTGTAATAAGAGATGTAGGTAAACCCGCTGCATTACATAAATTCTCATCTTCATTCCCTTTACTTGGCGTTGGTCCCATACCGACAATACCGTTTTCTGCGTGAAACATAACACTCATATCTTCTGGCAAATGATTCGGTACAAGCGATGGAATTCCTATACCCAAATTTACAATCATGCCCTTTTGAATTTCTCTCGCTGCACGTCTTGCAATCTTATCTCTCACTTCTACGCCCATACCCATTTCCAATTCACTCCTTCCGATGGCACGATATAATTTACAAATACACCCGGGACGACAATTTCTTCTGGATCTAAACTTCCAAGTGGAACAATTTCTTCTGCTTCTACAATCGTTATGTCCCCAGCCATAGCTACGTGCGGATTCATATTACGAGCGCTTTTATCAAATACCAGATTGCCAAACGGATCCGCTTTTTTCGCATATACAATTGCGACTTCAGCCGTTAAAGCTGTTTCAACTAAATATGTCTTTCCATTCATTTCAATTGTTCGTTTTCCTTCTTCTACAATCGTATCAACACCTACATCAACTAAAATACCACCAAGGCCTACACCACCAGCGCGAATACGCTCTGCTAATGTTCCTTGCGGAGAAAATTCAATTTGCAATCTTCCTTCATTTAATTGTCTTCCCGCATTTGGGTTTGATCCAATATGAGAAGTAACTAAAGATTTAACCCTTTCATTCGTAACAAGACGACCAATTCCTACATCAGGAAATCCAGTATCATTTCCTATTAAATTTAAATTTGTAATGCCTTTATCTAAAACAGCTTGAATTAGAGATGGAGGGGATCCAATCCCTCCAAATCCCCCAAACATTAATGTCATATCATCATGGAACAAAGAAATTACTTCCTCTACTTCTTTTAATTTACCGAATGTATTTGTAATAGTTGTCATGCGATACTATGCCCTCCTTTTTGCATCATCTCTTCCACGCTCTTTACAAAAATTGAAAGTAATTCATCTAACTCGGAATATGTAGTTGTCATTGGTGGTGCAACAAGCAGTGCACTATCCTCTTTTCCTGCTTGCCCTGAAACAGCTTGGTATAAGAGCAATCCATTTTTAGCCGCAACCGAAATAAGTTCCGACGCTTTTGTAAACGGTTGCAATTCTATTCCAATTAGCAATCCTTTTCCACGTACATCGGCAATGATTGTCGATTGCTGCTGAACTTTCTGTAAACCTTTTAATAAATACTCTCCCTTTTCTGCTGTTTTTTCAGGTAGATTATGTTTCTCCATATATTCAATAACAGCTAAAGCCGTTGCTGCAGACAATGGATTTGCACTAAGCGTATGCCCGCTCATTACAGAACGTGATCCACGTAAAATCGGCTCCATAACACGGTCACTTACAACTGTCGCTGCCATTGGTGTATAACCCGCTCCTAGCCCCTTACCAAGCGTCATAATATCCGGTTCTACACCCCAGTGCTCCATCGCAAACCATGCACCAGTACGGCCAAGTCCAGTCATTACTTCATCCGCAATAAATAATATATCGTAATGACTACAAATATCTTTAATTACTTTATAATATTCTTTCGGCGGGACAATCGCGCCTCCAGCAGCTCCAATAATCGGTTCAGCGATAAAAGCTGCAATATGTTCTGCACCAATTCGGTCAATCGCTCTTTCTAGTTCAGTCGCACAAGCAAGCTGACAAGTTGGATATACCTTCTGTACAGGGCATCTGAAACAGTAAGGGGCTGGAATAGTTGGATAATCTTCTAAAATAGATACGAAACGTTGTCTACGTAGCGGATGCCCAGACATAGATAAAGCTCCCATCGTAATACCATGATAGCTCATCCATCGTGACAAAATTTTATGTTTCCCTTGAATACCGCGCTCCTGAAAATGCTGAATTGCGATTTTCATAGCTGTTTCATTTGCTTCCGTACCACTATTTACAAAAAAGCTCCAGTTCAAATCTCCTACACTTAAATCACTTAACTTCTTCGCTAATTTTTCAGCTGGTTCACTCGTAAACTGTGACCTATATACGAAAGCAATCTCCTCTGCTTGCTTTTTAATAACATCTGCAATCTCCTTTACGCCATGCCCAATACCTGCCGTAATTGCTCCTGACGAACCATCAAAATATTTATTTCCGTTTTGATCATACAAATATACACCTTTTCCATGTGAAATCATTGGATACGGCTGACCAACAAGTGGTTTAATTAAGTAATCGCGCATAGCGCTCCCCCATTTCTCCAATTTGTATATATATATGAAGAAAATTGACGTTTCTTTCATAAAAAAGAACCCTCTGCGAAAGCAGTGAATTTATCAAAAAACTATTATAAAATATACAAATGAGTGCAAAATATTAGTTTAAAAACAGAAAATTCAGAACTTAATTTGAAGACCAACCCTTATCTGTACGCTTAAACACCCCTCCTTGACTTAAGATAACAACAAATCAAATGCTTTTTTAACATAATATCAGCTTCCCTCAATTGCCGACATTGTGTAAACTTCGACGGAACTCCCGTTATTCTCCTTCCTAATATCCTACTTTATATTGCATATTTTCAAACAAAATTCGACATTTCACTTCACTACATAGATAACCACAATTATCGTAACTATTACTAAACAAGTAGTACCATCTATTTAAAACAAAAAAAAGAACCGATTAACCACAGTAATCAGTTCGGCACGACGCTCTTTTATCTGATATTACCTTTTTCAGCCAGTTCACTTATTGGGAATAGAAATACTTATAGTGCAAATCCAACATTTGTACTACAGCCTAAAGCACGAAATCCTCCATAACTAAATTCACACTACATACCCGGGATTATCCACATCCCTATTGTTCTCCTTCCTTCAAACTCAAACTACCTTTCCTTTATAAATTATGTAGGACAATTACCGATTTGTATGTGTGTTTGCCTATAAATAAAAAAATCCCTATTTTAACTTTTCCTTTCAGAAAAACAGTTTTTTTCGCATATCTTCTTTCCAGCTCCGCATATAGTTGTAATGATGAAGGAGGAATGTTTTATGACTCAATCCGAAATTGAAAAATACGGACAAGAAGCTGCACGTTACGAACAACTCGCTCGTTACTACCAATATAGCAATCCTAAAAAGTATGTGGAACTCTATATGAAATACCATGATGCAATTACAAAACTTGTACAAGCATATGAAAAGAGAGATTCACAAGAAGCGACTTTGCCGTCACATATGAGAATTTTCCACACAGCTCCCCACACACCAGCAGTTGATATTATTGTAAATGGACAAAAAGTGATTAAAAATATTTCCTTTAAACAATTCAGTCCTTACTTATCATTAGTACAAGGTAAATACCGTATTGATATTGTCCCTGTTGGAAACGAAACTCCAATATTCTCAGCATTAGTCCCCATAATGGGGAATCACACTTATACCCTTGCAGCGGTGGATAGCGATAATCACCTCCAATTACAACCTATTCTTGATAATACTCATTTACCATCTGGTCAAGCAAAAATACGGTTTGCACATTTTTCACCAGACACTCCAGTTGTAAATGTTAATTTGAAAGATGGGGATCATTTATTTGAAAATGTACTCTTTAAACAAGTAACAGATTTTTTACAAGTTAGCCCTGGTACAGCAGATATTGAAGTTTCACTTGCTGATTCAAAAAAAGTACTATTAACCATTCCTAAGTTCAACGTTGAACCAAATTCAATTTACACAATTTCAATAATAGGTTATTCAACTGAGGACCCAAAGTTAGAGGCCGTTATACTTACAAATTAAAACAGTCTACACCATTCGTATGGTGTAGACTGTTTACTTTTGAAACTCAATTTGAAATTCTGTCCAGTCGTTATTCGAACGACACAATATGGATCCTTTATGCTTTTCTACAATTTGTTTACATACAAATAGTCCAATACCAGTTCCTAGCTTTTTAGTAGTTACAAATGGCTCAAAAATGGTTTCTACGCTTTCCGCTGGAATCATAGGCCCATTATTTTTTATAACAATGCGAATAGTGGTATCCTCTTCAAATACATCAATGACAATTTTCCGCTCTTCTTTCACCGATTCAAGAGCATCAATTGAATTCATTAAAATATTTAAAAATACTTGTCTCACTTCACTCCGGTAGCCAATGAGTGGAATAGGATACGGCAAATTTTTTTCAATCAAAACATTTGCATTTACTAAACTTGGATACAAGAATTGTATAATATCTTGAAACAAGTCATTTAGCCAAAAACGTTCAGATTCATTCCACATTTCTTTTTTCGACACAAGTAAAAATTGTGAAATCCTAAAATTCAATTGATCTAATTCATGTGAAATAATATCTAAATACGATAGATTAGGATGGTCTGTCTTCAATAACTTTACAAATCCCATAATTGAAGTTAGCGGATTACGAAATTCATGGACAAAACTAGCCGACATTTGCCCTAGAATCGTAAGCCTTTCTTTATGTGTTTCGTTTATATATTGCTGTTTTTCTTCTAAATTTCTCGTTATAATTTCTGAGTATTTTAAAACGGTATAATAAATTAATTTGTCAAAACAAGTATGTATTTTGGCCATAATCGGTTTCAGTTCACGAGCACTTACATCCAATTCGCACATTGCTTCAAAAAGTTCATTTCTTCCCACATTTGCATTATAGACAAAATCTCCAATATTCGCATCTGCCCCTGCACGCTCAATGGCAATTTTCTCACATAATGGTTGAAGATAATTAATATCTTTATCTTCCATAACAAGTTCGATAATTAACTCTAATAAATCTTCTCCATTTTGAACTACTTCTTGTTTAAATGGATCTTTTTCGGAAATTATCATTTTGTTTTTCCAGTTCTCTACGAATTGGTGCTTGTTGTTTTTCAAGTGCGAACAAAATACTTCTTTAATATCCTTATCGATTGGAAAAACCTCCATTCCCTCCATTTCCATACGACGAATACCCTTTATATTTTGAATATTAACACAAAAAATACATTTCGTTAATAGATTATTGTCACATTTTGTTAATTTCTGTTGATAAAATTTATTTTTCCTTTCTTATTAAATAAGTTTTATTCATATATCTCTTTTTCTTTCTCATTTTTTAATTATTTTTCTGTTCAAAACTACTTTTTTTTGCATCCTTTTTAATTCTTGCGTACAATAAGAATTGAAAGGTGTGAAAAATATGGTAAATAAAAATGTGGAAGATTATCTCCAAGAAGGCATATATGGCCAAAAGCAAAACAAACCAGAAGAACGTAATATGTACTTAACTACATTACGTGAGCGTGTGGAAGTCGCTTTAACAATCGGTCAAGTAATGCAAAGTAATGTGTATACAGAAGTAACTGGTAGCATGCGTTCTTCTCAATCATTACAACTATTCCTAAATGGTAGCATTGCTTACCCACATTTATCAAAATACATTAAATTAGCAAATGAAAAAAATGTTCCTTTTACAATTGTTCAAAATAAAGGTACAGAAACACCAATCGGTTTAGTACTATCTCATAGCACTGCTGTTGACAAAGAACAAATTTATGTAGAAGATGCTATTTTCAAACAAGAAATGAAGTAAAAGGTACACTTGATTAAATGAAATCGTTCCGAGAAACGTAAAACAAACAATAAAAAACGAGTATGGAATCGTAAACATTTCCTGCTCGTTTTTTATTGCGATGTTTAAGCTCGATCTACTTTATTTTTTAATACACACTAATTTCATTTCTGTCATTTCTTCTATTGCATATTTAATTCCTTCACGACCTGTGCCACTCTCTTTCACACCACCATAAGGCATATGATCAACCCTGAACGTTGGAATATCATTAATCATGACACCACCGACTTCTAATTCATCAATGGCACGCATTGCTTTACATAAATTGTTTGTAAATACACCTGCTTGTAGACCGTAACGTGAATTATTTACTTGCTCTATAGCCTCATCAAATTCTTTAAATGTATTTACTGTCATGAGTGGACCAAATACTTCTTGGCACTGAACAGATACATACTCTGGAACATTTGTTAATACAGTTGGTTCAAAGATTCTTGCATCACGTTTGTTACCACCGTATACAACATTTGCTCCTGCCTTAACTGCCTCTTCTACCCATGAACTTACACGTTCTACATCTTTTTTTGAAATAAGTGCTGATACATCTGTTTCTTCATGAAGCGGGTCTCCTACTACAACGTTTTCCATTGCTTTTGTTAATTTTGTAATAAATTCATCTATTTTGCATTCATGTACAAAAACACGTTGTACAGAAATACAAACTTGTCCATTATTCACAAACGCGCCCCATTTTATACGTTCAATTATTTCATCTGTCAATTCAACGTCTTCATCAATGATAACAGCAGCATTTGATCCTAATTCTAACGTCACTCGTTTCAATCCAGCTTTTTGCTTAATTCCAATACCTACTTTTGGACTTCCTGTAAAAGTAATACAAGCAACGTTCTCATCTTTCACTATTGCCTCACCTACAACAGGTCCAGGTCCAGAAATTATATTGAAAGCTCCCTTTGGTAAACCAGCTTCTTCAAATAATTCCACCAATGCGTATGACGAAAGTGGCGTTTGGTCGGCTGGCTTTAGCACTATAGTATTTCCAGCCGCAATTGCCGGACCTACTTTATGTGCTACTAAATTAAGTGGAAAATTAAACGGTGTAATAGCACCAATAACTCCTATAGGTTGTCGAATTGTATACGCTATACGCCCCTCTGCTCCTGGCGCCGCATCTAATGGTAACGTCTCACCATATATTCGCTTCGCTTCTTCAGCTGCAAACTTATATGTTTGAACAGTGCGATCTACTTCTCCCCGTGCAGCACGAATTGGTTTTGCTGCTTCTTTTGCGATAATCACTGCAAACTCTTCTCTTCTCTCATCCATTTTTTGTGCAACCTTTTCTAAAATAGTTGCGCGATCGTATGCAGATAATTTTTTCATTTCTTTCATTGCATTTTTAGCCGCAACTATCGCTTCTTTTACATCATCTTCTGTACCTTGCGCGATCTCCGCTAACATTTCTTCAGAATATGGTGCATACAATGGTTTATACGTCCCTACTGATTTCCATACCCCATTTATATATAAAGGCTTTTTCATAGTGGTTCTCCTTCCGAATATATGTATACAATAATACATTACATTTATTTCACCTAGTGAAAGGTCTGACTTATGTAATTGTATCATAGCCCTAACACCCCAAAAAACATTTTGCTCAAAAAAACTCTGCTACAAAGCAGAGTTTACGAACTAATTTGTTCTTGGAGCAGAATTTTTTTTTCATCCCCCACAATAACAATCGATTCTGAAGGTTTCGTTACTTCCAACCTCTTAATATAGTGCCCATCTAATTCCTTCACACAAAACTTATGGTTTTCAATTTCAATGGTATCTCCTTCGGCAATCTCAATATTTTTCGTTAGTATCCAGCCGCCGATCGTATCGACATCATCGTCGTCAATAGTCAAACCTAATAATGCATTCACTTCACTAACAAGTACTTTTCCTTCTAAAATTGTTTTCGTCTCACTAACTTGTTGGATTTCCGGTTGTTCATCAGTATCGAACTCATCTTGAATATCCCCTACAATCTCTTCTAAAATATCTTCAACGGTTACAAGACCTGATGTACCACCATATTCATCAATTAATATAGCAATATGCGTCCTTTCCCTTTGCATTTTTAAAAATAGATCATGAATTGGGATAGATTCAATTACTAGAATAATTGGCCTAATATATTGCTCCACTGTCTTTTCACTAACAACTCGATGCTTCACAAAATCTGTAAATATATCTTTAAAATTCACAAAGCCTATTACATGGTCCTTATCACCATCAACCACCGGATACCTCGTATATTTTTCATGAGACATTTTTTGTAAAGCCTCTTCGGCAGGCATTTCTTTATTTAAAATATTCATTTCTGTTCGTGGTACCATTATTTCTTTCGCAATACGATCGTCAAATTCAAATATTTTATTTACATATTTATATTCAGATTGATTAATCTCACCGTTTTTATAACTTTCTGAAACCAACAACCGCAATTCTTCTTCTGAATGCACTTCGTCATGCTTTTTTGGTGGTTTCAACCCAAAAAATTTCGTAATTAGCCGAGCTGATCCATTTAAAAGCCAAATGAATGGGAATGCAATACGATAAAACAAAATGAGTGGCTTAACAACAAAGAAACTCACTTGTTCTGCTTTTTGAATCGCCAATGTTTTTGGAGCTAACTCTCCTACTACCACATGAAAAAATGTGATAAACAAAAACACTAAAATTATAGCCAGAATATCTGCGAGTTGAGTGGGGACATTCCAATTAGCAAACAACACATCAAACATGTGCTTTAGCGCAGGTTTACCAGACCACCCAATCCCAAGAGCTGTAACAGTTATTCCTAACTGACAAGCTGATAAATATTCGTCTAAGTTTGTAATGACTGTTTTGACAGATATTGCACGATTATTTCCTTCTGCAATTAAATAGTCAATTCGTGAACTCCTCACTTTAACAATTGCAAATTCTGCTGCAACGAAAAATGCCGTTAAGGCAATTAAAACAATCACTATGCTTATACTATATATATCCAAATACTTTTCCTTACTTACAGTGTAAGCAAGGAAGCCACCTCCTACTTAAATTTATTCAAGTGAAGTAAGCATTCTTATACTCTAATAAAATTCTACATTAGCAACCACCTTTTTATATATTATATGCATACATAAAAAAGATATTTATAATTATGATAATCTAATTAGCTTATTATCGTCAAACTATAATAATCCCAATTTTTCGATTAATAAAAATAGTTTGTATAAATCGTATATGCTAAACAGCTCAATTTCGTGAAAAAACACTTTCTTTGCCGATTCCACACTTCTTTTGTCACACCTGAAGGGAACTTACTACATAACTAGAAATCATTCAACAGGATATATATAGGAGGGATTATTTTGGAATATAAAACACCATTTATCGCGAAGAAATTAGGTGTTAGCCCAAAGGCTGTTGTCCGGATTGCACAACAATTAAATCTTACGATAGAAAAAAATAAATATGGTCATTTTATTTTCACACAAGGTGATTTAGATCAAATGTTAGAATACCATCGTTCTCAGGCAGACCAACCTCACAACATTCAACCTACTCAAACAACATCATCAAATGATTTTGAGCAATTAGCAGCTCAATTAAATTCAATAACGAGAAGACTAGATCGAATGGAAGAACAAATGCTAGATAAAGCAAATGATGTCGTTACATACCAACTTTTACAACATCGCCGTGAAATGGAGGAAATGTTAGAGCGAATTCAAAAACTAGAAGCTGCCTTAAAAAAAGAAGAACCAATATATATTACTCCTGATTCAAAACCAACATATGAAAGAGAAAAGAAACCTAAGCGCCGCAAAATGATTTTTAGTATATTTGGACTATAAACTTGTAGACCCTTATTACAAGAATAAGGGTCTACTTTTTGTATGAAGAAAGAAGGCTGTAACATGATACCCTTCTTCATATTATACATATTCATATATTTTTATTTTGTTAACATAATATTTTTACTGTATTCTGCAATAAGTGCCTGCGCATGAGCATTCCCTTGAATAATATCACGGAATTCTTTCAAAGAATACAAATGTGTAGCCCCTTTTCGAGCATGAATCCGTACTGGTACACCTTGTAAAGTATCATGAAACTGGAATGGACTATCTATCGGCTCAATTGGAAAACCGAGTGTAAGTAAATACATATACATTCTTTTTGTAACTGCTGCAATATACCATTCAGCTTTCGTCTCTAACGCATGCATAAATAAAATCGCTGCCAGCCTTTTGAAATGTCCTCTACCCCGAGACGTTTTCGCAATGCTTAACTTTCCTATTTCATATACATTTTTCAAATCTTTCACTAAATCATTTTTAGAAAACGGATAGAAAAACTCCGAATTTGATTGTTCAGGTACTGTATACTTAATACATTCTACTGTACCGATATGATGTTCATCTTCTATTAATAAAAATCGTGATGGATTTAAATTACGTTCTACAAACATTAAGTTTCTTTCTTCACAAAAATCTCCCCATAGTTGCTCGAACCAAAAATGTTCTTCCTTTGTTTGAACACGCTGGAACATATTTACCCGCCTTTCCCATCGCCGCTCTGTTTTTGATAACGCTTTCACTTACTATCATATAAGAACAAACCTTCGTATGCAACTAAAAATATTTACGTCTTATTATATTCTGCAAATTGAATTAAATTCCTATTTCACACTCTGTTCCCCCGCATGTACCATTCCTTACTTTCTTATACAATCGTACATACAAAGAAAGTTAATTTCTCTAATGAAAGATGATTACCATTTCAAATTCGACCCATGTTATGCTTCTTTCCTTATGGCATATAATTCTTCTTAACCGAAAGAAATCCTTTATAAAAAAGGATTTCTTTTACATTTTATTGCTTTTTAACCATTTTTCAAAAATTTGAATCATTCCGTGCTTTCCCGCCAACTTCTCTTCTCCTTGTTTCGTCTTATACGGATATAATTGTAAAAACACACCACAACCAGATTCTATTTTTTTACTATGCATATGACTCCCTGGATATACACAAATCACTTCATAAATTGCCCTACGATGAAAAACTCGTTTCCCACTTTGTTCTTCTACATATTTAATAGACCAGTATTTATACATTTGCTCCGTCGCTTTCGTATTACCAATAGGTTGAAAAATATTATACATAGGGCTATATTTCACTTCAATAATTATAGATGATTTATATACGTACTTCTCTTCTTCCTTTACAAAACAATCTAGACGTATATCTGGCTTCTTTGTGTCCTCTCCATTATAAAAATTACTTCCTTTACTAAGTGCAATAAGGGGGTGTGTTTCAATTAGATCATTAAATGCGACGTGTACTTTTATATTATCTCTATGCAAGATAACTGTCGTTCCATCTTGTAATCCGTCTAAATAAAAATGTTCTTGTATTTGTTCACGGATAGGATTCTTATCTTCAAATCCGATTTGTTCTAATATAGAAATAACGATAAAAAAAGCGTAATATTCATACACTAAAAACGTTGGTTTATATACGAATAATAAAGATGGGGATTGCTCCGTTTGCTGCGGTAACAATTCTAAATGATGGAGTAATTGTTGATGTGGTATAGATAAAGTGTGCGAATTAATGTTAGCTGTTTCAGAAATTCCCCTCCAAAATGGAGAATACAATAAATTTCGAAAGTATTGCACGCTTTCATGTACGATATGAGCTAATATTTTATATTCTTGTATTTTCACAGAACTTTTACGTAAATCTGCTTCTTTTAGTAAATGTATATTTCTATATTTTTGTTTTTCTCTGTCCGTCACTGATCCATTTCGTTCAATCGTTTTCATAATTGTTTTAACAGCTTGGAATTCATCTGATTTTTTCTTTTTTTCTCCTTCTAGTATTTCAATCGTTTTACGTACAAAACTTTCTGCTTCAAGTAAATAATAATAGAATTGCATTGTTTTAAATTTAAGGAATGCATTTTCAATACTATTTTTTTGCTCCTTAAATTTACGATTATAATATTTCGCATAAAGCTTTCTTTCTGTCATAATGGCAGTTTTTCTCGTTGTCTTCCGCTCTTTCGTTTCCCAATTAAATTCGTGTACAAATTCCGCATTCGATTCTACTTTCTTAAAAATTTGTTTTATTCTTTTCATTTTTTGTGGCAATTTTCTTAACAATACCAAATAAGAAGAATCTTCAATGTCGCTCAGTGCTGAGAAAGTTTTCTTGTAATAACCTCTATCTAAAATTAACTCGTTTAAAATTGACTTCACATAATCTTGAATCATTTCAAATTGGTCATCAAAAAAGTTTTTAGGAACAACTTGAAACGCCCCATAATAAGTTTTATCTTCTATACGCACTTCAAAATGATATAACCCACAGCGCCACGGATAAAAAAATTCAGTTTTTCCATGTTCATACACTAATACTCTTTGTTTTTTTTCATTTAATTCATATTGCGACTCTTTTATATTCTTTTGTCCCTCATATACTTTATTCCATATGAATGTAATATCGATTGGATTTTGATAATGGAAATGCAATTTCAGTGGTTTTAATTCCTGTACCTTATAAATACATTGAACTAGTGCTGTAGTAGACGTACAAAGGCGATTTAAAAGGATAAAATCGCCTTTCCCCTCAGTACCAATGATTAGCTTCAATACAAACGGTAGCGTTTCTTTCGTATCGACGATTGCTGTTTCATAACGCTCCTCATTTTGCATATCCATACAGCTCCAGTTCTCTACGCTTTTGTCTAATATAAGCTAAAGAATGTTCAAATGTAGATACACGATTTGCAAGCGGAGACTGTAAAAGTGGTATCAATATCGCTCCCCTTTTTGCTTCTTCAGAAAGTAGAGAGCCCACTGTCATTTCTGTCCCCCTTAATTTCGTTAATACGCGTTGCTTTATTTGCAAGTCAAAGCCTTCTTCCCTGCTAATCATATAGGACTGATTATTTTGGAACGGTATATTTTGCAAATACGTAGCGATTGCGTTTGCACATCGGAAAGAAATTCCTTTTGATATATCGTGTGATGATAATACATCATGTAACTTATCCAATAACTCTAATTCCTCTTCAGTAAACACTTCAATCATCTCTTTATTCCTAAACCAATTAATTCGAAATTCTCCCGTTGTTACTTTCAGCGGGGGTTGCTGAACTATTTTCTCTTGTTCTATACTCATCTCGCAAAACGGAATTTTTTGTAACGTAATCAAATTTGTTCGATCTAATAATCGATCGGAAAGCTCTTTCGTCGTTTCATCAAAATTTACAGTGCCAACGAAAATAACATTCTCACCAATTTCCACTGAAGGCGGAATTTGATTTTCTATTTCTTGTACTTTCTCATACAAATTCAAAATACGATTCTGCTTTTCAAGTTGAAGAACGGATAGAAATGGAGTAAACCAATGCTCAATATGTGACATGTTCATTTCATCAAACACAATTATATACAATTGATTTGGGTTTTCTTTAGCCTGCAGCAATGTCCGAACTAACTTCGTTTCACTTTCAATAAAATTACCATTCGGATGAAGGTAGCCGAGAATATCATGTGGTTCTTGATACGATGGTGAAATCGGAATCCAAATTAATTCTTCACCATAACGTAAGCCGAGCGCTTCTGCATATGCTTGCACAAAGCGTGATTTCCCAACACCTGGTATACCGCCAACAATCGTTAACATATTGGTTTTAACACTAATGTGAAAATTATATATATCTGTATCATCCAAATATAGACCTTTTTTACGAACCATACTTTGTACATACTGCAAAAAAGAGGATTCACGCTCATCCCATTCCCAGTCCTCCTTTTGCATTTTAATATCCTCTGCTTCAACTAACTTACCTTCTTCAACAATTCGTTTATTTAGTTGCTCATACACATTCTCACTTACAAAATATAAATGATCATCTACCGCTATTTCTACATGTTTCATCCAATCGTTTATTTCAATATATTTGCATTCTTTTCTTTGCTCAAAATATGAAATTGAACTTATTGATGATTTTAACGATAAATTCCCATATAGTCTTCCTTCATACCATAATAATTCTGGAGGCTCAAAGTCTTTTGGTAATTTAGGCATAAGAAATGATAAATAACCGTTGCTTAACTTCCGTTCCAAAGACGCTCTCTTTTTATAATTCGAGACCTTTGGTGAAGGAATCAATTTATATGAAGATGCTATCTCCCTAGGCTCTTCTGTACATATTAATTCCAAAAATAAATTTCCTCGATCATAATAAAGACGAAACATAACCAATTGCTTTTCTAATTTACGCTTCTTTAAATCAGTAAAGATTTTTTCATTTTTTTTATTACTGCATAACCCTTCAAATAAATATTTTCCAGCCGGAAATAACTCTTGTAAAGTTAAGGGTAATGGAGAAAGGCATTGTACAAAGAAATTTTCCCCATTCTTCTCTCCCTCCGCTTTTGCAAACGTTCCAATAAACCTCATATAATACATTCGCTTTATAAAACTCGGATGAAGAGCTTTATGTAATTTCAACGTAGTCACCTTCTTTTTTTCATACTATTCTTAGTGTATGAACTACAATCTAAAACTAGAAATAAAAAACCTGACGTCATCCGTCAGGTTCAAAATTAAAACGTATATTATAGAGAAGGAAATGCTTTTTTTTCTTGTAAAATAGCATTATGAGCAATTTTCATTTTAGCAAGTACGTACCGTAATCGATCTTCGGCATTTTCATCTTTATTTTGCTGCAAACTCGCCAAATTCTCTACAGAACTCGCTAAATTTTCAATCACACCTCGAAGTTCAGGATGATGATTAAAAAAAGATTCTTGTACTAATACTTTCCTTAAATCACTAGCTAAATCCATAATTCTAGTCAACTGTTCTTTTTCTTCCATTTTCATCCCTCCTGAATATCTTATGTATTAAATATTCTCTAAACTAAGAAAAAAGCCCTTTAAATTTAAAGGACTTTTACAATTTTATATTTCCTGACATTAACATATAAATTGACGTGATAGCTGCGATAACAATTGCCCACATCACATATCGCTCTTTGCCTGCAAAACAACGATTCCCTTTTTCTTTTCTTGCAAACATATACACGAGAATCCCAATACCATATACGATTGAAACAAGCAGTAAATTCTTTAAACCAGCTGCGTAAATGAGCCATACAGAATATACAGAAGCAATTAAAGCTAACAAACCATTTTTCACTCTCGCAACTTCCAGCTCTTTCGTAATGACTAATTTCAATTGGTATAACGCTGATAATAAGTACGGCAGTAATATAGATGTTGACGCAATAAAATACATAATTTGATATGTCGATTGTGAAAACAGGACGATTATAAATATAATTTGAGCAACGATATTTGAAATCCATAATGCCATATGCGGCGTTTGCTTCTTATTTGTTTTCGTAAAGACTTTCGGAAATACTCCATCTTTTCCTGCTACGTGAGAGATTTCAGAAACAAGTAAAAACCAGCCAATTAATGTACCTACAAGTGAAGCAACTAATCCGATGTTAATCGCAACTGCCCCCCAAGGTCCAACAACATGCTCTAATACATGTCCCATTGAAGGAGTTTCTAAAACCGAAAGCTCATTTCTCGTCATAGCTCCCATTGACAGCACAGAAATTAAAATATAAATAGACATTACTAAAATTAATCCAAGTACTGTCGCTTTTCCAACGTCCCTGCTATTTTTAGCTCTTCCTGATAATACAACTGCTCCTTCAACCCCAATGAACACCCAAAGAGTTACAAGCATTGTATTTTTCACTTGACCTAGTACAGAGGAAACCGTGATTGTTCCTTCGCCCCAAAAGTCATGTGTAAATGTATCCCAGCGAAACGCTGTTACCATCACGACAATAAATAATAAAATCGGAACTAATTTCCCAATCGTTGCGATAACATTCATAATGGAAGCTTCACGGATTCCAAATAAGATAAGAAAATGAAGTGTCCATAATAAAAGGGATGCACCAACGATAGACGCAACATTATTTCCTCCTTTAAAAATTGGGAAGAAATAACCTAATGTGCTAAACAACAACATAATGGTTGCGACATTTCCTAAAATCCCTGCCAACCAGTACCCCCAAGCACTGTTAAAACCAATATATTCACCGAAACCAGCTCGTGCATAACTATAAATTCCGCCCTCAAGCTCCGGTTTTTGTCTTGCTAACGTTTGATATACGAGCGCAAGTGGAATCATTCCCATCGCTGTAATACACCAACCAATTATCGTTGCACCACTATTTGCTCCTACTGCTAAATCATGCGGTAAACTAAAAACACCGCCACCAACCATCGTTCCAACTACTAATGCGATTAACGGAAAAAATCCTAACTTCTTTTCTATTTGTACCACCCCATCTGTCATTCTAGGTGCTATGTTCATTCAACTATTAAAGTCACCTTTTTCTCTAATAGACGTTTCTCTTATATTTTTTCAGGAAAACATTACTTATTCTAAAAGAAAATGAAGAAAAATGGAATACTTTTTTGAAAAAATGTATAAGTATGCACAAAAAAACCGTCCATTTTGTAATGAACGGTCATTTCAAACATATAAAATTGTATATTTTTTGTAAAATCAATGGAGTAACTTCTCTTTTTGTAAAAATTGTTTTGCTACTTCTTCACTACTTTTACCATTTACGTTTACTTCATAATTCATTTTTCTCATTTCTTCATCTGTAATCTTTCCAGATAATTTATTTAATACTTTTTCAAGTTCAGGATATTTTTGTAACGTCTCTTTTCTTAATAATGGCGCTCCTTGATAAGGTGGGAATAGTCCTTTATCATCTTTTAGCACTTTAAGCCCATATTGCTCCAATTCACTATCTGTTGAATATGCATCAATTACGTTAACATCCCCCGATTGTATTGCACTATAGCGCAGTTTCGGTTCCATCGTTTTAACATTTGAAAACTTATAGTTATATAATTTTTGCATTCCTTTATAACCATCTTCACGATCAGCAAATTCTAATGTAAATCCTACTTTAGCTTCCTGTGCAATTTTTCCTAAATCAGAAATTGTATTTACGTTATTTTGATCTGCTATTTTTTTCGGCATAGCTAGTGCGTATGTATTGTTATACTCCATTGGCTTTAACATAACCATATTATATTTCTTTTCCATTCCCGTGCGAGCTTGTTCATATACTTCATCACGATTTGTACTTTTCGGTTCTTCTTTCACGAAAGTAGATAAAGCTGTTCCTGAAAATTCTGGGTATATATCTACTTCACCTGATTTTAACGCTTCAAATACAAATGCTGTTTTTCCAAGTCCCGGCTTTAATTCCACTTGTAAATCTGTATCCTGCTCAATAAGTTGCTTGTACATTTGAATTAAAATTTCTGGTTCAGATCCAAGTTTGCCGGCAATAACTATGTCGTTCTTTTGTGTATTCCAAAGAAATGGCAAAGCAATCATTACGACAACAATACATATTGTCAATATAACGCGCTTAGAAGAGCGTCTTGGGCTCTCGAGTGCCCGAAGTACTATATCAAAGAATAAAGCGAGTAACGCGGCTGGTACGGCCCCTAAAATGATAAGCGCATGGTCATTTCGATCGATACCAAGTAATATAAGTTTACCAAGCCCACCTGCGCCTATTAAAGCAGCTAATGTAGCCGTTCCAACAATTAATACCATTGCTGTACGAATACCCGCCATAATAATTGGCAATGCGAGAGGAAGCTCCACCTTCCATAACCTTCTCCAGCTATTCATTCCCATAGCTCTCGCCGCTTCTATAAGTGATTCATCTAATTCCCGTATTCCTGTATATGTATTTCGTAAAATAGGTAATAGTGCATACACAACTAATGCGATTATGGCTGGAAGTTTTCCGATTCCTACTAACGGAATTAAAAGTCCGAGTAATGCAAGTGATGGTACTGTCTGCATAACTGCAGAGGTCCCAATTATAAATTCAGCCATTCGTTCTTTTCTCGTTAATAAAATACCAAGCGGCACCGCTATGATTACTGCAAAAAATAGTGAAATAAGCGATATTTGTAAATGCTCACTTAATGCACTCAGCAATTCCATTTTTCGTTCTTGGAACGTTTGAATAAAATCAGTCACTGATTAGCCTCTCCCCTTCATTTGTTCAACAATATAATTGACAATATGACGACTTGTTAACGCTCCAACATATTGACCATTTTCTACAACTGGCACTGACTCTTCACCTTGTAAGCGGACTAGTGCTTCTTGTAAAGGAGAATGTAAAGATAAAGCAGTCCCTTCTACTCGTGTACTATCGTCTAGCGGCAATACATCTTCTATATTCATCCCCTCATACCAAGGTCGTCCACGATTTCCGATGAACTCCTCAACAAACTCATTTTTCGGGTTATGTATAATACCTTCTGGTGTATCTAATTGAACAACTTTTCCTTCTTTCATTACACAAATACGATCACCAAGTGATAAAGCCTCTTGCATATCGTGCGTTACGAACACGATTGTTTTTTGGATTTTTTTTTGCAGTTGTACAATATCCTTCTGGAGCTGCTCCCTACTTAACGGATCTAACGCACTAAATGGTTCGTCCATAAGTACAATTTTCGGGTTTGCGGCTAATGCCCGTACGACACCAACACGTTGTTTCTGCCCTCCCGACAATTCATCTGGCATACGATCACGATATACATCTGGATCGAGCCCAACCATCTGTAGCAAGTCATCGACACGTGCTTTTATTTCCTTTTTGGTCCATTTCCTCATTTCAGGGACAACTGCAATATTTTCAGCAATTGTCATATGTGGAAACAGCGCAATCTGCTGCAACACGTACCCTATATTCCAACGTAGTTCGTTTATGTTATATTGTTGAATATCTTTTCCATCGATTAAAATTGATCCTTCCGTCGTTTCAATTAAACGGTTAATCATCTTCATTGTCGTTGTTTTCCCACAACCACTCGGACCAATGAGAACAAAAAATTCTCCTTTTTTAATTTCTAAATGCAATGAATCCACTGCTTTTGTGCCATCTTCATACGATTTTGACACATGATTAAATTGAATCACAGACACAGCTCCTTTCATGTTGTTTCCTTTATTTTGATGGAATATAGCACTCATTTCAAATGATACGCTTTATTATACAAAAAAAGAGCTCTCATTTGAGCTCTAACGGTCGAACAATAATGTTTTCATAATTGCAGCATATTCACGCACATACGCTTTTTTCTTAGAGCGCCTCGGTGTTTCAGCAGCCAAAGCTTCCATCTTTATCCCTAAACGCTTTGCAATTATTTTCGTTCGATATAAATGATACGTATTACTTACAACTACCGCATGCTTTACATCATATAAATCCATACTAAACTTTAAATTTTCATACGTATTTGTAGAGCGGTCTTCAATTAAAATACGATTCTCATCTATACCATGTACCATTAAATAGTTTCTCATACTGTGAGCTTCCGGTATATCTTCATCTTCCCCTTGACCACCTGAAGCAATTACTTTCACCTCAGGGTGAGCATGTAAATATTCCAACGCTATATCCAAACGATTTTGAAGAGATAAGGATGGTCTATCTCCAAATAACTTTGCACCTAATATAAGAACGTATGGAGAGTGATTACTCAATGTTTCACGAGCAACTTTATTCATTCGAAACGTCATATAAATGATGTATAGCGGCGGTAGTAATAAGATTATAAGCAAGATCCATTTGTTCATAAATAAGTTAGCACTCCCTTTCTTTTTATTATATAGAAAAAGAAAGGGAGTAAGAAGTATTTTTTAAACGATGGATTTATTAGACACATTTGCTTCCATTTTACGTTTTGAAATTACATAATAAAAAGCAATCCCTAATGATAGGATCAATATAAAGCTTAGTACGTAAAACGGGATCATCACCCCTGCTTTAGATACGCCTGCCGTAAACAACATTAATAATACAATTCGAATTCCTGTACCAATTAGTCGAAATAAGCTGTCCACACGTCCCATTACTTCATTTGGTATTTCTTCCATCATCAATACATTTCTCGCCACTCTCGTTCCAGCATTTCCAATCGCATGAAAAATCGCAAGTCCATATAATAACATAATGGAAGGCTCAATAATTATTGCGGTAATTGAAATTACATAAATGAACATCGTCATAACGATTGAAACTTCTGTTTTGACATATTTCATCATGATTGGAATACTTATTCCTGCAAGAACCGCTCCGACACCGTACATCATACCTTCAATTGCGTATACAGAGGCACTAGCTTTGAGTATATTTGAAATATATACTGGGATTAAATAATTTGCCATCATGACACCGATAAACGGCATATAAGTCGCTAGTAAAAACCAAAATAACTTAGGGCGCTTTTTCATAAAGTGAATTCCTTCGAACAATTGCTTCTTAAATGTTACTTTCCCTTTCACTTCTTTTTTCTTTACATACGGTATACATAAGAACAGGAAAAATGCTCCTGCAAAAGTTAACATATCCACTAACAAGATCCATTTCAAAGAAATAATCTCAATTAAAAAGCTAGCAGCTGCACCTGAAATAACTTGCGTTAACTGTCCTTGTATTTCCATTGTGCCACTTAAACTTTTATAATGCTCTGATTGAAATATTTCTTGGTTAAATGCAAATATTGTGGGATAGAATAATAGATAATAGAAAGAACCTGCTATATAAATAATAATGTAATGAATAGAATTGTATGATTGCCCAGCAAATCCCCAAATAGCCATCATTCCTATAATGGCTATCCCGATACCTTCGTTACATAACAATAAAGATTTTCTTGAAAAACGATCTATGCTTTGCCCAATGAATGGCGTTAGCAAAAACATGATGAGAGTTGCAACGATAGAAATATACCCAAACGTTGTCTCTCCCCCACTTTCCTTAATCAACAGCCACGGAATCGTTATCATAACAATCCCAGAGCCAATAGCAGATAAACTATTGGCTCCTAGAATGTAATATAAGCGAGAATCATGATAAAGAGAGGACATATCACTCAACTCCTAATTGTTTTTTCACCTCTTTATATACGCTCATATATGCTTTTAATTCTTTAACTAAATCATGAATTAATGGTTTTGCATCTTCTCCAAGTTCACCATCTTGCACATGTAATCCATCAAGTACTACTTGTTTTGGGATTGCATTTGCGTAAACGCCTCTAGCGACAGTGCGCATACTATTTAATGCGTTTATTCCCCCTTTACCTCCTCCAGCAACTGCTAACAATGCGACAGGTTTATGGATGAATTCACTGCTACTTAAGTAGTCTAATGAATTTTTCAGCGCTCCACTCATCGCATTATGATATTCTGGTGTACATAGTACTACTCCATCCGCAGCTTTCACTAAAGCTTTTAATTTTTTTACTGCCTCTAATTCACGTTGTGATTCTTCTCCATTATATAAAGGCAATTCCGCTACTGCTAAATCGTATAACTCCCCTTCAAATTGCTCTGCAATATATTTTGCCACAACGCGAGTTCTACCGAATTTTCTTGGTGTACCGTTAATAACGACTAGTTTCATAATTATTTCTCCCCTTTGTTTTCAAGTTATATTTATATATTATCAGAAATTTCTATACAAAACACAGTAAAAAGAGGGAAAAACTTTCATTAAATAGTATGAGAAATAAAAAAACTCATACTTTCGTATGAGTTTCACAAAACTAATATTTCCTATTTTTTCACAACCTCATGTCCACCGAATTGATTACGAAGTGCAGAAACCACTTTTCCGTGGAATGTATCATCTTCTTGTGAACGGTAGCGCATAAATAATGACATAGCAATAACTGGTGCCGCTGCTTGTAATTCAAGCGCAGTTTCAACAGTCCATTTCCCTTCTCCTGAAGAGTTCATTACACCTTTAATGCCATCAAGTTTCGGATCATCTGCAAATGCTTTTTCAGTTAAATCCATTAACCAATCGCGGATAACTGATCCGTTCGCCCATACTTTTGCAACATCTTCATAATTGAAATCAAAGTAACTCTTATCTAGTACTTCAAACCCTTCAGCGATTGCTTGCATCATTCCGTATTCAATACCGTTATGAACCATTTTTAAGAAATGCCCACTACCCTCGCGGCCCGCATATGAATAACCGTTTTCTACTGCTAAATCTTTAAATAACGGTTCTAATTGATCATAAATTTCTTTTTCTCCACCAACCATTAAACAAGCACCGTATCTAGCTCCTTCTACACCGCCTGATGTACCGATATCTACGTAATGTAAGCCAAAGCTTTTCGCTTCTTCAGCACGACGCAACGTATCTTTATAGAATGAATTTCCACCTTCAATTTAGAAATAAATTTATAAGCACTCTTATATAACTCTGGTTCCTCTTCTTTCATCCATAATAATTTAGAAAGTGGTGACATTGGATGAATGGGTGTACCTGTTCGTCTATAAATTTCATGTCCATTCATATGTTCTAATAATTTTTCTGATTGTTTCGTACTCCGATTATCTGCCCAAATGATAGAGTGCGTTAACGGCGCACCGTTTTCATCTACAGCAATTAATGCGTGCATTGCTGTACTAATACCGATTGAAGAAATATCCTCTGGTAACACATTACTTTCTTCGATGGCGACGCTTACAGTTTTGAATACAGCGGCACATATTACATAGGGATCTTGCTCAGCCCATCCGACGTTTGGTTGAATAATTGGATAATCAATTGCATGTGACGCAACGACTTTCCCTTTTTCTGTGAACACAACCGTCTTCGCACTTGTGGTACCGATGTCAATCCCGATTACTCTCCCCCTTGTTTCCATGCGGATCTTTCCTTCGTTTCTAGCAAAATACGATTTAGTAAACCGTTTACATGAATTAGTATATAAATTTTTTCTTAAATCAAGTTTTATAAAGAAAATTTTTTTCATAACAAAAAAACAAACCCCTTCATTCCATTTCATTTACATACTAGAATTAGCTTTTCCGTGCGGTAAAGTTGCATTATATTCGTTTCGCAACATACTCTTTTCCTCTCATTAACAACACATACAGAGGGAAAACTATTGTTTTGACTAAACGAGGTTGGTTAGTAGTGAAAGCAAAAGGGGAAATACTAGCTGAGATAGAAAAGCGCTTGAGTGAAAAGATAGGTGCTGAACGAATACAAATGATCAGAGAAGATTTAACAAAAATAGTTGATGAAGCAAGAGAAGATAAATTTATATCGGGAGTAAGACCAGTATGGTAAATATAGAGTTTATAAAAGAGACTAGCCGTACATGGTGTACCATCTGTGGTTTTGAAAAAAGTTTAACCGTTTATAAAAAAGATGAACCGGAATTTCCTATCTCTTTAAAAAAGGGATTTCGGTTTTTCTTGTGGATTAAAAATCTGTTAATTGATAATAAAGTTATTCCATTAAAGGGCCAGATTGTTGAGTAAAAGCCAAATGAAATTTAGCAGTTTAAATAATACGTTGATTAAAAACAGAAACATACTTTACCAAAATAAATTAAACACAAGGGGTAATTTTAATGAGTAGAATAATACTTTGGAATGTGATTGTAACACATAAGAAAAAGCCTTGCTGTATAAACAAGACCTTGTCACACAATGGTATATCTGGTATCCTCTGAAACACATAAATTTAATTTGTAAGTTCTTTTAGGATTTTCGGCATCCGTTCCTTTTTAAAGACAAACTTGAAAGATTGATTGTCTTTTAAAGTAACTTGAATTGCTCCATTAAGTACACTAGTTAGTTCTTTACATTCCGTTATATCGAAGCGATGAATTCCGATGGCGAGTTGAATGTCCAAATTCATTTGTTGTTTATATACAAGCAATCTTTGGTTTGTTATCACTAAAACTATTGGCATATTCTCTTTAGTGAGCCAAGAAATTTCAGGAAGAAGTTTCATCACCCAATTAGTAGGGGCAGTTCTTCCAGTAAAGACATCGATAATTTGTTCATTAGGTTCTAAATCATGTTTAACTTTTTCTTGATATTTAACAGAAATATTCATTTTTATTCCCCTCTCATATTGGAATTTTTAGTTTATTACATAAAATCTGCCGAATTTAATTTTTTAATCTCTCCTATTAATTCTCTTAACTTCATTTCAAACCCTTCAGACAATCTTTTGGTGAACATCTCCCTTGTACGACGATGATTTATATATGATCGGACTTTTTTATAAAAACTGTATATGTATTCATATGAAAAGAATCCATTTTAATCAATCTTGAACAGCTCCCTGTCAAGTAGACAGTGGAAATAATAAAAATACTTTAAGCGGTTTGAACCCTGTATTCCAATGGGCTTAAACCGTTTAATCTTTCTTGGTAACGTTCGTTATTGTAAAACTGGATATAATAATCTATCGCTTGTTGTAAGGCTTCAAGTGTCTCATACTTATGTAGGTAATACTTTTCACACTTCAACGTCCCCCAAAACGATTCCATTGGTCCATTATCTATACATTTTCCTACACGTGACATGCTATGAATCATTTTTGCTTTTTCTATTTTTCTCTTAAACCCATGTGACGTATATTGATACCCTCGATCACTATGAATCAATGGATGTTCATTCTCTTTTAATATAGTGATAGCTTGATCCAATGTTCGAAATACCAATTTATTATTGTTTGAATTTCCCAATACATAACTAATAATGGAACCATCGTAAAGATCTAAAATGGCACTTAAATACGTTTTCCTTCCGTTTCCTAATTTGAACTCCGTGACATCTGTTACCCATTTTTCATTGGGCTTGCATGCAGTAAATTCACGATTGAGTCGATTTTCAGCGACATATTGCGCAGATGAGGGAACATAGCGCTTTCTTTTCCGACGAATCACGGACTGTAATCCAGCAATGTGCATTAAGCGATAAATGCGTTTGTGATTGAACCTTTTATGATATATCCTATTGATATTTAATTTCATTCTTCGATACCCATAAATGCCTCCTACTCGTGCATAAATAGCCTGGATATCCTGAAGAATTGCTTCATTCTCTAATTCTCTAGCTGTTGGCGTGCGCTGTAGCCATTTATAATAAGCGGCACGAGATACACCGGCAATTTCACATAAAAGGATTACTGGCAGATTTTCATTCGCATGTAAATCTTGAATCGCTCTATATTTATTTTGTAGACGAACGCTTGTTAACGACGCCTCCTTTCGAGTTCCTCTAACTTTTTTAAAAAAGCATTTTCTGCACGTAATCGTTCATTTTCTCGCTCTAAACGTTTCATTTCCAGCTTAAACTTTTCTTCATCTGTTAATTCATATTCCTCTTTCTTTCGACCGCGTTTATCTTGTAGTGCTTCTTCACCATGCGCTTCAAACTTCTTGACCCATTGATATACCTGTTGATAAGAAACTTCATAGCTTTCGGCTGTGAGCTGGTAGTTTTTCTGATGTTTTATACAGTAATTCACAATTTGAATTCGTTCTACAAACGTTGTTTTTCTTCTATTTGTCATAGAGTTTGTCATTCCTTTACCGGTATCATTTAATTCTCTATGACTATTATACTTTTTAATCCATTTTCTCAAAACCGCAGTACGGGATATATTGTATTTTTGGGTAACCTTGCTTAACGAAAAGTGCCCTGATAGATAATCATTGACGGCTGCTAACTTTAACTCTTCTGAATAACGCTTCCAAGAAAGTACTTCTTCTAGGCCATCTTCACCATTCACTTCATACCTTTTCTTCCAATCTCTAATCGTCCCAGAATCAATCGAAAATTTAGCAGTAATGTCAGCTATTGATTGATGACCATCTTTATAAAGAGCTAAAATCGCCAATTTTTCAGCTTTAGAATATTTCATTCGAGCCATAAAAAATACTCTCCTTAGATAAACAGATTTTTATTTTTTATTTGTCTACCTAATGGGGAGCATATCATCTTTTTTCAAAATGGATTCCTTTTGTCTTTTATCAAATAAGGATTTGTAAAGCATTTCTGATTAAACTTCATTCTAAATCTACACTAAATGCTTAAGTTGATGGGCGTGGGGTCACATCACATATCCATCAACTTAAGCATTTACCACCAATACGGAAATTTTGTGCATTTTGCTCTTTTTATTGCTTTAGGTTCACTAGTCCTTTTATCTTGATGGACATAGAGCACGGCTCCCTACTATCACTTTCTTACCTTGTAAATATATGTTCCATACTATAAAATCTAATAGTATTTATATTTTTCAGAAAAATCAAAACAAAATATAAACTTTATTGTATAATGTTGTAAAAAGATGTCGGAGGGATTTAATGTTAAATAAAATATCTCAATTCACAATAAAACTTTCATCAATTCTTTTATCACTCTTACTATTACTAAATTTACCTTATTTATTTATCACTCAACAGGGATTCACTTTTCAACCAATTCATTTTTTTAATCAGATCGTTACTATGTTAAAACAGGTTTTCTCACCTGAATCATTAGTAGTTATAGGATCAGACCCGAAATTTGGTAGTTTCAAAAAGACACCATTATTTCCAACTGTTTTAGAACCTTACCTATATTCATTTACTGTATTATTTATAGCCTTTTTTCTTGCGCTCTTTCTATCATCTAGTATGGCATTTTTTTATTTTTTAGCAAAAGATTATATAAAAAAATGGATAAACCGAATTGTGTTCATATTAGAAGCTGTCCCTGATATGATGATGATGATTTGTTTGCAAATATTTTTCATATGGGTACTTCAGAAATTCGGAGAATCTCCTGTCACCATTATTTCTTTTAATGAAAATCGAGCTTATTTACTCCCTATTGTATCTTTAGCGGTCTTACCTACATTACAAATGTTTCGGATGATGGTGTTATACATAAAAGAAGAACATGGAAAACATTACGTAGAGGTGGCATATGGAAAAGGCCTTTCATCAAGTTATATACTATGCATTCATTTATTCAAAAATATATCTATCCACTTCTTCCACCATTTAAAAACGATTTTTGTTTTCTTACTTTCTAACTTATTCATTTTAGAATTTGTTTTTAATATGGAAGGCATTATTCAATTTTTATTTAAGAAGGCGTTTATTTCACCTCCAGCTGCATTTATCATACTTGTTATGATCATTTTACCATTTTATACTATTTTTCAAATAACCTCATTCATGATGAATAGATGGAAAAAGCAATTGAAAGGAGCAGCATTATGAAATCTATTTGGAAATCAAAACGCTTTTTAATTGGCTTTACTTATCTATTCATACTTGTTTCAGCTAGTTTTATTTATAGTTGGTTCTTTAAAGATAACATCCCAAAACCTCCTCAGTTACTTTACAATGACAATAACGAATTACTTGGAAAGGCCCCCTTTCCACCATCGTTAATGCCGCCTTTTGGAACTGATCGTTTTGGAGAGTCTGTTTTCTTACAAATTGTAGAAGGAGCAAAATTCACCATTTTATTAGCCGTGGCAATTAGCTTCTTTCGAATTTTATGCGGAACATGTATAGGAATTCTCTTAAGTTTATATGCTCCAAAATTCAAGAGATTTTTCCAGACATGCTCAGAAGTTTTTTATTATATTCCAACTCTATTTATCGCATTTATACTCATCACGCCCGTTAATATTGTAATTACATCAAATGCTGATAGATTAGACCCAAATATTTCATTTACGTTTTATCAAGTACTCGTACTTATTTTCGTCGCTCTGCCTACACTTTCTTTATATATATCCTCAGAGGTTGATGAATTTATGAAACAAGATTACATTTTAAGTTCACAATTACTGGGTGCTAGCCGTTTTCATATTATAAAAAAACACTTACGAGTCTTATTACTTGACCGCTTATTTGTGTTATTCATGGAACATATCGTCCAAACACTCATACTCGTTATCCATTTAGCGTTGCTTGACATTGTAATTGGCGGGATACAAATGCGGGAACTCTATGACGGAGTGCTCAAACCTGTTTCTCTATCTAATGATTGGGCAGGCCTTATTGGATTAAATCGTTATGAAATGAATCTTTCATGGTGGATTATTTTTTATACTCTCGTTTCATTCTTTATTACGATTCTTTTTATTAAGCTTATGACAATCGGGATTCAAGATGCACTGAAAGCAAGAGATTCGCAAGTTGTAGCAATTCAAACCGTTCCAGATCATAAAAAATTTGTTAAACATAAAGATTCTTTTTCGTTTGCAAATAAAGTGAACCTTTAATCAGCGGGGATTTTCTTCATCCCCCACTGACTATCAGCCCTCACCAATCGGGCTTTTATGAGCAATTGATTCCCCACCTAACTTCTTTGCCTTCACCGAATTTTGAGGTGGGGATCTTACTACACGGCAAATAGCGGGATAAATTGAACCTTTAATCATTTCTCATTAATCGGCATTGCTATTAGTGGAATATAAAGAAGATGATCCCTGTTGAATACAGGGATCATCTTCTGCATGCCGTCTAACTTTTTTACATATCCTTTGCTAGACTCATGCTTTTTATATTTAAAGTGAATTATTTGCAATCACAATTATGCTGTTTAAAATCGATTACCATACGTCCTTGAATTCTACCTTGTTCCATTTCTTCGAATACATTTTGTACTTTATCTAGAGAACACGTTTGAACAACTGGCACTACTTTCCCTTCTTCGCCGAACAAAAATGCCTCCTCTAGGTCCTTACGAGTACCAACTAGAGAACCTACTACTTCAATTCCGTCGAGTACAAGTCGTGGAATATTTAAATCCATAGTTTCTACTGGTAAACCTACCGCAACGACTTTACCACAAGCACGTACTGCATCAACCGCTGAGTTGAAGGCTACTTTAGAAACAGCTGTTACTACAGCAGCATAAGCTCCACCAAATGTCTCTTGTACAATCTTATCAGCAGGACCTTGCGTAATTGGATTGATAGTCATATCCGCACCAACTTCTTTTGCTAAGGCTAATTTGTCGTCATTGATATCTACTGCAATTACCTTTGCACCAAATACATTTTTAGCGTATTGGATAGCTAGGTTACCTAATCCACCACAACCATAGATGACAATAGGTTGACCAGGTTTAATGTCCGATACTTTTATAGCTTTATATGTAGTTACACCCGCACATGTGATTGATGATGCTTGAGCAGGATCTAATCCTTCTGGTACTTTCACCGCATAATCAGCTGTAACAATACATTGTTCAGCCATACCACCATCTACTGAATAGCCAGCATTTTTCACTTCACGGCAGAATGTTTCTCTACCAGTTACGCAATATTCACAACGGCCACAAGATTGGAACATCCATGCAATACTTACACGGTCACCAACCTTTAGTGAAGTAACATCATCAGCAATTTTCGTAACAATACCTACACCCTCATGACCTAGGATACGGCCATCTGTATTACCAAAATCGTGATTTGCAACGTGTAAATCAGTATGGCAAACTCCGCAATACTCTACATCTACTAACGCTTCGCCTGAGCGTAACGGACGTAATTCTTTTTCAATAACTTCGACGTTTGCTCTGCTGTTTTTATTCACCACTACTGCTTTCATATGTGATCTCCCCTTTAGTGTTTTAGAATTTTAATGAGTTCTTCTCACAACTTCTGTCTTCACTGTTTTGGCCAACTATTGCACCAAATTTAAGTGTTCAATCATCATTACATGTTCATCATAACATGTAATTTTATAAGTCCATTGTAAAATATTGAACAAAATTTGAATTATTATCCAAAATGTATTTTGATGTATGAGGCTATTTTTTGCTTTTGTATGCGAAATATATAGGTATAACAAAATGAATGTTTTTAAATATAAGAAATTACGAATATTAATTAGTGACCTTTTTCAATGAGGGAATTTAAAAAACGTAGATCTAGAGGATATATCAACAGACAATTGACCAATATAAAAAGCTCTTCATTTGAAGAGCTTTTTATATTCGCTTCATCGAAATTGTTTCACGAATGCTTTGTAAATTTTGTAGTGTTTCATCTTGGCGCTGTAACGACAATCCCACATACAAAGTACCTAATAAACTTAGTTGTGCTAATCGCGATGAACTTGCTTCCGTATGAAATTCTGTCTCACGAGTCGAAGTATATAGTGTTATGTCAGCAAGTTGACTTAACGCTGATTTCTGATAGCTCGTAATTGCAATATACACACAGCCTACTCTAGTGCCGTTTCATTTAACAAATGTAATGTATCCTGCAGTCCTGTAATATGCGAATGAAAAACTTTTTTAGCGACAGTTACCATACTATCTTCTGCAGACACTTCTTCATGAATATTTTGCATTGGTGTATGTACAATCTCACGAGCTAATGTAATTTTCAGGTCTTGAAAACCTAGGTGTTTGCATAAGCGGAATATCGTTTCTTCAGAACTATTCGTAACTTCCGCTAACTCCGTAATCGATTTATGTACAACATCTTGTGAATGTTTCAAAATATGTTCGACAATACTTCGTAATTTCGGTGATAAACCATTTAACGAAGCCTGAATCTTTCCAATCCCACTTTTTGTACCAGGCATATCGTATCTTCCCCTTCCATAGTAGCTATATCTCGTATTAACGGGCAGTAAGACTCCCTCCTCAAAATCCGATGAATGCAAGGGAGTTAGATGGGAGTCGGGCTGCCCGTAGAAACCCGATTGGTGCGGGCTAATAATCGAAAGAAGAAACACCTTTATTTAGCGCATCACTATACATTTTATTTGCTCTTATGTATTCTACCGTAACATATGACACAATTATTCATACTTATTTCTAGTTTTCCCCATGCTTTACTGCGTATAATGCAGCTTGTGTACGATCATCTACTTCTAATTTAGCCAATACGTTAGAAACGTGTGTTTTCACAGTTTGTTCTGTAATATGAAGCTCTGCTGCAATCTCCTTATTGCTTCTTCCTTTCGCAATTTCACGAAGTACTTCTTGCTCCCTTTTCGTTAACATAGAAAAAGGATTCTCTTTTTCTTTCTTGACTACTGATCGTCCTAATAGTGCTGGTGTTACTTTCGGATGAAAATTTGCATTTCCTTGATATACCGCAACAATTGACGCAACAAGTTGATCTGGCTGCACTTCTTTTAATTGATAACCATCTGCCCCAGCTTCGAGTGCTGGTAAAACGTAATCTTGTTCTGAAAAACTACTGAGCATAAGTATCTTTATCGTCTCATCGTATTGTTTTATACGTTTTGTCGCTTCAATACCATCCATTTTCGGCATTGATAAATCCATTAATACTACATCTGGCCTTTCTGTTTGGACGAATGTTAATGCTTCTTCACCATTTTCTGCTTCCCCAATAATTTCAAATTCTTCTCTCGTCTTCAAAAAGAATACGAGTCCCCTTCGAACGATATGATGATCTTCTACAAGTAGTAATTTAATTTTCATAGACGTTCTCCCTTTCAAACCGGTAATTGAATTTCTATTTTCGTTCCCTTTTCTGGTTCTGCTTTTATTCGAAAAATCCCCCTCATTAACTCAATTCGTTCTTTCATACTTTTCAAACCAAGTGCGGACTCTCTTACTTGTTCCTGTATAAATCCTATTCCGTTATCTTCTATGTAAAAGTGCAGCTTATTATCTTCAATCCTTAAATGAACACATACTTTTTCACACGAAGCATGCTTTTTACAATTATGTAATGCTTCTTGGCTTATACGCCATAAAACTTCTTCTATTTCATCTTCAATTAAAACCATTCCATCAATTCGAACTTCCACTTGAATCCCTAACAGTTTTCCATAATTTTGTATCGCTTCTGCTAAACCTTTTTCTAATCCTTCAGGTCTTAATTGCCAAATTAATAGCGTCATCTCTTGTAATGCTTCTTGCGATAATTCCCCAATATAACTTAACATCTCTTGCAAATCTCTATCTTGCGTCATATTCAGAGTACCTTTCGCTGTTAGCATAATAGAAAATAACAATTGTTTAACTGAATCATGTAAATCACGAGCCAATCGATTCCTTTCAGCTACAACTACATATTTACGTTCTTTCTCCACTAATTGAATACGTTGTATTGTCGTTCCAATTTGAAATGCAATCGATTCTAATAACGCTAACTCTTCCTCAGAAAAATGTGTTTTATGGGGCGAGGCCACATTTAATAGACCAAATCTCTCTGATCCGGACCTAAGTGGAATTGTCGCATGATGTGTAACATCTTCTGTTTCACCCCAATTACATTCAATCGCATCTTCTATTCGCTTACATTCAATAATATTTGTCGCTTTTTCTAATCTGCCATTCACAAAACGCTCTACACACCAACAGTCTCCTTCACACATCGGCTTCTTCTTTTGCCACGTAAGGGCTGGTGGTAAGTTTTCGTCTACAAGCATACGGTGCTTTCCACTTTCATCAATAAAGAATATCCACCCTGTTTGTAAATTCATAACTTGTAACAATGTATGTAAAACTTTTTCTAACATGTCCTGTAAATTCGTTGCTTCATTTAGCAATTCCGCAATTTCTTTTAATGCTTCTAAACGATGTATCTCTTTTTCTTCAAAGTTCATTCTCATCACCAACTATCATTATAACATTAAGAAATTTCTAAATTCTATAAATAAAAAAGAACTGAATTTCTTCAGCTCTTTTTTATTTATCAATCATTTTTTTATTTTCTCTTTAAATTTTGGCAGCGTAATTCTTAAACTGAACTACGCCAAGTAATGAAGTTACTTTTTAAGCCCTCTAAAACTCATCTACATCTACAAATCCGAATTCAAAATGTAAAGCTTTATTTAATTGTCTGACAAATATTGTTCCCCATGGATATGCTGCAAACTTTCAGTAGTAACGAACATATTCGCTGCTGGCATTTGCACTTGATGTTTATGGAACATAGCCATTAATGCAAATCTTACTTGTCTAGAAGTTTCAAAATAATCTTCTGGTTTAATTAAACCTGTAATACAAAATTCATATCCAACATATTTAAGGTTAGGATTTAAGTCTGTAACACCAACATATTTAAATGGTTCAACAGCCTCATCCTCTACTTTATACAGACTTTGTTCCAAATTTTCATTGCATATAACACATACGTCTTCTAACAATTCCTTAACTCTTGTAGGATCTTCCTGATAACTTACCGTGATGCGTTCAATTACTCGCATCCATCCTTTATTAAAATTTTGTATCGTTCTAATCTCTCCATGTGGTATGGTAAGTAGTTTTCCTGACCATTCACGTATTTGCATAAAACGAATACTAATTTCCTCAATAGTTCCCGAATTTGTTCCGTTAAAAGTAACAAAATCGCCAACACGAAACTCTTTGTCCGCTAATCTCGCAAAGCCTAATATGACATCTTTTAGCATTTGTTGCGCAGCAAAACCAATGACAACTCCCGCTATCCCTGCACCTGCAATAATGCTTTTTATATCTACAAACTGACTAATTAAATAAATGATTAGACTGATGATAATGATATATCTAAAAATAGATCGAATGACACTTTGAATCGTCTGTTCTACCTCTTCATCAAAAAAGCTGGACTTTCTAAAAAACCAATCAATAATGCGATTTATTACAAACGAAATGATGATAAGAACTAAAGCAAATAGTAAAAACCTTAATAGTAAAAACTCCCTTACATAATTAAAAAACTCCTCAGTATACGCTAATACACTCATCTATCCACTTCCTTATTTTTAAAAAATTTCATGCAGAGCTGATTTATTGTAATTACTTATTGATTATCTCAAAATTTGCTTTCGCAACTTTTTTCCCTGATCTTTCATTTTACTTTCTTAACTATGTATTTGTATCCCTAGTTCATCTCCAACAATATAACCCTTTCATCAATCTTTCAACTTCAGATGTCCTTTTCTATTTACTATAAATATACCCTTTTTAATAATCTAAAGGGAGATTACAATAGAAATTTTTATAAGCAACTTTGTAATTCTCACCTCGTTCAAAGAAATACATTCACATAACACCGAATAGTTCATTTGATACTTTTTTCATGGAGGTTACAATTAATGGGATATATCGAAGAACTAAGAGCAATTGTTGGATCAAGACCACTCAATTTAGCAGGAGTTGCTGTAGCTGTTTTAAATGACCAAGGACAAATATTACTACAACAAAGACGAAATGGCATGTGGGGTGTTCCTGGAGGGTTTGTGGAACTCGGTGAATCCACAGAAGAAGCTGGAAGACGAGAAGTGCTTGAAGAAACAGGTATTGAAATTGGTATACTTCAGTTAGTAAGTGTATTTTCAGGTAAAGAGTTTTTTGTGAAATTAACGAATGGAGATGAATTTTATCCTATAACAATCGCTTACCTTTGCAAAGACATTACAGGTGGCTTGTTAAAAGCAGACGGAGTTGAATCATTACATGTACAATTTTTCGATTTAAATGGGCTACCAGAAAAGATTAGTCCGTTCATTAAAAAGTTAATTCAACAACAATTTGTTTCTATTTAAATGTAAAAAAAGAGACCTTTTCAAAGGCCTCTTTTTCACTTCACTTCTGCATTTAAACAAGATTTAAAATGTCCAAGTGCATATTCATGCCCTTGCGCATTAAAAGATGCAACCGCCTTTTCATAAACGACAATTTTAAATCCTTTATTATAAGCATCTACTGCTGTATGAAGAACACAAATATCAGTACATACCCCTACAAGATGAACTTCTTCTATTCCTCTTTCTCTTAGTTTCATCTCTAGATCCGTTCCCGCAAATGCACTGTATCGCGTTTTGTCCATGTAATATACATTCTTATCATTTTTATATTTTTCGTATACATTTTGTAATTCACCAAACAAGTTTCTTCCATTTGTACCTGCTATATTATGAGGTGGAAACAAATTGGCTTCTGGATGATGTACATCATTTTCTTCATGTTTATCGATTGCAAACACTACGTAATCTCCATTTTCAATATATTGCTTCGTTATATGTACAAGTTCTTTCTCAATTTCTTGACCTGGCTTCCCGCAAGTTAAAGCACCTTTTTCAGCTACAAAATCATATGTATAGTCGATATTAATAAGAGCTCGTTTCATTACTACTATCTCTCCTTCTTCTGTTTCACAGTAAACAATAGAAAATTTGTTATTACGACATCGTATGTACTATTCGACATTTCAAATGAAATCCCTACATTTCCAACTCAATACTTACCTTAATCCGAGTTTATCATAAAGTGAAACTTTAATCAGAGGGGGGTGTCCATCCCCCTCTGATTATTAGCCTTCACCAATCGGGCTTTTACGGGCAGTTGATCTCCCACCTAACTTCCTCGCATGCGCCGAATTTTTAGGTGGGGTTCTTACTGCCCGTTAAAGCGGGATAAAATCGGTACACAATGACAAAACATACAGTTCCAATTAATAAATCATGAATTTGATAATTGAGCGTTACTTCAATTTCCTCTTGTAAGGTAAACCAAATTATCGACATCATTATCACAAGTAAGAAAATACGAATACATCGCTTCAAATTTTCAATCCCTTTCTCTTACATAGCAAAGAATAACTTCTTCCTATTCATTCGTATTGGAAAGCGAAACAGATTATTCTCTATTACATCATTCGATCCATACAAAAAAGCACACTACTTTTTTGAGTAATGTACTTTTTATTCCGCTTAAGACGCAGGCTTCGTTTCAAATGTCGCTTGATTAAAGCTAATGACTTTTCCTTTCGGGTCATTGTTTTCAAACTGAGCTGCGGTAATCGTATGACTACCTGTCTCAAGCATTTTTTCTTTTAATTGTACTGTTGTCTGTGTTGAACTAGTTACTTGATGTTTATCTGCAAATATTTGATCTACAAATACGAATGTATCTTTATCGTTTTGAAAATTAGAAAGTTCTAACTCGACTTGCTGAATTAAAGTATCTTTTTTGATAAATACAGTCGGTATATTGCCATTTTCAGAAGTACCATCTGGTGTAATTACTTTTACTTTCCCTTCTCCAACTGGTATTGCCCCTTCAGGAAATACAACCATATTCTCATCACTTGCATTTACAACCTGTTCTTTCTGATTAGACTGTGCGTCCTCTTTTTCCTTTGGAGTACCACAACCTACTAATAACAATACAGACAGTCCAGCGATTATGAATTTCTTCAAAATTCATCCCCCCTGTAATTTCATTATATTTTATTATACAAAAATAATTTTAATATTTTAAAACTACTTTTAACACTTTCATGAACAAATACTATCTTGCTCACGATTACTGTATCATACTTTCCTTAATAGAACATTAATTTTTTGTAAGCAATAAATAGAAATTCTTTCTTATTCATCATTTTATCCCAAAATCACACCAAAATATCCCATAAAATAAAAAGACATCGTTATTTCCAATGTCTTTTTTATCTATTATTTAATAAATGTTGTAATCTCACCTACTTCTTTTCTTGGAAGTTTCTTCGGTTTATCTTTCGGAAACCCGAGTGAAATAACCATATTTATTTGTTTTCCAGGCTCAATTTGTAAATATTGTCGCAGTTCATCCTGAGCTAATAATACAGGTCCTGTCATTGGACAAGTACCAAGTCCCTTCGCATGTGCAGCCAACATTAAGTTTTGTGCCGCTAAACAGCTACTCTTAATCCCTTCCTCTTCCCACACTGAATCAGGAACGAAGGCAATTGGATCAAATATCTTTTCACGAAACTTTGATTCATATGGCGTTGCCAAACATACGATTAATACTGGTGCCTCTGAGAAAGCTGTCGCATACGGTCCGAAAGAACGTGTAAGTAATTTCCCTGCTTTCTCTTCTCCATTTTCTGCTGCTTTTGCTGCAAGTTTATGTAATGCATCCCATGTCATTTGTTCAATTTCTTTAATTTTCTCGCGGTTCATAATAACCAAAAACCCCCACGTTTGTGAGTTCGTATCACTCGGTGCGTAACGAGCACAATCAATAATTTCTTTTATATCACTTATGGACACTTCTTGTTCCGTGAATTTTCTAACACTTCGTCTACCGTGAATTACTTCTTTAAAATCTTCATAATTCATACATAAAATCCCCTTTTTACAGCGTTTTCAAAACTTGTCCTACGGTTGAATTATATCATGAAAAAAAGCCGGAAGAATACCAGCTTTTTTCTTCAGTATTAATTTGTCACTTTAAACAAACTAATACTCTCTTCATATGCAGCTTGTAGTTTTTTCGTAATTGGTCCTCTTTCACCGTTTCCAAACTGCTCATCACCAATTTGAACAACCGGGAATATTTCGAGCGGTGTCGCTGTAAAGAAGCACTCATCAGATTCATATACTTCCTGTAATGAGAATTCTCGCTCTTCTACTTCAATATGTAAAGCTTTTGCTAATGTAATAACATAGTGACGAGTAATGCCGTGTAGAATAAAATTGTCAGTTGGATGGGTAATCAATGTATTATTTTTCACCATAAAGAAATTAGAGTGACACCCCTCAGTTACAATTCCCTCTCGTACTAATATCGCTTCTTGATACCCTTGCTCATTTATTTTATTTTTAATCATAATATTCGGTAGCAGGTTTAATGATTTTATATGACAAAACTTCCATCTGATGTCCTCTTCTACTGTTACTTTGATCCCCGCTTCCATTGAAGCAACTGGTCTTGGGAACGAAACAAGATTTGCAAAATATGTCGGCTGTAAATCTGCCTCATATACATGATTACGCGGTTGTGCGCCTCTTGATATTTGTAAATATACATTCCCATCTTCTTGAAATTGATTTTTTTCAATCATTTGATGTAACCCTTCCACTAATTCTTCCTTCGTAAATGGTGGAACTAGTTTAATTTCTTCCATTGATTTAAAAAATCGCTCCAAATGTAAATCTAATAAATGAGGCTTACCATCGTATAGTCTAAATACCTCATAAATACCATCACCAAATTGGAAGCCTCGCTCTTCTAATGCGACCATCGGCTGTTCTTCCTTCGTATTAATAATTCTCCCATTGAACAAAATCCAATCTTTATGAGTAGCCTTCATTCTTCCCCACTCCTTTATTACATGATTGGTTTTATTGTACAACTTATACCGTTCTGAAAGAAGGAATTTTCTGTATTTTCACAAATAAAAAGTACATCACTTCGTAAAAGTGATGTACTCTATCATTCATTTATTTAAGAAAATATTTTTCAATATCATCTAACATAAGGTTTGCAGCTTTAATGCCGCCTGCTGTATTCCAAATTACTTCATCTACTTGGAATACTTTATTATTTTTAGAAGCCTGTAATTGCTTAAAGAGTGGATCTTCTGTCCATTCTTTCGCTAACGTATTTCCTTCATTATTCTTATCCGCATCTTTATCAGATGTGAAGTAGAATATGTAGTCCCCATACATATTCGGAATTTGCTCTTTTGTAATTCCTTTTATCGCAAATTCATCTTTATCTTGTAGTGGTGGTCGCTTAAATCCAACATCATTTAAAACAGCACCTGAGAATGAATTTTTCTGATAAATCCGGACATCACCTGGTACGAAGCGAATAATAGAAACTGTAGAATTCAATTTATCTCCTAGCTTCTCTTTCATTCCTTCAATACGTTTTTTATAATCTTCAAGAGCCTTTTGCCCTTCTTTTTCTTTATTTACGGCTTTTGTATAGAGTGTAAAGTTTTCCTTCCAATCCCCGCGCAATGTTTCAGCGTATACAGTTGGCGCTATTTCGTTCAATTGCTCATATATTTTTTCATGACGCATTTTATTCCCGATAATTAAATCTGGCTGAAGCTTCATAACTGCCTCTAAATTAATATCACGCTCAGTTCCTACAACTTTCGTATCTTTTAACTCTTTTGCTAAATGAGGATACCATTCATCGCCAGCACGTGGTTTTGTAGTTCCAACTGGTGTTACTCCAACAGCTAAAAGTGCCTCCGCACCCTCATTTGTCAACACAACTACTTTTTTAGGTGTACCATTTACTGTTGTTTCACCCATTGCATGCTTTACAGTATACGAATCTTTTGCTTTAGCTGATGTATCATTTTCTTTTTTCTCTTCTTTGCTACACCCTGCGATTATTACCATAAGTATCATAATGCAGAACATAAATATTTTTTTACTATGTACCATATGTCCTCCCTAGATGAAATCGATTATCATTAACAATTAAAGGTTAATGTATATTACATACATTGTCAATGTATATCAGAAAACTTTTTTAATACATACAATTTAAATTTTATCCGCTATTCAAATGTTTATTTTTAAAATAAACTGTATAAGTATGAAAATAATAAACATTCTTAAAATGCGTATCTACGTTATACATAAATACGCATTCATATTACATTATAAATTCATTTTCTAATATTGATTATATTTAATATATGATGGATCATTGTACACCCATTGATTTCCACCAAGGTTCAACCAACCGTTTTGATTAATATACACTAAATAAGATTCTGGATTATTTAATTTACGAATAACTGAAGAAGATGTTGATGGACCACTTCTTAAATTCACATTCGTTCCTTGTATATATGCGACACCAATTGCACTTCCATCACTATTGCTCGTCTTTACAAAATTAATGTACGAAGGGTCATTATACACCCATTGTCCATTTCCTAAGTCCAACCATCCATTACTTTCCTGATATACGACATACGACTCTGGAGAGTTTAGTTGACGAATAACTGAAGAGGACGTTGATGGACCACTTCTTAAATTCACATTTTTCCCAAGTATATAGGCGATCCCCTTTGTTTGTGGTGTTGGCTGAGGGTTTGGAGGTTGTGGATTTGGAGGATTGGGATTTGGAGCAACTCCAAAAATAGCTGCTATCCCATTTGCATACGCTTGACTTAAGTCTTCAATAAATTGTGGATTTTTCAATAAATTAGCATCAAACGTTGTATCAATAAAAGCAGTCTCAGTTAAAATTGCATCCATTGCAGTCTCTCTTAGTACCGCATAATTTGCTTTTTTGGCTCCTCGGTCACGAAGACCATATTTAGTTAATACAGGATTGACTGCTGCATGCATTTTTTGTTGCTTTTCATATGCGGAACTACTATTAGATAGCGCATTGTAAATATAACTTTCAAATCCAGTGCCACCGCCGCTATTAATGTGAAATGAGATAAAATAATCTGCACCAAATGAATTAGCAATATTAGCACGTTCTGATAAAGAGATGAATACATCGCTGTCACGTGTCATTTTAATATTGATTGGATAATTTGCAGATAAAATATCTCGTACACGTCTAGCAATTTGAAGTGTTAACTCTTTTTCCACTAACCCATTACCAACAGCACCAGAATCATATCCACCATGCCCTGCGTCTATAACAAGTTTCATATATCTTTTTCGTTCCTTTCGTTAAGGTAATAAGCTTACATTTCTACTCGTCCTATTTTATGTTAGTTGTACAAGTTCCGTTACAAATACAAAGAAAAAACCCCCTTATGTAAGGCGGCTTCTATCACTTTTCTTTAACCAATTTAAAATGAATATGTACGATTGATAGTGGATGTAACGTATACAAAACAAAATAAATATAAGAGCTATTCCAACACCGCTGTATAACAATCCAAACTTTAAAAAGATGTTCAAAAGAGGTGAAAAATGAATTACGTTTTGTAATGCAAATAACATGCAAAACAAAATTACAAACACGGGTATATATTGTAATTCATATGGTCTTCTCTTCTTATACATTCTTTTTCGAATAAAAATCTGGCATAGTTCTGCTACAATAAAACAACCTCCAACTAATACAAGACCAGCAGTCATTGTCATACATTCACCTGCCCCATATTCATTTCATCAAGTGATCAATATTCACTATATTTTCTTTACATATATTCCATTTTCCTCAATAAAACCAGATCCCACTATGAAAGATTTAGCTTGTTCCGTAAACACCTCTTGCAATACTTTTATTTCATTCACATTTCTCTGTTTCATTATTTCTTCAAATGTAAAATACGTATTTGTCCCGTATCCATAACCTTGATAATCAAAATGAATAATTAACTGTGACAAAATAGCACTCTCTTCTTGGACACTATAATCTATTACACCAATATATGTATCATCAACTTTTACACAATACTGAACCTTTTTCATATCTAAGCTGTGTGAGTGAAACATTTCTTTTACAACGCTTTCATTTTCTGTATTTACTTTCTCAAACGTAATCATATGTTGTCCATCCTTTTACTATTATTATATCAATTATAATTACAATTTATGAAAAAAACCTTAAGGCCGAATACGACCTTAAGGTTTTTTTATTAAACTAAGCTATACGCACGCTTTGTTTCTTCGTGGAACTTATTCGTATCGTATTTATGCTCAACATAAATTTGATGCCATACCATAAACGCAAGTACAGTCCAAATTTTACGGCTATAATCGCCTTTATCTGCACAATGTGCTTCCAGTAAGTTTAATACATACTGTTTGTCGATTAAATGATCCGTTTTGCTTTCTTTAATAATATTTATAGCCCAATCGTGCATTTCATCTTTTAACCAGTGACGAATTGGTACTGGGAATCCAAGCTTTTTACGATCTAATACGTGATCTGGAACAATGCCACGTGCTGCTTCACGTAAAATAGCTTTCGTAGTTCCGTTAGCAATTTTAAATTCAGTCGGAATTTTAGATGCAACGTCAAATACTTCTTTATCTAAGAACGGTACACGAAGTTCTAATGAATTTGCCATCGTCATTTTATCAGCTTTTAATAAAATATCGCCGCGTAACCATGTGAACATGTCAATGTACTGCATTTTACTTACATCATCATAATCTTTAATTTCGTTATACAATGGTTTCGTGATATCCATATAGTTAACACTTTCATCGTAATACTTCATTAATTCAGCTTTCTCTTCCTCACGGAAGATTTTCGCATTTCCATAGTAACGCTCTTCAATTGGCGTACATCCACGCTCTAAGAAGCTTTTCCCTTTAAATCCTTCTTTAAGAGCACCACTTAATGCCTTTAGAACGCTCTTTCCTGGGCTAGGAATGTAAGAGAACATTTTTAAAGAGTTTGGCTCACGATAAATGTTATACCCACCAAATAGCTCGTCTGCACCTTCACCAGAAAGAACAACCGTTACATGTTTACGTGCTTCTTTCGCAACGAAATACAATGGTACAGCTGCTGGATCTGCTAAAGGATCATCCATATGCCAAATGATTTTGGGGAACTCATCCATAAACTCTTGCGCTGAAATGAATACGTTATGGTTTTTAACTCCTAATTTCTCAGCAGTTTCTTTCGCAACGTCAACTTCACTGAAACCGCGTTGCTCAAAACCAATAGAAAATGTTAAAAGATTTGGGTTCATTTCTCTTGCTATAGAAGCAATAATAGATGAATCGATACCACCAGAAAGGAATGAACCTACTGGTACATCACTACGCATATGCACTTTTACAGAATCGTATAATACATCACGAATTGCTTGGATATGTTCTTCTTTCGTTGCGCTTGAAGCGTTGAAATAAGGATTCCAGTAGCGATGGATTTCCATCTCTTTACCGATTTCTTTTACGAAGTAATGACCAGGCTCAATTTTATTAACATCAATTGTTAATGTTTCTGGCTCTGGACCATATTGGTACGTAAAGTAATGTTGTAATGACGTTGGGTTTACCCCTTTGTCTTCCATTACATGCATAATACTTTTCTTCTCAGATGCGAAGAATGTAGTATCACCTTGTTGTGCGATGTATAAAGGCTTAATGCCGAAGTGGTCACGTGCACCGAAAAGTGTCTTTTCTTCACGATCCCAAATCATAAATGCGAACATACCACGAAGGTAGTCTACACATTTTTCTTTCATATGTGCATACAATGCAATGATAACTTCTGTATCAGATTGCGTTGCAAACGTTGCGCCTTTTTCAAGTAACATTTCACGTAATTCTACATAATTGTAAATTTCACCATTAAAAATAATTACATATCGATCATTTTCATAAGTTAGCGGCTGATGTCCTGCCTCTAAGTCAATGATGCTTAAACGGCGGAAGCCAAATTGTACATGTTCATCACGAAAATATCCTTCGTCATCTGGACCGCGGTGGAAAATCATCGTGTTCATATTTTCAAATTGATGTTTTTCTGTTTCTGAAAACTCTCTAGGGTTTTCACATAAACATCCTACAAAACCACACATACTTCTTACCCTCTTTCAGTTTTCATTCTGTCTCTATACTACTATATCAACCCTATTTATACTAGCATAATCAACTGAATATGGCGACCAAAAACTATAAAAAAATCACTCCATTTCACATTTTTAACAATTTTTTATGAAAACATGAAAACTAGGCAATCACCTTTCTCCGCTTTTGTCATATGATATTGCATATTGATTTCTAGGAGGGAATACCATGAGTGAAGAAAAAAAAGATTCTTCTCGCCCACCGGTTCGCAATTATTTAAAGCAAATTGATGATTTCTTCGAGCAAACACCACTTCGCAATGTAATCGCTGATTTAAATCATTTTTTCCAAAAAGGAAACCGTTTATTAACATTCCCTGTAGATTTATATGAAGTTGGCGAAGAACTCGTTGTTACAGCTGAACTACCAGGTATACAAAAAGAACAAATTCGAATTGAAATACAAAGTGAATACTTAAAAGTCTCTGTAAAAGAAGAGATACTTGGCGAGGAAGAAGAACAAACATCTCATAACTATTATCGCCGAGAACGTTCCATTTCAGAAGCATCAAGATTGATTAAGTTACCATACTCAATTAATAAAAAAGCAGCGAAAGCATCTTATCAAAACGGCGTATTAGAAATTCGTGCACCAAAACTTCCACAGCAGCATGACATTTTATCCATAGACTAATGTAAAAAAAGAAGGGTACTATGCACCCTTCTTTTTAATCTGCTAATCGCTTCATATCACGTATAATATCTTCGTATGGCGTATTACTAATGCCACTATATTTTTTCATTACTTTTCCGTTTTGATCGATTAGATAAAAAGATGTACCGTGTATTACTTGCCCATCTTCTGGTTTATCTACAAGCGATTGGAAGTTATCTTTTGAAAACTTTGTAATTTCCTCCAGTGAATACCCTGTTAACAAGTTCCAGTTACTTGTATCTTCTGTAAACTTTTGAATGAAAGTTTTCAAATTTTCTGGTTTATCAAGTTCAGGATCTACACTAAACGAAACAAACTCAACATCCAATTTCTCTTCCTTAGCCATTTTCTGTAATTTAGCCATATTAGCAGTCATTGGCGGACAAACTGTTTGACAGTTTGTAAACATGAAATCAGCTACCCAAACTTTCCCTTTTAAATCTTTTGTACCAAATGGCTTTCCTTCTTGATTTGTAAATTGGAAAGTTTCTAAATCCCAGTTTAACGGTTTACGTAATTTTGAACCTGAACTGCTACAACCTGCAAGTACAAAGAGACAAAATACAACCATAAGACCAATTAACTTTTGATAACGCTTCATTATTAAACCTCTTTTCTCTTTCCTTAATTTATGTAAGTAATGTATATCATAACAAAAGTAAACACTATGAGAAAATTGTTTACGTCATTTGTTCACGAAATCGTACGATTTTACGTATGTTACTTCTTTATTTAAAGCTAATTACTAGACAAAATATATTTTACTACTATTATTTCTCTAAACATTATTTACGAAACAAAGTTCATTGTTAAATTTGTAAATACCTATCCCTGTTTTTTTACAATTACTTAAACATTAATCCATGTTAAACACTGTATTCCTTAACAACATTTCGGTACAATACAACTACAACGATTTTAAATGAGGTGATGTTCATGGCTAAGCGCTATGAAAATATGGATAATGTAAGTACAAAAAAATCAATTCGCTCCTTCCTACGCTGGCGTAAAGAGAGAAAGCAAAACAAAAAAGACTTTTCTTTTCTAGTAGAACAATCACCTGTTAAACAAAGTAAATTTTTGCAAAGTAATGTTGAAAAAACGACTGTCACATGGATTGGGCATTCCACTTTTCTTATCCAAACGAATGGACTTAATATATTAACGGATCCAGTATGGGCCAATAAATTAAAGCTAGTTCCAAGACTCACAGAACCTGGACTCTCTATAGAAGAATTACCTAAAATTGATATTGTCCTTATTTCACACGGTCATTACGATCATTTAGACTTTTCATCTCTGCGCCAACTAAATGATGATGCCTTATACCTTGTTCCTATTGGGCTTAAAAAATTATTCACTCGTAAAAATTTTACCAATGTAGAAGAATACAACTGGTGGGAAAGTACAACAATTGATGAAGTCTCTTTTCACTTCGTACCTGCCCAGCACTGGACGAGAAGATCATTATTTGATATGAACACCTCTCACTGGGGAGGATGGATCATTGATAATATAACTTCTTCAGAAACCATTTATTTTTGTGGTGATAGTGGTTATTTCCAAGGTTTTAAAGAAATCGGAAAACGTTTTTCAATTGATATTGCACTTATGCCAATTGGTGCCTATGAACCAGAATGGTTTATGAAAGTGTCTCACGTTTCACCTGAAGAAGCTGTGCAAGCCTATTTAGATATAAAAGCTACACATTTCATTCCAATGCACTACGGTACTTTTGCTTTAGCAGATGAAACACCAAGAGAAGCAATAACAAGACTACGAAATAACTGGAATTTACGAATGCTACCGTGGGAACAACTACATGTTCTCTTTTTAGGTCAAACTTTCACTTATAATAGCGCAACAAATGATAAACAAGTAAATGAAAAAATCGAAACGCTACATGTATAACGGAACTACTTATTTCTTGCATCCATCATATAATATAGAAAATCATAAAGTGAACTTTAATCAGTGGAGTTTTCTTCATCCCCACTGATTATTAGCCTTCACCAATCGGGCTTTTACGGGCAGCCCGACTCCCGCCTAACCTCTTTGCTCCAGCTGAATTTTGAGGTGGGAGTTTTACTGTCCGCAAATAGCGGGGTAAAGGGTGTTTTCTATGAAAGAATATTTGCAGACTCGTTATATCATTAGCGGTAGTGCCTGTATAACCCTTCTTATTTCTTACTTTCTCTTCACATAAAAAAGCTACTTGAAATATATTTCAAGTAGCTTTTTTATTACTCTGCTAAATACATAAATCCGATTGCGCCCGGACCTGTATGAGTACTAATAACTGGAGTTGTATAGAAAATTTCAGATTGTGCGAATCCACTCGCTTTTTCAATCGCTGCTTTCATACTTTCAGCTAAAGGCATTGCTTTTGCATGAGGAATCCCAACAGCTTTTATAGACTTCCCTGCTGTATCCTGTTCAAATAATTTAGTTAGTGTCTTTACAATCTGCCCTTGACTACGAACTTTTGTGACAGGATTGTATGCTCCACCATCAAGGTTTGCAATTGGTTTGATATTCAGTAAAGAGCCGATAAACGCTTTTCCTTTACCAATACGTCCACCTTTCACTAAATTCTCCAATGTATCTACAACTACATATAAGCGAGTATTTTTTCTCACTTCTTCAATTCGCGTTAAAATTTCTTCTAATGAGCGCTCTTCTTTTGCCAGCTTTGCTGCTTCAATTACTTGATATGCTAATGCATGGCTAATGAACTGAGAATCAACGACTGTTACTTTTGTATCGGTCATTGATGCAGCACTATTTGCTGTTGCAACAGTACCACTCATTCCACCTGTCATATGGATGGATAGTACTTCGCTCCCATCTTCCCCTAACTTTTCATACATTTCTACAAATGTACCCATAGCTGGTTGTGATGTTTTTGGTAATTCTTCTGATTTTGCCATCTCTTCAATAAATTCATCTGGTTGTAGATCAACGCGATCTAAATATGTTTGTCCATTTACAGAGATTGATAATGGTAGAACATGAATGTCATACTTCTCAATTACCTCTTGTGATAAATCTGCCGTTGAATCTGTTACAATTTTAATTTTTTGCATATTATATTCTTCCCTTTCCAATACGCTCTCCTTGTTATTATACTAGCATTCCAGATGCTTTCAACAATTTCGAATAAATTTCACCAAATTAATTATATTTCTATACCTAAAATGAAAAAGACAGAGCCGATCTAACTCTGTCCCTGCTGTATATTATGCATTCTTTTCAAGAGTATTTGTTTTATATACATTTGAATAATCATTCCACTTCAAACAACTTTGTAAATATTCACGGAAAGAGTACGAGAATCTTGGATTTTTATGTTTTTGAATTTTTGCAATAAACAATTGAAGACGAGACTGAATTAGAAACGCTAATGGATGCTGTGTTTGTAGGACAGGGATTTCAAATATTTTAATACAACTCCCTGTTGCATGAGTGAAATAAAAACTTTTCGTAATCACAATATCAATCCTCTTTTTCGTTGGATTTTTGAACTTCCTCCACTTTATTCTTTAACACGTTTTTCAAGTGTAGGTTTCCTATGAAAACTAAAATATTTTTAAGCGGCCCCCGTTTAGAAGTTAATACTTCATTTATATCCACCTAATTTGGCCCCTGTCCTATATATCCCTTGAGACGGGAGTCTTATTACCCATATATAGCTCGATAACTTCAGTATAAACTTATAAAAGTGAAAAGTTTGTCTAAATTTTGGAGATTCTATAATTTTTTTCTTCTATATATTGTATACGATTATAGCTAGAGTATAACAAATAAATTAAAAAGTGCCTTTATAAAGAGGCACTTTTCGACTGTTTTTCTTCTCTTTTTTGTTTTCGCTTACTAACAATCTTTGATAAAGCAATACTAATTTCATAAATACAAATAAGTGGTACCGCTACCAAACTATGTGATAAAAAATCAGGTGGTGATATACATGATGCAATAATAATCAATATTACATATGCATACCTTCTTATTTTCACAAGGAATTCTGCCGTTAAAAGTCCGATACTCGTTAAAAACATAACCACTACAGGTAATTCAAAAATAACTGCAAATGGCACTGTTAAATTAAGTACAAAATGAAAATATTTTTCTGTAGTAAACATCGTATTAAACATTTCATTACCAATTGTCGTTAAAAAATGAAATAGAAACGGCATTACAATAAAATATCCGAAACACAAACCTGCAATAAATAATATAGATAGTACCGGTATATACATTAATGTCATTTTTTGTTCATTAGGATGCAAACCAGGCTTTACAAATAACCAAATTTGTATCGCAGCAAAAGGAATCGTACAAACGATAGCAAATACTGTAGCAATCGAGAAAAAAATCCACAATACATCACTCGGTCCCAGAACTGTTAACTTCATCGGCAAATCTTTTACGAGCCAAAAATATATATCCTTCGTAAAAGTAAATCCAATAATTAAAAATAGTACAAATGATAAGACTGTATATATTACTCGTTTACGAAGCTCAACAATATGTTCTACTACGCTCATTTCTTGATCTTCCATCTCGTTCACCACACTTTATTTATCCATTACAAGGAAAATCCATTACATTTTTTCTTTCTTTTCCTTCTCTTGAAATGCATCATCTGTCAATTCTTTCGTTGATTTTTTAAACTCTTTTAACGTTTCCCCTAAAGCCTTCCCGATTTCCGGCAATTTTTTAGGTCCAAATAAAATGAGTACAGCTACTAAAATTAAAATTAACCCTGGAAAGCCAATATTTGAAAACATTTCTCCATCCCCTTTATTAGTAGATTCCTTGTCCTACTATTACATAATTTTATTTTGTCAAAAAAGTTTGAAAACGTCAACAATTCCGTTATCTTTTGTCAAAAAAATTCAAAAATATAATCAATTATACAAATTTCATTTTCTATTGCCCTTGTGTATGATATGGTAAGGGAAATGAGATATTATTTTATGATAGTAGAAAGGATTTGCATAATGACTGAAAAAATGACACGAATGACACATTTTGTGAAAGAAGAAATTGCAAATGCAATTACACATGGTATCGGTGCCATTTTAAGCATCCCTGCCTTAGTTATATTAATTATTCATGCTTCTAAGCACGGTACCGCATCTGCTGTTGTTGCATTTACTGTTTATGGTGTAAGCATGTTCTTACTGTACTTGTTTTCAACGTTGCTACATAGCATTCACCATCCAAAAGTAGAAAAATTATTTACTATTTTAGATCACTCAGCCATCTATTTACTAATCGCTGGCACATATACTCCTTTTCTACTCATTACACTTCGTGGACCTTTAGGTTGGACGTTACTCGCTATTATATGGACACTTGCAATTGGCGGTATTGTCTTCAAAATTTTCTTTGTACGCCGCTTTATAAAAGCATCAACTTTATGTTACATCATTATGGGCTGGCTCATAATCGTTGCTATTAAACCACTTTATGAAAATCTAACTGGACACGGTTTTTCACTACTGTTAATAGGTGGCATTTTATATTCTGTTGGGGCTATATTCTTTCTTTGGGAAAAGCTACCTTTCAATCATGCCATTTGGCATCTTTTCGTTTTAGGTGGTAGTACAATGATGTTCTTCTGCGTACTCTTTTACGTCTTACCTGCAGTGTAATAAAAAAAGTTTCAGCTTGATGTAAGCTGAAACTTTTTTTATTACTTATGTAATTGAGATGCAATAATATCCTGTGTATGCTTCGTTAATTCTTTAATATCCATATTCGCATACTCTTCAGGTGTAATCGGCTTAGAAATTGTTACTGTTGCATGAGCTGGTTTCATGCGATTTCCATTCGCTTCAAACATTTTATATGTACCATCTAACGTTACAGGTAAGATTGCTACACCAGATTTTACTGCTAGGTGAAAACTCCCCGCTTTAAACTCTCCAATTTCGCCACCCTTACTTCTCGTTCCTTCAGGGAAAATTACGATAGAATGTCCATTCTTTAATAGTTCAATTCCATCTTTAATCGCTTGAAGAGATTGACGACGATCATCACGAACCATAAATACACAATTCATAAGTTCCATCCAAGTTGGTACAACTGGAAATTTCTTAATCTCTGCCTTTGAAACGAATCCAATTGGTTTATTTAAGTAACCTAGTAAAACAGGGATATCCATATTACTTTGATGATTACTTACAACTAGTACTGGCTTGTCTTCCGGAACATTTTCAAGTCCTTTTACTTCTACTGTCCCCCCAGCAACACGTACCATTTTTTTACCAAACCAATTTGTCGTTTTATACACAGCATTATCTTTTTCTTGCGGTGACATCGTATTTACTTGTTTTTTAAGACGCCACATTCTCGGTGTAATCGCAATTACGATTAAAATTAAATAAAAGATTTTAAAAAACGTTTGAATCATACAGAACCCCCACCTATTATCATTCCGACCTTCATTATACTAGACTAACGAAGGAAAAAGAAGAAAAAATGTCCAAACAACAAGTGTTTGGACATTTTTAAGTATTCTATATTAGAAACGTTTTGCTAATTCACGAGCATTAGCAATTGCTGCTTCTTTAATTTCTGGTGCTTTTTCAGGGTTTGCATTCATACCTTCAACTGCAATATATTCAGTATCATTTACACCAATGAATCCTAATACTGTTTTTAAGTGATTGCGACCGAAGTCTACAGCTGCATATGCTCCTTCAGAATAAACGCCACCTGTCGCTTGAATATGAAGTGCTTTTTTGCCTTCTAATAAGCCAACTGGACCATTTTCAGTATATTTGAATGTTTTACCTGCGATTGCTACGTTATCCAAGTATGCTTTTACTACTGGTGGATAGCTAAAGTTCCACATTGGAGTTACGAATACATAACGATCTGCATGCATAAATGTTTCTAGGTTTGTGTTCATTGCTGCTACTTTTTGTTGTTGAACTTCAGTTAAAGTTTCAAAACCTTCACCTGCTGCAAATTTACCCCAAGCAGCAAATACATCTGCATCAATTGCTGGTACGACAGTATTAAATAAATCAACTGTTACAACTTCGTCTTGTGGATGCTCGTTTTTGTAAGCTTCGATGAAAGCTTCTCCTACTGCCATTCCGAAAGAACCTTCTGCTGAATTTGGATTTGCTGTGATAAATAGTACTTTTGTCATTGTATTATCTCCCTTTTTACATTTTATCTTTAATTTGAGATTTATGTTTTGTAAGTAAATAACTTACCTTATATAAGTATAATACAAAAAGTTATACTTGCTGTCAATAAAAAATAGCTACTTTTTTTTCGTAAGTTAATAAGTTATGTAGTTTCATTTTACTTTTGTATATAAACATTAAGATTTTAACCAAATAAAAAACTACCTCCCTATTTCATGGAGGTAGTTTCTATCAATTTCTATTTTTGAAAAATATGTTTCACTTTTTCAACTGGAATGTTACTTCCGCCTCTACCTTTTACATCTTCAATCATCATTGTAATGACCATATCAGGTGAATTTAAATCAAACGCAGCGAACCAGCCTAGTTCTTTTCCTTCGGCCTCTTTAGATACTTTTAATTCCGCTGTACCTGTTTTTCCAGCAAGAGTCATTCCATCAATTTTAGCAATTTTCCCTGTACCATCTGGATCATTAATTACTTTTGTTAAAGCAGTTTTTAATATATCTTGATTTCCTTTAGAAATCACATTTTCTTTCCAAGCTTTTGGTTGTTTATCTGTTTTAATGATATACGGCGTGGGAATCGTTCCATCATTTACAATTGGCGCATACGTTAAAGCTAAATGAAGAGGAGTCATTAACACTTGTCCTTGTCCATAACCTGTGTCTGCCATTTGAATATCATTTTTAATACCATCATTTGCGATTTTAGAAGCTGGGAATCCATATTCAATTGGTAATTTCTCATCGAATCCGAATTTTTTCGCTTCACTCATAAATTTGTCTTTTCCAATTTTTAACGCTTCTTGTGCGAAGTAAATATTATCCGAGTATTTCATTGCCTTATCAAGATCAATCGGATTTGCATCTTTCACACGCGTTACATAATAATTACCCCAAGAAGAATCTTTTGTCCATTTCAATCCTTCAATTTTCAACTCTTCTTTTGGATCAATCGTTTTTGTTTCAAGACCAATTGCAGCTGTAATTGGCTTAAATACAGAACCTGGTACCGATAATTGTGTAAAACGATTCGTCATTGGTTTTTTCGGATCATTATTCCAAGCTTCGCGTTGTGCTTTCGATGTTCCTCGTGCAATTAAATTAGGATCATAAGCTGGACTACTTACAAGAGCAATTGTTTCTCCACTTTTCGGATTAATCGCCGCACTTGAACCAGCTTCTCCCTTCATTTCATTATACGTTTTTTCTTGAACAACACTATCAATAGTTAAAGTTACATTTTCTCCATCAACAGCATCTGTTTTTGCCAAATTTTTAATTTCTTTTCCTTGTGCATCTTCTACAAAGACACGGCCACCCTTTTTACCGCGTAGCTTTTCTTCCAACACTTGCTCTAATCCAGCCTTACCAACTGGCTCATCAGCTTGATAGCCTTTCTTTTGTAGCGTTTTTAAATCTTCAGCATTTACCTTTCCGATATAACCAGTTAGATGAGCTGCAGCTTCCCCTAACGGATATGTACGAACATTTACAGGTTTTGTTACAACACCAGGTAAATCAAGATACGTATTTTGCGTTGTCCCTTCAGGTAAAATTCCAATTGGTACGAGATACCCTGGTTTTACCCATTTAGCAGCTAGTTTTTGATCAATTTCTTCTACAGACATATTTAGCAACTTCGCTATCGTTTCCTTCGTTTGCGGAGCAGCATCTCCTAATTTTTCTGGAATCATTCCAATTTCAGAAGCTTTACCATTTACCGCAAGATATTTACCGTTACGGTCATATATTTCTCCACGTTTTGGCTCTGTCGTTTGCATACGCACTTTACTATCTTTTGTCATGCCTGGGAATATAAAATCAGGAGTCCAATCTATTTTCCATGATTCTTTATCTCCATCTTTTTCTTTCACCATTTTCGCTTCATGGCCAAAAGTGATTTTACCACCAACTGTATCCATGCTTACCTTAAAAGGAACAGGGCCTTCATCTTTTTTATCTTCTTTTACTTCCCCTGTTTCTACCTTTAAGTCTTTCACTTCGATACCAGAATAAATCTTTTCATATTTCTCAGTAAACTCTTTCTTTGAAATATCTTTTTTTGCATTTTCTGATAATTGATCATACATATCTGCAAATTTTTGTTTATTCCATGCTTTCGCATATGTATCAAACGCTTCTTGTGGTTTTTCTTCTTTACCGCATCCGACTAACATGAATGTTAAGCAAAGAAATAGAATCCCCCATATCTTTCTCAATCGATTCTCCTCCTCTTTCTACATTAATACTTTTGAAAATTTTAGCATTTTTCACATGCTATCTTTCATTATAGCACTATCGAATATCATCTATAAACTTACATTTATAAATACAAATAAAAAAATTGATGCGAATACTCACATCAATTTTTATTATTATTGTTGTTTCTCGTATACATGGTAATAATACGTATACGGATTTTTTTCATCCGTTAAACCTTGTTCTACAAAAATCTCTTTCCAATTTGTCATATCCATTTCTGGGAAGAATGTGTCTCCTTCAAATGCGTGGTGGATTTTTGTTATATATAACTTGTCTACATAAGGTAAAAAGAGATCATAAATTTGCGCTCCGCCAAAAATAAAAATCTCTTCTTCATTTTTACATAGTTCAAACACTTCTTCTACAGTATGAGCTACTTCGCAGCCTTCTACATGATACCCTTCATTACGAGTTACAATAATATTACGTCTTCCAGGCAATGGTCTACCAATCGCTTCATAGTTTTTTCTTCCCATAATAAGCGGGTGGCCCATCGTCGTTTTCTTCACGTATTGTAATTCACTAGGTAAACGCCAAGGTAAGTTATTATCTTTCCCAATTACTCTATTCTCGTCCATTGCGACCATAAATGAAATAATCATTCTTTTCATCTCCTCTACAATTACACTGCAACCGGTGCTTTAATTGCTGGGTGTGGATCGTATCCTTCAATCGTTAAATCTTCCATTTCAAAATCGAACACAGATTTTACATCTGGATTTAATGTAAGTTTCGGGAATGGACGTGGTTCACGTGCCAACTGTTTTTCTACTTGTTCAAAATGATTCGTATAAATATGTGCATCACCAATTGTATGAACAAACTCGCCAACTTCAAGACCACATTCATGTGCAATTAAATGTGTTAGTAATGAATAGCTTGCGATGTTAAATGGAATCCCAAGGAATATGTCACCGCTTCTTTGATATAACTGACAAGAAAGCTTTCCATCTGCTACATAAAACTGGAATAGCGTATGACAAGGCGGTAAAGCCATGCTTGGTACATCCTCAGGATTCCAAGCAGAAACAATTAGTCGACGTGAATCTGGCGTTTTTTTAATCATTTCAATTACATCTTTTAGTTGATCAAGCATTTCACCAGCTGTCGTTTTCCAAGCACGCCATTGCTTTCCGTATACGTCTCCTAAATAACCATATTTATTCGAAAAATCATCATCTTCTAGAACGTTCCTTTTAAACAATTCCATTTGCTCATCGTATTGCTTCTTAAATTCCTCATCTTGTTGAGAGCGAAGACCGAAATCTGTCATATCAGGACCTTTATATTCGTCACTTTCTACCCAGCTCTTAAACGCCCATTCATTCCAAATATTATTATTATGTTGCAATAAATAACGAATATTTGTATCACCTTTCATAAACCAAAGCAGTTCACTTGCTACAAGGCGAAATGGGACTCTCTTAGTCGTTAATAAAGGAAATCCTTTACTTAGATCGAAACGCATTTGGTAACCAAATACAGATACAGTACCTGTCCCCGTACGATCTTCTTTCTTCGTACCGTGCTCCATTACATGACGGCATAAATTTAAATATTCATATTCAGCATGTTTCATATGTAAGAAAACCTTCTTTCAATCTTATATGCAATTTATCATAACATGAAAAACAGCGAATTTAATAATCCAAATTAATAAAAAACATTTCTATATTAACAGAATTCTACCTCATTTATTTTCTTACAAAATGTAAATTCATAATCGCCCGATCCTAGTTCCTTTTCAATCCTATCTCTCGTTTCCCATTCAGCTTCCTGAATTCGTAACGTTGCTGTAGTATTTGCCGGTACTGAGACATTTAATATAGCTTGTTCATGTTCTACACGCCAATCAATTTTAATTTCTCCATACGCTGTTTCACGCTTTATATTAATCCATTCTAGATTGGAATCAAAATGAGGCTGGATATAAAAATGTTTATATGCAGGCTTTGTTTCATTCACTTCTAACCCAACAATATATCGGTATATCCATTCAACAATAGAACCGTATGCGTAATGATTATAAGAATTCATGCTATCCTTCCAAAGTGTTCCATCTTCTTTCACACCATCCCAATGTTCCCAAATGGTTGTAGCTCCTTTCTTCACTTGATATAACCAAGAGGGATAATCTTCATGAAATAGAAGCTTACAAGCAAGGTCGTGACGGTTAAACTTGCTTAATATTAAATTCAAGTACGGAGTTCCTATAAAACCAGTTGTTAAATGATTTTTATTTTCTTTTATAAGCACAATTAAGCGATTAAATACTTTCTCCTTCACATTATCATTTATTAATTCAAACAACAGCACCAATACATGGGCAGTTTGGGTATCTGAAATTAATCTACCATTTGGTGTAACGAATTCATTTTGAAATGCTTGAACAATATTTGCATGTAACTCTTCATAAAACCTAGCATCTGTTTTTTCACCTAAAATCCCAGCAATTCTTTGTAAAAGCGATGTAGAATACGCATAGAAAGCCGTCGCAATAAAATACTTGTCTGTTCCGCCTTCATACACATCTGGTTTCGTATCTAATGCAAGCCAATCTCCTAAATGATAACCTGTATCCCATGTATACTCGTTATCACCTTGTGAACGTATGTAATCTATATACTTCTTCATACTGTCATATTGTTCTTTTAAAATCGATACATCCCCGTAATGCAAATAATGAACCCACGGACAAATAATGGCTGCATCGCCCCAACCTCCAGAAGTATCAAGATCAAAATCCGCTCTTTTTCCAAACGCATCTGGAATAACTAAAGGCACAGCTCCGTTAACATTTTGATCTAATGATAAATCTTGGAGCCATTTCTTAAAGAACGATTGAACATTCATGATTTGTGTAGCTGTCCCGATGAACATTTGTACATCTCCTGTCCATCCAAGTCGATCATCACGCTGTGGACAATCTGTTGGCACATCAAAGAAGTTACCTCTTTGGGACCATTCCACATTATGATGAAGCTGATTGATTAATGGATTGGACGTTTCGAACTCAGTCGCTTTTTCCATATCAGTATGCAATACAATCCCCTCAAAATCTGTTATTTGAGGTGGTTGGGTTAATCCACTTATTTTCACATACCTAAAACCTTGATATGTAAAATGAGGCTCAAACTTTTCCTCAGCTTCTCCTTTTGCTATATATACTATTTTTTGTTTTGCCTTTCGGAGATTTCCAGTATAAAAACTACCGTCTTTATTTAATATTTCAGCATGTTGTAATTCTATCTTTTGTCCACTATAAACATGACGAACTGTAAATCGCACCCAGCCCACCATATTTTGTCCCATGTCAATGAGCCACTCATGATTTGATAGTTTTGAAATAGAGATTGGTTTTATGATTTTCATTTTACGAATCGATTCGTTTTCTTGTGCAACAATTATTCGTTTAGAATTACCAATTACTTCCACATTCTCTAACTCTTGCCCACTTTCTTCTAACCTAGCGTCGTAAACTTCTCCTTCATAAATTTCAGAATACAAAATAGGGCTTTTTTCTACCTTCCACGTTTCGTCTGTTACAATTTTTTCTTTCGTTCCATCCTCATACGTTATATGTATTTGAGCAATAATCGCACGTCTTTCCCCGTAATAATTACGTACATGATGCATTGTAAGCGGTCCTTTAAACCATCCATTACCTACCAGTACAGAAATAGCATTGTGCTCATCCTTTAATAAATGCGTTATATCGAACGTTTGATACAATACTCTCTTATCATAACTCGTCCATCCAGGAGTAAAGTAACTCTCTCCAATACGCTCTCCATTTATAGCGGCCTCATATAATCCTAAACTTGTTATATATAAACGTGCTTTTTTTACTAATTTTTTAATAAAAATATTTTTATTAAAGGACATAACTTGTGTTCGCTCTTTTTTTGCAGCAATCCAGTTTCCCGTCCAATTGTCACTTTGTAATCCAGTCTCCCAAAATGCTACTTTTGACCAAGATGACTCTTCTTCATGATTATCCCACACCTTCACTCGATAAAAATAGCGTGTCTCCGTTCTATATAGAAAGGAATTGATCGGTATATGTAAACTTTGATCTGTTTCTACTTTCTGTGAATCAAATACTATATTTTCAAAATCTTTATCCTTCGCAACTTGCAATTGATAAGCACGTTGTTTGACATTTCGGTTATTCGACTCAAGCTGCCAACTAATTTTAACAGCTTTTGAATCTATGCCTATCGGATTAATTTTATTATCGCAAAGTATTTTCTTTATTGTTAGCACGCTTTTTCACCCTCTCTTCTCAAATCCAATTTAAATTAATTATAATAAAAATAAAATTCTAAATAAATAATAATTTTATTTATTCTTACAAAATTATTAACTTTCTGTATTTAAAAAGGGTTTCACTTTTCTATTACAGAAAGTATAGTGCGGAACATAAAAATTATATTTGGAGGTTGAAAGCATGTCTAAAATCAAAACTCCTGTTTTAAGTACGTTACAACATAAGGTTGAGAAGATGATGAAGGATTTAAACGTTCCTGGCGCTGCTATAGCTGTTATAAAAGATGGCGAAGTAATTATTTCAGAAGGTTTTGGCTATCGAAACATAGAGAAAAAAGAGGCTGTTACTCCGCAGACACGATTCGCAATCGGTTCCGCAACGAAAGCATTCGGGACACTTTCATTAAGCTTACTAGCACAGCAAAAAAAATTTAATTGGGATACCCCTGTCCAATCTTACGTACCTAACTTCTCTCTATCCGATATGCTCGCTAACTCGCAAGTTACAGGACGAGATTTAGCTTCTCATCGAACTGGTGTAAGTCGTCATGAGGCTCTCTGGTACAGCTCTTCCTTATCTCGAAAAGATCTAGTTGAAAAAATAAAACATTTACCACTTGATGCGCCGTTCCGAACAGCGTTTCTATATAACAACTTAATGTATGCGACAATTAGCTACATTGTGGAAAACATTACAAATCAAACGTGGGAACAATACGTTACAGAACATATTTTAGAGTCTTTAAATATGAATCAAACAAATTTCTCTGTTACAGACTCACAAAATACAGACGATTATGCTTTACCTTACATGGAAAATGACGGTGAAATAAAAGAAGTTCCATTCCGTAATATCGATACAGTTGGCGCTGCTGGATGCATTAATTCTACAATTGAAGATATGGCAAATTGGGTACTTCTTCACTTAAACGAAGGAAAGTTTGGAGATCATGAATTAATCTCCTCTGAATTATTACAACAAATGTATACACCACACAATTCCATTCCAGATCAACCAGTTCTATCACTCCCTGAATCTCCATTAAATAGTTACGGCCTTGGTTGGTTTATTAGCGCTTATCGTGGTAATAAAGTGATTCATCATGGCGGTAATATTGATGGATTTTCGGCACTTGTTTCATTCATGCCAAAAGAAAATGTAGGCCTTGTCATTTTAACGAATGCCGGAAGCACATTACTCCCTACTTATCTTGCTAACCAAATTTATGACGATCTACTTGAATTAGAAGGCATCGATTGGCATAAACGTGCTGTTGAAGATACTGAAAAAATGAAGGAAATGATGAAAGAAGCAACTGAATCCCTTCCTGAACAAATTAAAGGGACTGCACCTTCTCACAAGTTAGAGGATTATACTGGTACTTTTGAACATCCTGCTTATGGAGCATTACAAGTATATAAACGGGATGATTCATTACACGTACAATTTATGGAGATGGAGATTCAATTACAGCATCATCATTACGACATTTTCTCCGCACCAGTTGACTTGTTCCAAGCAAAAATGAATCTATTATTTGCATATGAAATGAATGTGAATGGTGAATTCCCATCACTTCAGTTACATGTGCCCGCTATGCTAAGTACTCAGCCGCTTACATTTACTAAAATTGAATAGTTAATTCCATAGAGGGAAGCTTTCGCTTCTCTCTATTTTTTCACAAGTAGAAATTTTATCTAAAACCATTAATTTATTTATCTAATTAAACAAATAACACTTTAGTACTACTCAAACCATTCATCATTATATAAGCTCAAAATACTCCTTTAGCATGTAAAAAAAGAGCAATCTTATTAGTTGGTTCATATAAACTATTGGATATTTGTAAGTCTGTAAATGCAAAGATACATAGTAAAATAGCAAAGCTAGCAATTAATATCACTTTTCTATTTTTCATCATGCTCCCTACTTTCCACTATGCTTTAATATAAAATTCCCCATTTCATTTGCTAAATCTTCACTTTGAGGATAAACACCCACGTTATCTCCATAAGCATGCCCTAAACCTCGATAAAGGATTGTTTCGGTATCAACTCCTTTGTTAGTTAATTTAGCTGCATAAGCTAAGCATTCTATCATTAAAAAATCATGCTCTCCTACCGTAATAAATGTACATGGATAGTCTGGGGATACATCAACATATGGACTTAAATACTTAGAATTAATTTCTTTCGTACCCAGTACTTCTGACATACCTCCAACCATTGAATGCATCATATTAAGCATTTTTTCTAATCCTTTTTTATACTTTGGAGCAATTTCATATTTATCTATACTCCAAGAATAAAACTCATCTTCATAATCACACATGTTAATTGTAGGATACAGTAGCAACTGTCCCTTCACGTACTTCCTACCATCTTCCAAATCTTTAGTTGTACAATACTGTGTTAAGTTCCCTCCTGCACTATCACCTGCTACAAAGATATTATTCTTATCACCGCCTAATGTGCCAGCATTCTCATAAATCCACTTTAAAGTAGTGTAACAATCTGTATGCCCAGTTGGAAAAGGATTTTCTGGAGCTAATCGATAATCCACAGAAACAGCTAATATATCTGTTTTTTCCACTATCAATTTCACAAGTTCTTCTACTACATCTGGTGATCCTGCCATAAATCCGCCACCATGAATAAAGTATAAAATTGGTGCATTCTCTCGTTTAGTACTACTGTTATAAATTCTTATAGGTATATCATAGCCATCTTCCGCTTTCACTGTTTTATGCGCAATATTTATGTCTTTAGTGACAATTGGAACACTTTTAATTCCATTAAATTGTTTTCGCATATTCTTTACCGATTTTTCAGAAGCATCCATTTTCATCATATTTTTAGGCATAAACCTCATTACATTCATTTGAACCTTCGTATCCTTATAAAGGCGTGGATCCATCGCTCCTTTTTCATCGCAATCTGGTATGTTTTTTACTAAGACTTTTGCCCCCTGCACATTGATGGTTTCTTGTTTTTCTTGAATTTGTTCTAATAAGTCTAAGTCATATTTTCTAGTCATCTAATATTTCTCCCCTCTAAATTCAAGCGCTTTCATTATTCAGGATTATATAGCTTCCCGTTTACTAAATAAAAATACGTTCCATGTACAAAATGTACCATGGAACGTATTTTTATTGTTGTTCATATTTGATTCGATTATAGTCTTTTTTTGATATGATATTTTTCCTATACTGTAATGGTGTATATCCATATTTGTCTTTAAACTGTGAAATAAATGATTTCACATTTGGAAATCCATGTTTCAGCGCTATATCTTGTATAGAATTCGTACTTCTAATAATATCTTCATACGCTTTATAGAGCCTGTATCTCGTTAAAAAAGTGGTGAAATTTGATCCGAATGATTTTTTAAACATACGTGAAAAATGTTCTTCACTTACAAAAAAATGTTTAGCCACATCTTTCAGTTTTAGTTCCTCATCATAATGTTTGTAAATATACGTAATTTTTTCTTTCTGTCTACTTTCAAGTTGAAAATCATTGTCTATATTCTCCCCATCTTTGCAATATCGCAATAGAATATAAACAATTTCATAAATTAAACTATTAATTTTTATATAAGTTAAATCATCAGAATTTGTAACTAACCCCTTTAATTCATAAAACATTTGCTGGAGGTTAGTTTTCTGAACAACTGATTCTTTTATATTAAATCTATATTTATCAAAATCTTCATTTAGCTCTTTAAGAAATTCATAAGAAATAATTAGCATCATGACTGCACAACTTATATTTTCAACTTTTTCAAATTCATGAACATCTCCACTATTTACAAAAATAAATTCGCCAGCAGATACTTTCTTTTTTTGCCCATTCACATACAAGAAAACGTCTCCATATACGACTAGGCTAATTTCAATACTTCTATGCCAGTGAGGAGGAATATAATAGTGAAAACCAGTAGGTAACATTGTGTCCTCTATATATTCAACCATTCCTGGGATTCTATCGCGTAATTTTATTTCTTCATATTTGCCTTGCCTGATTTTCAATAATTCACCCCCTTTTTTTATTATAATGGAGACATCAAGGTTTTCATTCCTTCATAAAAAAACTACATATATAGTATGTAAAGAGACCATCTCATGAGTTATTTACAAATAGCAGGTGTGAGATTTCCCACCTACTATCCTTATTTTCTATTCATCATTTCACTATCAAACCAAATCGGCTTCGATAATTCAAAGTTTTTATGATCCTCTAAAACGATAGTAAGACGTTCTAACATATCATCTAACATATGTGGTGCTGCTCGTAAACACCAAACAACTGAAGAGAAAACCGTCATGCCAACGTACACCGCATATAATTTCCAAAACTCCTCTGGTATTCTACCATTAAAGTATCCTTCTATTTGTCCGATTGAATACGGGATACTAATGTCTCTTGCAAATAATGCAATCTTTACGAAATCATGAAGTGGGTCGCCCCAATCATAGCCATTAAAATCAATAACACCTACATATTTCCCATCCCGTACAATTATATTTTCTAAATGAAAATCATCGTGTTGAAATCGATTTGGGCGGTTCTTTACATACATTTCATTTTCATCTATAAACTTAATAATTCTATCATCATTTTCTATTTTAATTCCGCATGTTTTATATGCCTCTAAATATTTTCTATGTTTTTCCATTGCTCTTTCATGCCAAGGCAGTAAGTCCTTGGGAGCTTCATATGTATGCATTTTTGCTAAATCTTTTCCTGCCTCTATACCAATATCATATTGTTCTTTGGGTAAATACGTAGGTAATAGCTTCTTCGCATCTTCCCCTTCTATATAAGAAAAAATGCCATAGCATACACCTTCTTCTGCCAACAAACCCATTTCAATTGGTTTTTGTGCTTGCACACTACGGTTTTGCATTTCATTTAAAATTTGAAACTCTATTTTCTTCCTTTCATACTCTTTTATATCGCCTGTCCGCAATAAATATTTTTCATTACTCGCACTCGTAATTATATATTTCTTATCAGGTGAGAAACCTTTAGAAATTTCTTCAATATCCACTGCATCTTTTACTATTTGTATATTGTTTTGCCATGCTGTAATTGTCTTCATGTCTATTCCCCTTACATTTCCGCATTCGGTGTATACGCAACCTTTACAATAAAACCATTCGGGTCATAAAAGTCTATTGTATAGTACCCATCCGAATAATGCTTTATTTCGATATGACCACATATAATCTTCACATTAGTATCGACTAAAAATCCCGATACCTCATCAACTACTTTTCTATTAATAGCTTGATAACAAATATGTCTCAGTCCTAACGTCCTTACAATTTTCCTCGTCTACTTCTTTAAAATATATTTCAATTTCTCCCGTACTATATGCTCCTTCGCTTAATTTTCTCCATCCAATTATTGAAAACAACATATCGTAAAAAGAAATAGACTCCTCTAAATTTGCTACCCAAAATTCAATATGATGAATACCTGCTCGAAGTGTATTCATATTAAGAATGCGCTCCCTGTACTACTTGCATTATTTCCATTGGCGTATTGACCATATAATCTGGCGCATCCCCTTTTACCGTTTCAATAACGTCATATCCCCAAGAAACCCAAATTACATTTACACCAGCTTTTTTACAAGCTGCTATATCACGTTGTTCATCACCGACATACAACATATCTTGTTCTGTTAGCTTTTTCGATTTTAAAAATCTTTTTATCATTTTATCTTTACCAAACAAATTTTTAGAACAATACACTTCCTGTATATTTTCTATATCATTATTGTGTAAAAATGCCCGAATATGCTCTTCTGAGTTCGATGATATGACTGCAATTCCGTAGCCTTTTTTATGTAGTTCATCTAATACATCTTTCATCCCATGGAACAAAACGAGATCTTTTATAGCAGGTTGATACAATTTATAAAACTCCAGCGCTAATATCGGTAGTTTATACAGAGGTACATCAAGCTTTTTACATCTCTCTGGCATCGTTAATTTACGTAAATACTCAATTTCTTCTTCCCTTACCGTTTTATATCCGTGCTTTTCAGCAAGTTGATTATAAATTGGTACAAATATATTTTGTGAATCTACTAATGTGCCGTCAAAATCAAAAACAATGTATTTTTGCATTCCCATACTCCCTTTGCTTTTTTTCCTAAACATATGTTATTCAACAACAGAAATGTCTTCCCCTTTCATAAATATAAAAAAAGAACAAGATTTTCTCTTGTTCTTCTTTAAGACAGCCATTTCGGCGGTACATTCGTATTCCAATAAATATTTCCTAACTCATGGTGTCCTGAGTATCCATCATCAAAACGATGATAGTGGAAATTAAAATAATATCCATCTTGCGGTGGATGATCTCGCCTCACATGAAATCGCAGTAAGTCATTTCCTGATTTCGTGTCATAAACATGAAAAATCTTTTCATTATTTCCGCCAGCCGGTCTTTGAGAAATCGCTAATGATTGTAACGATTCTTCTGGCACATCATTGGCAAGTTCTGCAATTGCTTCTTCAATTTTAGGTAATACAACATCTTTAAATTCATCTTCAATTACAGGCCCAATTTTAGAGCCGAATTTTTGCATAGATTGCTTCTCTGCTTCTTGCATCGCATAATTAATAAAGGTATCGGTGGTTAACCTATCCTTCGTTTCTTCATATGTATAGGACGTACTCTCCAAATTTTGTTGCCCAGCTGTGCTCGTAGGCTTGTCCGCAGCTTTGGCATTATCAAGTAATATGGAAGGAGGCGTCACTAAACCAAATGTAAATACGGTAATTAATGCGACTAAGGTTTTTCTAAACCAATTTGGCATTTATGTTCCCTCCCCTTTCGCTCATTATATTTTATATAACGATTGTTTCTTCTATTATACAAAATGATTGTAATTTTTGCACTTTACAATTTTGTTAACGTTCACATATTTTTCACTTGAATATGAAATTGTAAGATTTCATACACTATATATACAACAACGAGGAGGCGATCAGATGACTTTAGATGCCCTGTACTCCGCCGCAAGCATACTCCTTTTAGTATATTTTATTTATCAGTGTGTTACAGACTAGAAAAAGAGCCGTTTCCGGCTCTTTTTCTATGGTAAAAATACAATCCAACCAATGAATACTATAAAAATAAACCCAATTATTACTGCTGGCAATAAATAAAACTGAGAAAGGATGACCGTCCCGTATATGAATACGGTTGGAAAGAGCAAATAACGATCCGCCTTCCATCTTAATAATAGTAATTCTCCTTCGTCACAATATAAATGTAGAAACATTTTCTTCGTAAATTCATTCCAATAATCGCGTGCATAGCGAGAAATAGCAACTAAAGCAAATACAAGAATAATAGCTGTTATCCACTTCGGAGTCACGATAATACTTACAGTACTTATACATACAATTTGAATATAAAACATGAAAGCACTACTTGTACGCAAAAATTCTTTTAAAAAAGCTTCTACAATACGCGAATCAGATTTTTTTCCTAATATCTTTTTAGAACGAGGAAACATCCATGGTTTTTTATTCGAACTACTCGGTTTAGCTGCATGACCACCAACCTGCATAATCCCTACAGTCCAGCGCATACTTTCTTCTTTTTCTTTCTCAACTTCTTTAAAAAAGAATTTTTTATAATTCATCTTTTCTTTTACTAAGACTACAGTAAGTAAAGCTGCTAGACCGATAAATAATACTGAGTACAACGGATTTTTATAAATAAAAAATATACTGATTCCAAAAAAAATTAAGCTAATAGAAAATACAACATCTTTTACTATCCATAAAACCCATCGTTTCCCCACACGTACATTTATGAATCTCATCAACAACGATAACGTAAATCGAAAAACAGTAAAGAAAATCCAAAATAGTACGATTTGTATACTTGTCGCTCCCATACTTTTCATCAATATAGGTAACATAATAAATATTACAATTACGTTCGTTATTGCAATCCGAATAAACGTATACATCATGCCAATCCTCATTAATTTTTGCATATGATTTGGATACGAAATTAAAAATAAGCTATCTGCTTGCTCAAAAAACGAGCGAACTCCTCTTGAAAATGTGACAAAATAAAACGCGAGTAAGCCTAATCCAAAATAAACGGTTTCTTCCATCGATAATTCTTTCATCCATAGTGAACGATAGTAAATCCCCGCAAATATAAGTACTGGAATAATAATATATAATGCGACTGTCCAATCTGTAACAGAACGAATCGACTTCCATTTTTTTTGCAATTCATGACGTAACCTTTTATTAAACTGTTGTTTAATCATGCTGTTCCCGCCTTACAATTGCATCAAAACAGTCTAACAATGGACTCCTTGGCATTTCTGCTAATGTTTGGATTTTGTCTAATTTCCCATCTGCTACTAATGTCCCTTTCGAAATAAGCAAAAACCTTTCACAAATCCTTTCTGCAGTATCTAGTACGTGTGTACAAAGTAAAATTCCAGCTCCTCGCTCTTTTTCTTTATATAAGTAATTCAAAAATTCTTTCGTAGCTACTGGATCTAAACCGATAAAAGGCTCATCAATAATATAAAAATCTGGCTCTGTTAAAAATGCTAATATAAGCATCGACTTTTGTTTCATACCTTTTGAAAACTTTGATATGTACTCGTGTATATGTTTTTCCATTCGAAACGTATGTAATAATTCCCTTGCTTTGTCCTCCCAATTTCTCACTTCATTTCCACGGGCAGCCATTAGCAATTCAATATGTTCCCACAAAGTTAAGTAATCATAATAAGTGGGGTGCTCCGGTACATATGCATATGGATTTTTCTTTTCACCAAACGAAATTTCACCATCCATATTGACTAGCAAACCGAGCATCGATTTAATTGTCGTACTCTTTCCTGCGCCATTTGCGCCAATAAGAGCAACTAACTCGCCTTTTTCAATTGCAAATGCAATATCGTGAACTGTCTTTTCACCTACTTCATATCCTGCTGAGCGAATATTCACTTCTAGCATACATTCCCCTTCTTTCCATTTACAATACAATCAAGGAAAATGATAACATATCCCTCTTAATATAGTATTATATCATTTCTAAAATATTTGTTTCGGTAGCAGGAAAAAACATAATTCAACAGAATATTTAATGTTTGAAGATTTTAAAGTAAATGGGGTTGATCATATGTCAGTTCAAATTCGTGAAGCGACTATATATGATATAGATTCACTTTGTTTTCTCACAAAAGAATTAAAAGGATCCTCTATCTCTACTGAAGATATGAAGAATCGTTTAAAATTCGTAAAAATGAGCCCTTTTGATTTTTTATATGTATATGAGGAAGATAATACTATTTTTGGATTACTAGGATTTCGTATACGTGAAAATTTAGAAGATGTAACTCGTTATGGAGAGATTTCAATTATTAGTGTTGATTCTACAATACGTCGAAAAGGTATTGGACAAGTGTTAATGGATTATGCAGAACAATTAGCAAAAGAGCATGACTGTATTGGTACTTGGCTTGTTAGTGGAATGAACCGCAAACAAGCACACCCCTTCTATGAAAAATTGGGCTATGAAGTAAATGGGTATCGATTTGTAAAATATTTTTAAACTACTGGTACAAAGAAAGGACTATAACTATGACAAACATTGAAGCAATATTCATTGATCGTGACGGAACAATTGGTGGGGATACTACAATACATTATCCAGGTTCTTTCACATTATTTCCTTTTACGAAAGAATCTCTACAAAAATTAAAAGCAAAAAATATAAAGCTTTTCTCTTTTACTAATCAACCAGGTATCGCAGATGGACTAGCGACCGTGAATGATTTTGCGAAAGAATTAAAAGAGTTTGGTTTTGATGATATTTACCTTTGCCCTCATAAACATGGTGATGGATGTGAATGTCGCAAACCGAGCACAGGTATGCTCCTACAAGCAGCGGAAAAACATGGGCTTGATTTAACAAAATGCGCTGTAATCGGTGATCGCTGGACGGATATTGTTGCTGGTGCAAACGCAAATGCAACGACTATATTAGTTCAAACTGGTGCTGGATATGATGCTTTACATACGTTCCGAGATAAATGGGCACATATTGAACCAAACTACATTGCAGAAAACTTTGAAGATGCTACAAATTGGATTTTAAATCATCAATAAAAAATTAAATGAGACGTCTTCACTTTGAAAACGTCTCATTTAACTATGTGTATTTCAAAAAGTTAATTCATAATGGAAATAACGATTATCTCTCAAATAACCATTTTCAGCGTATAATCGCTGTGCTGATAAATTATCAATCTCTGTTTGTAATTTTACACCTTTTGCACCATTTTCTAATGCGAATTCTTTTGCGGCCTCTAATAATTTTTTACCTGTTCCAGCTCCGCGCTTCGCCTTTTGTACAAACAGATCATTTAAAATCCATAACTCTTTCATCGAAATAGAAGAAAATGATGGATATAGTTGCGTGAACCCGACATATTCTCCATCTTCAACTGCCACGAAAATAATGGATTCTTTTCTCTCGATTCGATTTCGTAAAAATACTTTTGCTCCTTCAATATCGGAATCTTGTCGATAAAATACGCGATAATTATTAAAAACCGATGCTAGTCCATCTAAATCTGCAATTGTTGCCTCATATATTCTCATTTTACTGTATTCCCCTTCCAATATTGTTTCATAATATCCGTTGCCCATTCAGGCTGCTTTATTTCTTCTCTCGGTATAAATTCTTTCATAACAGGCTTAATATCCAATATAGGTGTACCATCGATTGCGTCTAATCCTTCAACAACGATTGTTTTTCTATCTCTTCTTATCACTTTAACAACTGTCGCTCCTAGTCGGTTCGGACGATTTTTTCCACGCTGTGCAAAAATCCCTACTTTTGGATAATTACTATTATTTCTAGGGTGTCTAGCAGAATACTGGATTTGTTCATCTGTTACTTTATGAAAATAGAAAATAACTTCAATATGAGAAAAGTCTTCAACCCCTTGTATACTTTCCTCAGTATACATATCAGTTAAAGTAATACAGGATCTTACATCTCCCCACTCATCATCTTATATTTCCTTTCTTTCATTATGTACAAATGCGATTGGTTGAACTGAAAACATCCGCATTCCCCCTTGAATGTAACCACTTACATTATAAAATATTTTCTGAACATTTTCCACTCACACGGTCATTGTTTACATAATAAAATTATCTTTACTTATTAAAGACATATTCACAGCTTCAATTGCGTGTATGCGCGCTGTATCAAATAAAGGAACTATTGAATCTTCCTGTTTTACTAATAGCCCTATTTCCGTACACCCTAATATTATGCCTTTTGCCCCTCTTTGCACTAAATCTTCCATTACACTTTTAAAATATTCTCTTGATTGTTGGTTTATTTTTCCTAAGCATAATTCGTTATATATTATTTTATTTACTGTCTCTCTATCTTCTTCTGTTGGTACGATTACTTTTATATCATTTTCTTCTATACGTAATTTATAGAAATCCTGCTCCATCGTGTATTTTGTCCCGAGTAGACCAACTGATTGAATTCCATGTTGTTTTATTTCCTTCGCTGTTGCATCAGCAATATGTAATATTGGGATGCTGATTCTATTTTTTATATGCTTAATAACTTTATGCATTGTATTTGTACAAACTATTATAAAATCAGCACCACCCTTCTCCAAAGAAGAAGCTGCATTTCCCAATACTTCTCCCGCTTTATCCCAATCCCCTTCAGATTGATATCGCTCAATTTCTTCAAAGTCAACACTGTAAAGTAGACATTTCGCTGAATGTAATCCACCTAATCTCATTTTTACTTCTTCATTTATCATTTTGTAATACTCAGTAGATGACTCCCAGCTCATTCCGCCAATAAGACCTATTAACTTCATATATTCTCCTTTTAAATAATATTTTCAAACACACAATTCATAATGTAATTTATACACAATAAATAACGTTTCATTACTATAATAAATCAAATCCCCATCCTAATATATGCGATCGAATGTATAGGAATATTATTCATTTCCACGGAAATAATTATAGAATATTCAGAAAACAACTCTTGTAGTAGACTCATATTGATAATCAAAACATTTGCGATACAATTCTTTTATTTCTTCATATGATGGAACTCTCGGGTTATTGCTTGGGCTACCACTTGCAATAGCATCTTTCGCCATTTTAGAAATAGCATTTTCAAATTCAACTTCCCCAATTCCGTATTCTCTTAAATTAGGAATACGAAGATCAAAGCAAAGTTTCTTAATTTCAGCAATCGTGTAGTTGGCTACTTCTTCTTCAGAATGAGAATATAAATCTTTGTTTAAGTTATGTCCTATGTCAGCTAACCTTCTTACTGCTTTCGCTTTTGTATATTCTAAAACTGTAGGTAATAGTATTGCATTCGATATTCCATGTGGTACATGGAATAATGCTCCCACTGGACGAGACATACCATGCACTAATGTAACAGATGCATTTGAAAAAGCAATCCCAGCTTGCAATGAAGCAATCATCATTGCTTCCCTTGCTTCCATATTATCTCCATCTTCATATGCGATACGTAAATATTTCATAATACTTTCAATAGCCGACAGAGCAAGAACATCTGTAAGAGGTTGTGAAACTTTAGAAAAATAAGCTTCAATTGCATGACATAATGCATCTATCCCTGTTGCTGCAGTAATATGAGGTGGTAACGAACGTGTTAAAATCGGGTCAATAATCGCTACTTGTGGAGTGAAACTCGGATGCTTTATCATCATTTTTACATCCGTTTTTTTATTCGTAATTACTACTACACTTGTTACTTCCGATCCAGTACCAGAAGTTGTTGGAATTGCGATAAGCGGTAGCGGATCTTTTTCTATTTCAACATCCTTTTGTACGTAATCTTCAATTTCCCCACCATTTGTATATAACACTGCAATTGCTTTCGCAACATCAATACAACTTCCTCCGCCGATACCGATAATAAAATCACATTTCCCTTCTTTACAAATAGATAAAGCTTCTAATACGTGTATATTTGTAGGCTCAGCGTTCACTTTATTGTATGTACTAACAGTAATCCCTTTCGCATTTAATTGCGTAATACAACTTTCAACATACCCTAATTTCTCCATAATTGTATCACTCACAATAAAAGCCCTTTTCCCTAACTTTTTTGATTGCTCCCCTAGTTTTTCAAGCGAATTTCTCCCATATAATACAGACTTCGGCATACGAAATTCAGCAACTTCTTGCAAGTACTCCACCCCTTCTTATCCTAATGAATATTTTCTTTTCGTATATTAACTCTTATTAATAGATTCCTGTTAAAGTATAGAACGTGATGACTCCAAATACAGCAACCGTTTTCAAAACTGTAATAGCAAAAATATCTTTATATGATTGCTTATGTGTTAATCCCGTTACCGTCAATATTGTAATAATTGCACCATTATGCGGCAATGTATCCATTCCACCTGACGCCATTGATACAATGCGGTGCATAACTTCTAATGGAATGTTATATTGCGTTGCTGCAGCAATAAATTTATCCCCCATCGCACTTAACACAATTCCCATTCCTCCTGATGCTGAACCTGTAATTCCAGCTAAAATATTCGTCGTTACTGCCCCATTTACTAATGGGTTAGTAAACGTTGCAGAGATGCCATCTCTCATTATCGCAAAGCCAGGAAGTGCGGCAATAACACCACCAAACCCAAACTCAGCTCCTGTATTCATTGTTGCAAGTAGCGCTCCACCAATACTTGTATTCAAACCAGCTTGAAATCCAGTTACTACCCGTTTCCAATATAATAAAAGTGTTGATAGAATCCCTATAATAAGTGCCAATTCTACAGACCAAATTCCAACTACTGCACTTAATTCAACCTTTCCAAATGCTTTCATACCAATAGCTGAGAAATCAAAGCCATTCGGATACCACTTCGGTATCATGATTGTGAAAACTTTATTCATTACACCTACTAAAATAAGTGGTACAAACGCAATCACCTGTTGCACTCTTGTGATTTCAATACCGCTTAGTATCGGCATATCTTTTTGTTCTAATTGTAAAGATGCTGCCATTTCAGAATTTCCATCGTTAAAACCAAAATACCCTTCTCCTGCGGCTTTTGCCTTCTTACGTCTACTTTCTAAATATAGTAAACCTAATGTAAGAACAAAAATTGCCCCTACAATACCAAGTATCGGCGCAGCATAAATGTCCGTTTTAAAAAAGGTTGTAGGTATTACGTTTTGAATTTGTGGTGATCCAGGTAGCGCATCCATTGTAAACGTTACTGCTCCAAGAACAATCGTTCCAGGGATTAGACGCTTCGGAATATCCGCTTGTCGAAACAACTTATCCGCAAACGGAAATATAGCGAACACCACTACATATACGCTAACACCGCTATACGTTAAAATAGCCCCCATTAGAACAATCGCTAAAATTGTACGTTTTTCTCCAACTAACTCTACAATGGTCTTTGCGATGGAATCAGCGATTCCTGACATTTCTACTACTTTTCCAAATATTGCTCCAAGTAAAAACACAGGGAAATATAATTTAATAAATCCTACCATTTTCTCCATGAAAATATTTGAAAAGAAAGGTAATACAAAACTAGGCTCTGTCAAAAATACCGCAAATAATGCAAAAATCGGTGCGAATAATATTACAGAAAATCCTTTATATGCTACAAACATGAGTAAACTAAGTGCTAATAATATAATAACTAGCTCCAATTATAACCCTCCTTTTAAACTGAAAATTCAATCTTTTAACAACAGACTTTTACCGGGATTTCAAACCCTTTTATTTCATGACATTCCTCCTCTTTTTATCCCGCTATTTGCGGGCAGTAACACTCCCACCTTAAAATTCAGCAAATGCGCGGAAGCTAGGCGGGATATCAACTGCCCGTAAAATCCCGATTGATGCGGGCTGATAATTTGTGGAGGATGGAAAAAGCCTCCACTGATCAAAGTTTCACTTTATTACAAATTTTTCATGCTAAAATTGTCTAATTATAGTATTCGATTACATATGTAAAATCCCTTTAAACAAAAACGATTTCATCGTCATATGTTATAAAAGGATTTCTAGGTTCTATTTCTATAGTTTTATCGTACTATTCTCTATACAAAAGCTTTGTAACTCTTCGACATCTTTCACTATATGAATCGCCCCAGCATCACTCAATTCAATCTCACTACCATATCCATACAATACACCTATTGAAGCAATTCCGTTACTGTTCGCACCGATTACATCATGCTTTCTATCACCAATCATCACCATTTCTTCTTTTTTAAGTTCTTCATTTGTTTGTAAAATATGAGCAATTATTTCTTCCTTTTTTATTCTTGTCCCATCTAAATTACTCCCTACAATCTCTTCAAAAAAAGTTGTTAACTGAAAGTGCTCTATTACTTGTTTCGCAAATACAGTAGGTTTTGATGTCGCTACAAACAAACGATTGCCAGCATCCTTTAATTCTTGCAATAGAGTTGTAATTCCATCGTATACTTTATTCTCTAATAAACCACTTTGCTTTAAATATTCCCGAAAGTAAAACACTGCTCGTTCTACTTCTATTTCGTTCATATTATATCTATCTACAAAAGATTGTTGTATTGGTGGGCCGATAAATGAATCTAACTCGCTTATATATACTTCTTCAATCCCGATTTTTTCTAACGCGTATAGAACAGAATTTATAATCCCTTCTTTCGGATCCGTTAATGTTCCATCTAAGTCAAATAGAAATGTTTTATACATATTTAATTCCCCCACTGATTTTATATGTACCCCATTAAAGCCATTCTCCTACTTACCCCTTTACTATACTATCACCATTTAACTTTTCAGAAAATTACTTTTTCTAACCCTTATACTTTCAGTTACAAAATCACAAAAGATATGATAAAGTGAAAAAGTTATACTTAATTTAATAGAAACTGGTGAATCAAATGTCAATTACATTAATTTTTATAATGACTTTCACAATTGTTATCCACGCAGTTGAAACTAGCTCTTATAGTATTCGATTAGCTGGTGTACGTTTAAAAAAGATTGCCGTTGCCTTATCCGTCGTAGGAATGGTACTGCTTATTTCAAGAACATCTAACTTACTACAAGCCTTTTTAATCGGTGGTATTGTCGATGAAGCAAAACTAGATTCTTCTATTAATTTAGAGCATATTATACGGCTCGTTCTATTATCTGCTTCTGTCGGTACTTTGCTCGCGATTATACTCTATCCAACTTTGACAAAGCTATTTGGATACGTCATTCAAAACTTTGAAACAGATGGTTCATTCATTCGAATGATGAAGACGAATAACATTCAAAAATTAAAGTACACAAAAAAATATGTACGCTTCCCTAAATTCGAAATGATTCATCGAATGAGGATCGGTGGTATCCCAAAGCGTATTATGCTTATTAACATGTTTGCTACTGCAATTTATACAGCGGGGGTACTTTCAGCCCTTTACGCTTCCTTTTTAAACCCAGATTACGCAACAAATGCAAGTACAGCTTCTGGTCTAGTTAATGGTTTTGCTACCATTTTATTAACAGTGCTACTCGATCCACGCATTGCTCTTTTAACAGAACGAGCTTTACAATCAGAAAAGGGTGCTGAAGCAATGAGTAAAATGTATGGTTGGCTAATGATTTCTAGACTTCTCGGCACCTTATTAGCACAATTTTTATTTGTACCAGGTGCTTACTGGATTTTATGGATTATTGAGCTGATGCATTAATCTACAAGGAAGGTGTATTTATCAATGAATATAAAAACAAAGCAAGATTTAATTCACTTAATAGAAAACGACGAATGGATGATGAATGTATTACAAATGGCAAAATCACTAGAGCTACCTGATTGGTGGGTTTGCGCTGGATTTGTCCGTTCTAAAATTTGGGATACTTTACATAACTACGAAGTACGAACAGCTACACCCGACGTCGATGTCATTTATTTTGATCCATTACATAAAGATGAGGTATACGAACAATCATTAGAACAGAGGCTGACGAAGATGGATGCCTCTATCCCTTGGTCAGTAAAAAATCAAACTCGCATGCATGTAGTGAATGGAATGCTGCCATACTCTTCTTCTGTTGATGCTATTTCTAAATTTCCTGAAACAGCAACCGCTCTTGGTGTTTCTTTGGACGAACAAAACAAAGTCATACTAACATCCCCGTGCGGAATAGAAGATTTACTTTCATTACAAGTGAAACCTACACCTCATTTTCTTGAAACGAAAGAACGAATACATATGTATAAAAATAGGGTTAATAAAAAGAATTGGCAAAGCAAATGGCCTAACATTACAATCACTTATCCTGAAATTTAAAAAGGGTGCTTCTCATTATTAGAAGCACCTTTCTTTTTTATTTTAAAAAATGAATGACTGTTTCAGCAAATCGATCTGCTACCTCGTAATGGGGTGTATGACCACTTTCTTCGAATATGATATGCTTTCCATTTAGAGAATCTCGATTGAATATTTCAATTTGCTTTTCACACGTTACTACATCATATTTTCCTACTATTAATAACATTGGATTCTGTACATCTTTTATTTTAGATAATAATGACGTATGACATGCTCCCTCTGATTTTAATCTATCGAAATGGATTTTGGAACGATTCGAAAATTGTTTCCACTCTTCGTCACTATATAAGCTATCGTCTGTCTCATCTTCCTTATAATTGTAAATTTCCATTCTTTTTTCATCTAATTCATCACTTAACCTTATATATGCATCTAGTAACTCTTCCGAATTAGCATTACTAGATGAATAAGTTAGGCACTCTTCTGCTGCCGCTTCTTTTCCATACTTTTTTAATAACGTTCCTGTCTTTTGTAACAAAGCCCTACTTGTTAATGCAAAATCGAAAGTTGGCCCTTCAAAAATTATTTTCTCTATTGAACTTGGATATATCAACGCATATAACAATGCTAAATATCCACCGAAGGAATGTCCAATTACAGACCATTTCTCAATTTGTAATACTTTTTTTAGTTCCTCACAGTCTTCAATCAAATCATTTAATCCAAAAGCTTCGTCCTCATTAATTTCTTCTGAGCGACAAACACCTCTTTGATCTATCATAATTACATATAAAGAATCTTTTAAACGTTCCGCTTGATGAAATGAAAAATCATAGCAGCTTTCTCCTGGTCCACCATGCAAGTATAGGACTGGTTTATTTTTAGGGCTTCCATGCGTTTCAACGTATAACTTTTTCCCTTTAATATTCATATACTTCCCTGCTTTTATCAAATTCGCTTTTATAATCATCACCTTCTTTTTTACTGAATATTATAACATTTAATGTTAAATAATTCCTATTACATTTAAAAAGACGATGATTATTGCAAGTGGCGCTACAAATCGAAGTAAAAATGCCCAACAAGTAAATACTTTCTTTCCGTAATTTCCACCCACAAAAAATTCTGCTTCTAACACTTTCTTTTCCATTTTGAATGATACGAAAATACTAATAAATAGCGCTCCGAGCGGCATTAAAATATTACTAGATAAGAAGTCTACTGCATCAAAAATATTCTTCCCAAAAATCGTAATATCACTCCATACTCCAAATGATAACGCAGATGGTATACCCACTAAGAAAATACAGAAACCAATGATCCATGATAGTTTTGTTCTTCTTTCTTGTTCACCATTTGCTAATGCTGAAACAACCGTCTCTAGTAGAGAAAATGCCGAGGTTAATGTCGCAAATGTAAATAGCGCAAGAAATACCGTTAAGAACAATCCTCCGAATGGAATTTGGCTAAATACAGATGGCAATACAATAAATAGTAAGCCTGGCCCCTCTGTCGGCTCCATTCCTAATGAAAATACTGCTGGAAATATAGCAAGGCCTGCAAATAAAGATACGAATAAATTCAATCCAACAATCGTAACCGCTGATTTTGGTAAACTTTCTTTTTTATTTAAATAGGAACTATATGTAACCATAATTGATATTCCGATACTAATCGCAAAGAATGATTGGCCCATGGCGAACAAAATACTTTCTGAAGTAATCTTTGAGAAATCTGGTTGTAAGAAAAACTTCACACCTTGCATTGCATTATCCAGTGTTAATGAACGAATAATAAGGGCGACAAATAAAACGAACAATGCTGGTAGCATATATTTACTTGCTTTTTCAATTCCGTTTTGTACACCTTTTGATACAACCCATATCGTAATGAACATAAAAGCGAAATGTCCAGTAATAGCCCAAACCGGATTTCCAATTGTTTCAGTAAATAACGAACCGTAATTTTGTCCCGGAGTAATAAGTTGTCCAGTTACTCCTCTGAATAAATAAATTAGTACCCATCCACCTACAACACTATAAAATGAAAGTAATATAAAACAAGTCCCAACCCCAAGACGCCCAATCCAGTGCCATCCTGTATTTGGTGCGATACTTTTAAATGCTCCAACTGCTTGTTTCTGTGTACTGCGTCCAATCATAAATTCAGCTATTAATAGCGGGAGACCAATTAATACAGTAAATAATATAAAGATTAAAAAGAATGCTCCTCCCCCGCTCTTTCCAGCAATATAAGGAAACTTCCATATTGCGCCAAGTCCAATTGCTGATCCTGCTGCTGCCATAATAAAACCTAATTTCGAAGTCCATTGCTCCGTCTGTTTCATCTTATTTTCCTCCTTATTAAATCTTTTTATATAAATAAATAAATTTTATATACCTATCCGAATAAACCCTCCATTTCTTTTTCTATAAAATAAAAAATGGCCCAGCATCTCTTTATATAAAGAGACGCTAAGCCATTTACTTAACGCGGTACCACCCTTATTGATTCCATTATGAATCCACCTTAGTAGTAATCGTTTGATTACAAACCTAATATCGAAGGTTAACCGTTAAGATTTACTAAGAAATGTGATTCCGTTCCACCTTACTGCTCCTAGGCGAGTTCAGGATGTCATTTGACTATGTCGCACCAACCCATAGCTCTCTGCACAAATACATGACCTTACTACTCCTATTCAACACATTTTAATATTTAGAATATATTTTCTTTTGAAATTAATATGAAGTATATCGATTATATTAGTAACTGTCAAGGTATATATTAATTTTTTTGTCGAAAAGAATGTTCCATTGTAACTTTGTACAATAGAGCAATGTTATTAATCATCTAGATCATCATGATCCATATCGTCTTCATCTTGGTCATCATCATCTTCATTTTTTATTAATTCAAATTCCTTTTCTACTATATTCGCATTAATCTATATATTTTGCCGTACCAATGAAATCCAACTTGTAGGTAGTCTTATCTACGAAGTTAACAATTTTACCTTCTTTATTATAATCATAATTATAAATTAAAATGATGGTATTGTATTTAGACTTTAACTTAATGTTATTGTACTGTTGTATTAATTGATTATCATATGAAAAATCTGCTAACAGCTTTTCTATGTCATCTTCAGCATCAGAAATCCAATCTTTTTCAACTAAGTCCCTATCATAATAACCTAATTTAAAATCTTTCTCAAAAATAGAGGGAATACTATCTCCATCTTCATTATATTTTATTTCAGTGTACGTTTCGAGTTCATCAAAATCACTAAAGCATCCTAACCATAAAGAAACATCGTTTTTCATTTTTCACCTCCTCAAACCTTCTGGTAAATCCATAATGCCATTTTTATTCTATTTTCAGCCCACTCATTAGGCCTTTTAACAAAAATTTCATAGTCAGAAGCAGAATCAATAATCTTTAACATTTCATTATGTGCTTTTGTCGAGCCTCTTCTTCCATGACGATCAGGTGGATTTACAAATTCAACATCTTTAGTCAGAGACCTCATTTCTTTAATATCATCCATACTAATTCCCCATTGCTTAAATTTAGGAGTTCTTGCTACAAGATGCCACTCGTGGTATCCTCCTGGGCGTCTAATCCTATCTTCTATTTTACTTCTCAACTGAGGATTATTCCACATTTCCTCAAATTCTTTTACTGATAGATTATCAAACCATTTATTAAACTCATTGTTTCTTACTGATGGAATTCTCACATCACTTAAATGCTTACTATTCCCACTAGTACTCTTACTACCTTCACCCTTCCCCTTAACAACCTTACTCTCCATATACTGATAAGCCTCTTTCAGAGAATACTGTCCTCCTCCTGAGACCTTTCCTACTCCAGCCATGGCAAAGCCTTTTCCCTCGCCTGGGATCCATTTGTACTCCAGTAATGTTTTTACTGCGTGTTGGATCTTTTCATTCCCCTGCAAGAAGGTTGTTTTTACGGTTGTGGCACCTTTGTTCCATAGACTTCCGATTTTATCGGCAAATCCCTTTGCTGTGGAGGCTACAAAGTTTACACCCTCTTTTACTTTGTGACTGGCTGTTTTTATGCCATCGACAGCTGCTTTTTAGTAGATATTTTTTATTTTCTCAATCTAACAAAATATTAACTTTTTTATTATATCTTATTTTTATACTAAGACGAAAAAAGCACTTGTTGCCTTTCAGAGACAATCAAGTGCTTCAAGTTCATATGTTTTTAAGTAGCATAAATTTGTAAATCCTGCAGTAAAAGTATGACACCTTTTACATGTCATAAAAACTACTACGTTAAAACTTACGAGTTTGTACGAGTTCATTAGTTTCATATACAATCCATGGTTTATATTCATCGTCAAATAAAATGCTATCTCACCTAAGCTTTTACTTTATTTTCTATTCTATCATTGCACACAGTACTCCATGATGGTACAACCATCATGGAGTACTTACTTTTTAACAGCTTATTCATTCTTTTTCTTCACTTTTCTTATACGTCTTTAACTTTAATACCAAATATTAAGTCTTGTTATATTACTTACAAAGTCATTGTACCAAGTTTTATTGTAGTACCTCTAAAAACTCAGTAAAGTTATCTACTATTTTATAAAACACTGGTTCAAACTCTCCTGACTCTTCATGAGACCATACACACACCGATGGATTCTCTTTATTTTCTCTAAAATCCAAGCATACAAAATCCCCTGCAAATATACTAGCTATTGGTAATACCTCTGCACCTAATAAATCTTCATTATCAGTTAATCTTTCCTCTATCTGTGAAAATACAACATCAATATCATAGATCCCTTTAGGGTTATTTTCAATGTCATCCAGCATACATAAAAACCTTTCTATCGCATAACTACGATTATCACATACAAATGTAGCTTCTTCAACTTCTGCACCATTATACACTTTAAAAAAATCCAAAAATGAACCTGGTAGTTTTAATCTCCAAAAATTTTCATGTTTTTTTATTAACTCTTCTGAAGGTAATGGTTTTACAATAGTATCCTGTTTTATTTTCATGTTTTTACCTCTTTCTTTAGTTTACTATCTAGGAGCATCGGCCCACATTCCGGCCGACCTTCCACCATTGTGAATCGTAATATTGTGTATTCCAAAAGGAACCAACTCCATTTTACCCGGTACTTCAGTATGATGCCATGTCATACCTTCCGGTCGTCCACCTATTGCATTATCGAGCCATTTAAATTGCTCTTCGTCTGACATTAACCATAGCCTCTCTGGAAGTTGCTTTGTCTCTACAACAAGCCCAGCACTCTTAAAATCGGCAAATCCGTATCTCATTCCATCAGCTTTAATAACCTTCACATCAGGAACCAAACCATCTGCAACTGCTTTTTCCTTAATCATTCTTTTTTGACGAGCAGTTAAATTAGCTCCACCGTGAAGTGACTTATTCCATGACCACGTTTTATTTGAGATAATTTTTTCACTGTACAACTTTACATAATCATTAATAACATCATCAAATTTCTTAGTCCCATTTATAAATTCATCTATATTATTTAAATTAGCCTCATTGACTATCTTACTGGAATTACCCGTCCCCTTAACAACCTTACTCTCCATATACTGATAAGCCTCTTTCAGAGAATACTGTCCTCCTCCTGAGACCTTTCCTACTCCAGCCATGGCGAAGCCTTTTCCCTCGCCTGGGATCCATTTGTACTCCAGTAATGTTTTTACTGCGTGCTGAATCTTTTCATTCCCCTGCAAGAAGGTTGTTTTTACGGTTGTGGCACCTTTGTTCCATAGGCTTCCGATTTTGTCGGCAAATCCTTTTGCTGTGGAGGCTACAAAGTTTACGCCTTCTTTTACTTATTTGGTGGCTGTTTTTTACTAGATACTTTTATTTTCTCGATCTAACAAAATATAAACTTTTTCTTTAATATATTCCATTTCTATATTGAGACAAAAAAAGCACTTGTTTGCCTTCTAGTTGGCAAGCAAGCGCTTTAAGTATCGTAAATTTGTAAGTTTTTTAGTACCAGTTTAAAACCTTTTACATATCATTACTTAATATCCATTAACATTTTCTTTGTCTATTTAATCCATATTTTTAGACGCCGCATTTAAAAATGCATTTAATTTGTCACCTAAATTTAACTTAACATTACCCACAGTATTTTTTTCCGCTTCTATTTTTTTGAAATTATCAATGAAATTCCCAAAAGAATTAGACACTAAGAAAATATTTTCTCCTTCCATTTCATGAAACCAAATATAAATTTTATTATATTTATCACCTTCCATACCCATGCAAATTAAATCACCACCTGGTAAATCTGCAATTGGAAACGATCCATCTGGTAATATATTCTTGTAACTGTTTATTTTATCATCCAAGTTATTTTCGTCATTGTATAATCCATATATAGCATCTACTTCAAATTGATTTTGATTTATTATTTTTGGTAATTCTATTGAGGGAATAAATCGAACATTTCCCCTTATATAATCATTACCATAATACTTCAAATAAAAGACATAATCCTCTGAGAAATTTAAACTATATTTCTCTTCAAGTGTTTTTATCTCAACTTCATCCCAAACCTTCTCTATCTCTTTTAAATCAAAATCAATTATTTCATCTAATTTCATTTTCAATTTTTCCATTTTTAATATCCTCCTCTTAAATCAGATGCTGAACCAATATGTGGAACATTTTTATGCAAATCAGTTGGGATTAGCTCAATTACAGAACCCGACTTATGGTGCGGTGTAACACCTGCTTGCTTTAGTAATTTCTTTGCAGCATTTTATGAGGTAAATCTTTAAAATCTAAGAACATACGACCAAAATCAATAATATAAAAATTCACTTCTTCTGGTGTGTGAGATACAGCTAAGGACATAATAATGGTTTGCAGCATCGTCGTTTTTCCTGTACCTGGCATACCATATATATTTAAATGCCCTTCTTGTAAATCTAACTTCAGAGGAAATTGTGCTTGATTTGCAACATCATCAATTAATCCTACCGTTACTTGTAAATATTCTTTTGATTTATTCCACTCAGCAATTGTCCAATTTTCCATAGCATAAAATTCTTTTAACAATAACTTTTCTGGTAATGGATCCAGCCATGGTCCTGGTAATGCTTTAATATTTTCTTTTTCTGATATACTCTGTACATATTGAATAAAAGCTTGTAATTGCTTTGGACTATTTGTCATTGGTTTTGGGCGCTTTTTCATTTTTATTCTTTCACCCGAAAGCTTTACTTCTGTAAAGTCAACAATATCAAGAACTTTCTCTTCATCTGGATTATAAGGTGCTCCGCTCCATGCAGATTGGAATAATTCCAATACTTCATTGCTACCAACTTGGAGATACCCTCGTCCTGGTACATTGATTTTAGATGCATCTGGAATCTTTAGCATTTCACGACTATCCGCGTCATCTTGTACACGTAAACAAATTCGAAAACGCGAGTTACTCCAAATCTTGTCATTTACAACCCCAGAAGGTTTTTGAGTTGCTAATAATAAGTGAACCCCTAATGTTCTTCCGATGGCAGCGACACTAATTAGCTCGTCCATAAATTCTGGTTGTTCCTTTTTCATTTGAGCAAACTCATCAATAACAATAAACAAATGTGGTAAAGGTTCTTTTTCACGCCAGCTTGTTTCATAATATTCATCTAGATGCTGGACATTTCCAGCCTGAATGAATAACTTTTGTCTACGCTCTAATTCTGCCTTTAATGAAATTCTGGCACGCTCAATTAAGTTTGGATCTTCTAAGTTTGTAATAGATGCAATAATATGCGGTAATCCTGCAAATGTGTTTGACATTCCACCACCCTTATAATCGATAAGCATAAATGCCATCTCATGAGGATGATAGGTTGCTGCTAACGCCGCTATAATAGACTGAATCACTTCACTTTTCCCTGACCCTGTTGTACCAGCCATTAAACCGTGCGGACCATGCCCTTTTTTCTCTATCTTATCGTGAATATTTAGAAAAACAGGTTTACTTCCTTCTCTTACACCAATCGGGACTGGTAATGAAGTCGGATATCGATTTTCTTTCCATCTCTCGAGCACTTGTAACTCTTCCATGTTTTTAGCTTGAAGCAAGTCTAAAAATGTTAATACTTTCGGAATGTTGGCTGCTGTAGAACTTTTCATTCGAATTGGAGCAGTGCTTCGCGCTCCTAGTTCACATCGTTCGAATGAAAGTCGATCTACTTTAAAACTGGCACGCGTTGTCCCACTGTTTTCAGCTGAACTTGAAAAAGTTTCTACTAACTCACCATTTTCTCCATTTAAACTTATAATAAGATCACATTCCATCGGTAACCGTTCCCTTTGTTCCGCAAAAATAAATGTAGAGGCTCCTACACTTTCACCTTCTCTAAGTAACATCGGAGTTAAAGGATCATCCTCTAAAAATTCTCTCGCTGATAAGAAAAAGACATACATCGGAATTAAAGGAACTTTTGCATCCGCTTGCGCAGAAGAATTATAGATTCTGCGCATGTTAAGTGGGGTAAATAGTACTTCAGCTAGTTTCTGTGCATCTTGTTGATTTTCAGATAAAAAGCGCATACTTCTCTGTTCATCCCATACGTGAGGAAGCCACCTCATCCAATCCCACTGTTTTTTCTCCTTCTCATGATAAAAGGCTGCTATTTTCACTTCATTTGGTGCATGATGTGTCATAATTTGCGTCGTTACAATTCGAATAAAGTTTAGTCTATCTTCTTTATTTCCAACTACACCAATTACATCGTTTTTTTTCAAAGAAATTGAAATGTGTCCATTAGGTATCGTATTGAAATCCCTTTTCACATTTTGTGCTTCTGTAACTAATGGATTTTCTTCATAACCTTTCTGTTCAGGCACCTTCAATTCTACAAGGAATGGTCTTTCTCCTGTACCAATACGAATATCTAAAAAGTCTGGACTTTCAGGTGTTCTCTCCCATAAATTACTTTCCCGGTTTTCAATTCTTTGTACACTTTTTAATGGGCTTGGATTTTGTGTAATTAAATATTTTGCTTGTTCAACCTTTAACGTATCTAATTCCACTCGATGCTTTTGAATTTGCTCTAAGTATCTTGTTTGTAATTGTTCAACCATTTGACGATGTTCTTTCTTTTTACGGAAATGCCCCATCGTTGTAATTACATATGATCCCAACATTGGAATACTTGAAACCATCATTAATGGCATATAACTTGAATTCATCTTCATAAATTTCATCATTACAAAATATAATATCAATGTTAAAATCGTCATCATTGCTGGCAGTAACATTGTTTCAATTGAAAACTTCGGCTCCTCCGGTATATTCGGCGGATCATGAATAATAACATCCCCTGTTGGTATATCTACTTTCACACGCGGAGAGCGTTGAAAATACGGTGATTTTTGCACAAAACATTTCTCCTTCCCCATTCAAAAACTATTACTCAATGATTTTCCATACGTAATCTTCTCTACTTGAAGATATATCTGGTTTAACAGGTTCATTATAAACTTCTTCTGCCGGTTGCATTTCAAAAGAAGGGATAATTGCCCCTTTTTTATATAGCATTACATATTGTCCATCCCAAACATCATTATCGCGCAACGTTTCATCATTTCGAATAGAATGCCATTCTTCTTTATCTTTTGCGACTCTAATTTCATACATACCGCCCAATGCTTCGTCTATTTTTTCATGATGTAAAATTGCTTCAATAATTTGTATCACTTTTACATCATTAGGAATTGCAATATCAATTTCTTCATTTGATTGCTTTATGTATGTCACAATAATCTCTTCCACATTTATTCACCTTTTTCCATCGTGTTGTTACCAAGAAATATCTATAAATGAAATATCATCGCTTATCGGTGAGCACTGCGCCCTCTCTATTTCTTTTAAGACTTCCTCAAAGTTATACTGCTTAAGCGATACAAGTCCATCTGAATGAATAACTATCCGGTTTATTTCTTCTCTGGATAATGTCTTTGAAAATACCTCCAGTGCACCTCCAATAATGCCACGCTGTGTAGACCATCTTTTCTCTATATTTCTCTCAAACTTCACTACATTCGAACAATTCTTCTTATCTTGAAACAATTGTACAAATGAATCACCATGTACAACTATCGTTATTTGTACTTTGTCTTGATTTGGAATGAGCTCTATTTTCCCACCGATAAACATCGCTTCACTACCTTGTTTTCGCTTTTCTTCTAATACATCGCGAAGTAACCACGGTGTTTCTTCTGGCAATCGGAATGCACTCACTTCCTCTGAAGCTTCTTCTATCCAATTATTTAACTGTTCATCTAATAATGTAGGAATATCCTGTCCACTTTCTTGACACGTTTCAAACAAGTTTAATAACTTCATACCAAGAAACTCTGCAGCAATTTCACCGTGGAAAGACATCCCTACACCATCACATAAAACAAATATGAAACTAGTTCCATTATCTTGAAATACTAGGAAGTCCTGTCCACTCTCATTTAAATCCTGCGTTTCTTTTGCTCTGACATAGCTATATCGATAAGTAAAATGTTTGCTTTTCTTTTCTTGCAATACCGTTTCTCTCTCTTGCGATAGGATATATTTCACGATACTTCTCCCTCCTATCGAACCGGCGTTGCAGCAGACATTTGAAATCCAAGTGATACTAAATCCGCATTTGTACCAGGAAACATCATCACCGCACCATCTGCAATATGGAAACCATATTCAGTCATCATCTCACGATAGCTTTGAGGGATAGGCGATGAAAGTCTTTGCAACTTTGCACCATACTCATCTGTAATTTCTGTATTTGGCATAATCCCTTGCCACTTCTTTATGCTAGTAATTTGGTCTTGCATAATTTCATCTGAAATAAAAATGTTTTCAATTAGTACATTTCCATCAGGTACAGACATATCCATAATTCTTCGCACAATTAATTCTGGATCTTCACCAGTTGAAGCCCCATCTGTCATATGACAGACAACAGGAGCTGGTCCATCTTGTAAATTTGGTAATTCATTTTGTAATAACTTCTCTACTACAGAGAAAGCTTTTGCTGTATCAGTTAAGCGATGTGTTTGGATTTTTTCTAGCGGGCGCAGTCTTGCTACTTCGTCGATTGTTTTCACCCCACCCAATAAATCAAAAACATGATCACTATAGGCTAAAATAGACAATTTATACCTCGGGAGCAAACGACTACCTTTTGTTGAACGGAATACCATTTGGCGAATTGCTAAAGAAAGAGCATCCGTTACAATATCAATTCTTCTTTTTTCTTCTCCGCCTGCATCCATCATTTGATTCATTGATGCGCTTACATCCAGAAGATAGATTATATAAGCTGGTGTTTGTTGTGTTGCTTGAGTTTGATATAACATGTTTCATACCCTTCCATACATTATTATATGAACTATTTTTATATTCATATTTTATTATAACTTATGAATTTTCTTGATATAATTTACATATTTTCACACGAAAAAACCATTATCATTCCCTTTAACATATGTTGAAATGCACAAAACCCTTCTATAAAATAGAAGGGTTTTAATGTTATGGTATAAGACGTGTACAATCCCTCGGAAAAGCACTCGCTTCTCTTACATTCGATAATTCTAATAGCTTATACACAACTCGTTCTAATCCAATTCCAAAACCACCATGCGGGGGACAACCGTATCGGAATGTATTTACATAAGATTGAAATTTCTCTGGATGTAATCCTTTTTCTTTAAAAGATGCGAGCAACATGTCATAGTTATGAATTCGCTGTGCGCCTGACGTTATTTCCAACCCTTTATATAATAAGTCGAATGAATCAGTAATAGTTGGATTCTCTTTATTCGGCATCGTATACATCGGTCGCGATTCTTTCGGATAATGTGTAATGAATACTAATTCACTATTATACGTTTCTTTCACATATTTCCCTAGTAACTTTTCACCTTCTGTATCTAAATCCCCTATAGGAGATTCTTTTCGATACCTACTTTTCAAAACTTCTTGTGCTTCTGCCAATGTAATTTTAGGAATTTCTGCAATAACAGGTACTTCTTTTTGTAGTAGTTGTAATTCTTTTTCGCAGTTTTTTGACACTTGTTGAAACATATATCGTAAAATATCCGTTTCTAATTGCATCACTTCATGAAAATCATGAATAAATCCAAGCTCTACGTCTAACGATATATATTCATTCAAATGACGGGAAGAGTTGTGATGTTCCGCTCTGTAAACAGGTGCAATTTCAAAAACACGTTCAAGTCCTCCCGCTACCATCATTTGTTTATAAAACTGTGGTGATTGAGCTAAATAGGCTTCTTTTTGGAAATATGAAAGCTTAAAAACATTCGCTCCTCCTTCTGCCCCTTGCGAAACAATTTTCGGAGTAAATATACGTGTGAAATTGTTCTCTATCAGAAATTCACTAAAGCTCTGAACGAGTATGGATTTCACTTTAAATATCGCCGCGATTCGCTCATGTCTTAACGATAATACCCGCTCATTCAATAATTGATCTAGGCCAACTTGTAACTTTTTTTTATTTATTTCAAATGGGAGTGATTCTGCTCCATTTAGTACTTTCACTTCATGTGCAAGTACTTCAACACCTAATTCTGTTTTCGGTGTCTCTACTATTTCTCCAATTATTTGGACCACACTTTCAACATCAACTTTGTATCCGGCTAACTCGTTTTCTAATACACATTGAATAACACCCGTTCGGTCCCTTAATAATAAAAAACTAACATTCCCTAGATGACGAATTTTTTTTACCCATCCTTGTAGTAATACAGCCCTTCCTACATACTCCGTACATTCTCGTGTGAGTGAACGCTTCATTATTTGATCCATTACATTTCCCTCCATTAATTTTATTTTTATTTACGTTATTGTTATTGTTGTCGTCGTCATCATCCACGGTCACTCACCTCCTTTCAAAGAATACAAAAATCCGCCCCTATAAATAGGGACGGATTTTTCCGCGGTACCACCCAAATTGTCATAATGACCATCTTAGCCCTGATAACGGTAGGTACCGTTTGCTTTTACTAATTATCACGTTCAAAGCAACACTCACAAGTGTCTTTCCATCATGCGGTATCGCAATCTTCCCAGCAACCGATTGCTCTCTGTAGACCTTTGCATCATGTACTTTTCCTGTTCATCACTTTTTATATTTACAGAGTATTCTATCTCTTCATTCTATAAAATGCAAGCACTTTTAAATATATTTTGATTTTTCACATCCAGTTTTGTACAATCTCCTCTAAAGCCATTCCACGTGAACCTTTCAATAAAACAACATCCTTTTTCGTTATAACTTTCAATACTTCCTTTGCTATCTCGGCTTTATTATCAAATGACTGTACTTTTCCTGTATGATAGTTCTTTCTTGCTTCTTCCGCTACAATTTCAGCTAACTCTCCATAAGTAAATACATAATGAATGCTCTCTTCATTTAACATTTTACCAATTTCTCTATGATATGTTTCAGCTTTCTTCCCTAACTCCAACATATCCCCAATTACTATGATTTTTTTCTGATAAACATTTAACTTCTCTAACGTTTCAATTGCAGCCTTCATTGAAGATGGACTAGCATTCCATGCATCATTAATAATAGTAAAACCTGTTTTAGCAGTTAAAAATTGAAAGCGCATATGAGTAATATTTATTTGCCGCAGTGCTTCCTTTATTTTTTCTGGAGAGACATTGTAAAATTGACCTACAGCGATTCCAACAATCGTATTTAAAATATTATGTTTTCCATGTAAGGGGACATCATACTGTAGTTTGGAATCATTTAATTTAAAATGAACACCATATTCATCTAATTGCACGTTTGTTGGAAACAAATTATTTGTATCCTTTTCACCAAATGACTTACATTTTAGACCTAGCACATTATTATTTCGAGAAAGCAATGTCTCATCACCATTATATAAAAACAGTCCTTCATCTTTTAATCCGTCTATAATTTCTAATTTAGCCCTCGCATTCTCTTCTCGTGATCCAAGTGTTTCTAAGTGAGACTGCCCAATCATTGTAATTATCGATACATCTGGCTGTGCTATTTTTGATAAGTTTCGAATTTGTCCTTTTTCACTCATTCCCATTTCAAGTATTAAAAACTCTGTATCTCGTTTCATTTCTAAAATCGTTAGCGGCAAACCGACTTGACTATTTAAATTCCCCTTTGTTTTATGCACACTATAAGTTGTACTTAAAATGCCTCCTATTATATCTTTCACTGTCGTCTTTCCGTTACTACCTGTAATACCGATTACTTTTACACCTAGCTCATTCCGATAAAATTGTGCCAATTGTTGCAAAGCAAACAAAGTGTCATCTACAAATATAATTGGTATCCCTTTTGGTGGAGTACCTTAAGACTTTTTCCACAAGGAAGCGACCGCTCCATTATCCATTGCCTCTTTCACATAATCATGTCCATCTTTCACCCTGATAATTGGAATAAATAAATTTCCTTCTTTAATGTTTTTTGAATTTATGCAGACACCATGTATTTCTATATGATGAAAAGATTCTTGTAATCCTTCTCCATCTACTACCTCTTCAAGTTTTTTCAAATTCATTTGAATCAAAGTATCACCTTCTTTCCATTTTATTACATAATTCCTATTTCATTTACGCATATTAATAAAAATTTTGTAGCGAGGTGTTTATATGAAAAAAGCGATTAGTTTCTTTCTCCTTTTGTTATGCCTAATTGTAGTGAATGAAACGCATGCTTATTCACCAAAATCTTTACCAATCTCTCAAAACTCTGATCAATGGCAAGTGAATATTGATGAACCGAAAAAAAAAAACAAAAATATGCTTCAAGCTAAACAAAATGAATTTCAAACATATCAATTTTCAGTAAAGAATGTTGGAGAAAACGAAGTATATAACGTACAAGTTGAAGTCTTCCGAAATGAACCAAATATGAAAACAAAATATGAACTCTTTTCCCTAAAAGAAAGTCGTCTAGCGAGTGGAAAAACTGGATTTAGACACGCTAACTTCCCTGTTTCTACAAAATCAGATGAGGTTGACGTATTAATCACTTGGCAAGAGCATCCTTTCCGATCTATGCGAAACGGCCAAAAAATTGAGTCTAGAAAATTTAAAGAGCATTTTGTTTTTAAAGAAGCAGTAAAGTAAACTTATCGGTATATGTACATTATTACCGATACCAATAATTTTTCCAGTACCAGTCCTTAAGCAAATTAAAAAGTCGTGGCTTATAAACGCCACGACTTTTTATATTAATTCGTACTAATTCCTCTCGCTGCCCAAATACGATCGATTTCAGCCGCGTGTTGCCCACCGTATAAAAGAGCATCTGCTTGCTTTATCGCTTTCGCTCCATCACGGAATTTAGCATTTGGCGTTAATGACCAATGTGATTGTAAAATAATTTTTGTTGCTACATCACGTCCAAAAGACTGCGCCATTTCGTATTGACCTTGAGCCCAAATTTCCCCATCATTATGCACTTCATTCGTTATATCTTTCGGGTATACTTTATTCGTATCTAATCGGCGTAAGCACGTCGGATCTGAACTAGAATAAGCAGTCGCATCCCATTCTCCAACACATGCTTTCCCGTATCCTGTCGTTGATACCGCATCTTCATACGTAGCACCTAGGAAATCTCCAAATCCTTCTCCCATCGCTCCACCTTCTGGTGAACTTCCGAAGCCAGGTACTTGATTGTCTTGAATAGAATGTCCATATTCATGCGCAATAATGCCAGCATCTTCTGCGTCATCTACACCGCCAGTACCGAAAGTTAAAGCTTTCGTTGATGGGGAATAGAATGAATTATCGTCAGTTGTACCATTTACATTTACTTTAATCGAACGATTATTAATATTTTTAAAGCCCAATCCTTGAATGTAACGCTGTAATGTATCAATATGATAATACGACATAACATCTTCAAAACTATCATTTGCACGTGTGTAATTAAATTGTAAATTTGTAGATTTCGTCTTCGCTTTTGAAGAAATCGTAACATACTCTCCAATTAAAAATCCTGTACCATCTAAACCTTTTAACGTAACAGTTTTTAATTGATTCGTTAGTGCTGTCGAATCTGCATCATTATTATCTTTTAACCCTACTTTACTACCGCTAGATACGACGGGGTTAGGTAAAAATACTTTCCCTGTTCCTTCTGCTTTTCGGTTTATATCAACCTTTTTAATTAGCTTTCCATTTTCCGCGTCAATAAATGTTTCCCATGCTCCGAAAGGTTTATTCGAATGGACTAAAACTTTATATACTGGGATAGCTACTCCATCCTCAATAATATATCCAAACTCTTTCTCTGTAGGAGCCCATAGATTTTGCTCACTTTCTCCTCCAACATACGCCATTGATTTTTGTTCAGCATCTTTTTCACTAATCTTATTCGCTATTTCTTTCACACTTTGAACTGCCTGGTAATCAGAAACAGCAAGTAATCCCTGCCCCTGTCCATTAATAGTAACTGTTATTTGTTTTGAAAATACAGGAACACCATTGACCACTTGTTGGAATCTAACATATGAAGCTACTGGTGTTTCTGTTGTAGAAATATATTGTAAGTCTGAAAGGTCTGCCTTCAATCCATATTCCGTAGCATGTCCTTTTAAATATTCAATTGCTTTTTTCTGTGGTGAATAAGCTTCTACCTTTACTTGCTTTTTTTCCAATGCGGAAACTGTAGAAATCGTCCCCATTACTAATGGTACAGTCATTGCCATTGCCACCATTTTTTTGTTTAACATAAAACCACTCCCCCTAATAAATTGAAACCTTTACCCCATTCCTATAAGGCTATTACTGTCCACAAGTAACGAAATAAAGTGAATCTACGAGTAATTCTATACGAGCAATTCTATTACCTTTCCATTTCGGGTGAGTGAAATTTTCTCAATATTTATGTGTAAAACTAGAAAAATACTGTAGAAATATATTACTCTTTATTTTCATCGTGATAATTCATTTTCAGTGTTTTATTTAGCATGTTTTGGAGAAAGAAATTTTCTAGAGCTCCTATCGAATGGATTATGAGAAAGTTAGCCGGATAATTTCTCTTCATACAAAAAGGAAGTTGGAATGAACGATTCCAACTTCCTTCTCATTTAATTTGCTGGGCTCAGTTTGATGCGAACTTTTGTCTCACCTAATGAAAGCTCATCATCTTCTGTCGTTAATACACGAAACGCAAATTGTTTTACGAGTAAATTTTCTTCTAATAACTCTTTATGGTTCGTTAATGTATGTTGCAATTCATCTTCTGCATCAAGAGTAACATCAACTCGTAAGTTAACTGGTAAATTCAATTGCTTACGATATTCTTGGACTGCACGAATGAATTCACGCGCCACTCCTTCTTGTAACAATTCTTCCGTTACATTCGTGTCTAACATAACTGTATATTGTCCGTTAGTCGTATTTGAGAACCCTGTTTTTGCTACTTTTTCTACTAATACATCTTCAGACGTTACAACTACTTCTTCCCCTGATGCTGCTTCATATACGGCTCTTTCAGTTGAAACAAAGTTTTGTACTTCTTCTTGCGATAATTGTTTTAACCAGCCGTTTACTGCATTCACATTTTTACCAAACTTCGGTCCCGCTGTTTTAAAATTCAACTTTAATTGATATGTTGTGTACTTCGTTTCATCCAGTTCAACATGAAACGCTTTTACATTTAGTTCATCCATAACGATATCACGATAAGATTCCCAATCGATATTATTCTCTTTATTCTCAAGTAATACAAGCTCTGCTAACGGCTGTTTTACTTTTAATGAATGCTGATTACGGTTACTTCTTCCAAGTTCAACAACTTGTAAAACTGCATCCATTTCCGCTTCTAACTTCGGCTGAATAAGTGATTCATTTACAACTGGATAATCCTCTAAATGAACGCTACGTCCTTCTAAATTCAGATGAATATCTTCAGCGACAAATGGTGTAAATGGTGCAATTAATTTACTAATTGTTACAAGCACTTCATGAAGTGTTTCATACGCCGCTGCTTTCTCAGTATTCATACCAGATTCCCAAAAACGATTGCGTGAACGTCTTACATACCAGTTACTCACTTCATCTACAAGCGTGGCAATTTCACGAGCTGCATTTGTGAATTGATAATCATCAAGTGCGGTTCTTACCTTTCTCGTCGTACTATGCAATCTTGATAACACCCATTCATCTAATTTCGTACGCTTTACATCATACTTTTCTTTCGGATTATATTCATCTAAATTTGCATATAAAACATAGAAGCTATACACATTGACTAACGTATCTACAAATTTAGATTTCGCTTCTTGTACTGTTCTTTCAGAAAATCGTTTCGCATTCCATGGGGCACTGTCAACGAGTAGAGCCCATCTTAGAGCGTCGGCACCAAACTTCTCTACTAAATCAACCGGATCTAGTGCATTTCCTTTACTTTTAGACATTTTCTGTCCTTCTTCATCTAGAACATGCCCAAGTGATAACACTCGTTTGTATGGAACTTTTCCTGTATATAGCGCTGATACTGCCAATAAACTATAAAACCAGCCACGTGTTTGATCAATTCCTTCTGCAATAACATCTGCTGGAAACTGTTCTTCAAATAACTCTTTATTTTCAAACGGGTAATGATATTGTGCAAACGGCATGGAGCCACTATCAAACCAAACATCGATTACTTCTGGTGTTCGATTCATTGTACTTCCGCATTTTTCACAGCAAACTTGTACTTCATCTACATACGGCTTATGCAATTCTAAATCTTCAGGTGTTTCTTTCGTACTATGCTTTCTTAATTCGGCAATACTTTTCGGTGCGAATTGATGATCGCAGCTTTCACATTCCCATACGTTTAAAGGTGTTCCCCAATATCTATTCCGGCTAATATTCCAGTCCACCATGTTTTCTAAAAACTTACCAAACCGTCCGTGCTTCATATGGTCTGGATACCACGTAACAGAATCATTATTTCGTAAAAATGTTTCTTTAATCTCAGTTGTTCGGATTAACCAGCTTTCTCCTGCATAATAAAGTAATGGTGAATCACAGCGCCAGCAATGCGGATAGCTATGTTCATATTTTTCTTTATGATATAGTAACCCTTCTTTCGCTAAATAACGAACGATATCCACGTCACAATCTTTTACAAACTTACCTTTAAGAAATGGTACTGCATCCGTATACTCACCTTTCTCATCTACAACATGTAAGAACGACAATCCTTCACTTTGAACGACTCTATAATCGTCCTCCCCATATGCTGGAGCGATATGAACGAGTCCTGTACCACTATCTGCAGTTACAAAATCTGCTGCGATGACGTGGTATCCATTTGTAACTTCCTTCATCGGAAACGGTGCTGTGTAAGATGTATTTACTAATTCTTCACCTTTATGAACAGATAATACTTCATAGTTTTCTTTTAATACTTCTTGTACACGTTCTTTCGCAATAATGTATACATGACCTTCTTGTTTCGCTTTAACGTATTCCATATTTGAATGTACAGCGAGCGCTACATTTGCTGGAAGCGTCCATGGTGTTGTCGTCCAACCTAAGAAATACTCATTTTCACTATTTTCCACTTTAAACTTAACTGTTGCACTTAAATCTTTTACTGTTTTATACCCTTGTGCAACTTCATGTGAACTGAGAGAGGTTTGACAGCTTGGGCAGTACGGTGAAACTCTATGCCCTTTGTATAACAAACCTTTTTCATGAATCGTCCCTAAAATATGCCATACACTTTCGATATATGGATTCTTTAACGTAACGTATGGATCATCCATATCTACCCAATAACCGATACTTTCAGTGAATTCACGCCACTGCTTCTCATATGTGAATACACTCTCTTTACACTTTTGAATAAATGGCTCAATGCCGTACTCTTCGATTTCATGCTTACCTGAAATACCAAGTTGTTTTTCAACGCCTAATTCTACAGGTAATCCATGTGTATCCCATCCGGCTTTTCTTAACACTTTATATCCAGCCATCGTTTTATATCTCGCTACTAAATCTTTAATCGCCCGACCAAGTGCATGGCCGACGTGCGGTAAACCGTTCGCCGTTGGTGGTCCTTCATAAAACACAAACGATTGCGCGCCTTCTCTATTCTGAATTGATTGTTCAAAAATGCTTTGTTCGTTCCACTGCTTACGAATACGTGTTTCTCTCCCTACAGCTGACTCTTTTACATCTACTTTCTTCATCTACAATCACTCCTTTGAATGTTTTAAAAGCACACAAAAAACCCGTCCCCATGAAGTAGGGACGGGTTTACCCGCGTTACCACCCTAATTCTATTAGCTTTTCACTAATAGCACTTAGCAACGTACTAACATACGCGTTCTTTGTAACGGTAGACATCCGTCCGAGCTTACTTTATTCAGCCACGGCTCCTCGGAGATGATTTTCAAATAACGTCTGCACACCGGCTTTCAGCAATACACCGGCTCTCTGGAGAACAGCTCACTATTTTACTCTTTCTCGTCTTCAGATTTGTATACTTTATTAAAAGTTATTTTATGTCATTGGGCAATTAATTGTCAACTAATTCAAAATATATTTTTATTTATATCCTTTTTATCTATTTCTATACAATTACTTTTCAAATTCTCGTAATCCTGCTAAATCTTCATCTTCCTCTGCAAGTTCAGCAAAGAATCCTGTGTCATCTTCACGAAGCACAATTTCAAGTTCTTCTTTCGCCTCTTCAATTCTGTTTAATAATGCTAAGTAGCAAGCATGATCGTATCTTGCTAACAAGTGTGTAGCATCAATTTCTAATATATCACTTGTTATTTTTTCTGCTTTGGTAGTTCCCCCAGCTCTATGATACGAAGATGCTAAAGCAATAAGAATTGCCGTTTCATTTGGATGATGTACAGAAGCATCTTCTAATAAATGAATCGCATCCTCAAACCTCTCTTGACTTTGGTATATTTCTGCTAAAGTAAGGAATCCTCTACTTACAAACGATGTTTTCTCCGTTAATTGTAAACATATTTTTTCTGCTTTTCTTTCTTCCCCAGCTTTCAAGAATACTTGTGCTTGTAAAAGAAGCGTATCATAATCATCCGGTAGCTCTCGAACCATTTGTTTCGTTAATTCCAACGCATCTCGTAACATGCCTTCTTCTTCATACTCAATGAAAAGATTTACAAGTTGCTTCGCTACATCATAATCCCATTTATTTTCTAGCGATGTTTGCAATACTTCTATTGCTTCTTTATTCATTGCCGCATTCTCGTAAAATAGTGCAAATCGCTGCGCTGCCATACTATTTTTTGGATTTAACTTTAACGAAACTTCATATAAATCAATGATTGTAGTAATCATTGAAATTTCTTTCGCGCGGTTTTTCATACGATAAAAAGCTCTCGTAAATATAGATTTTTTCGGTTGTTCATTTTGTTGACGTTCAATCCATCTTTCTGTAACCGCAGCTGCGGCATACATAAATGCCATACTTCTTTCTGCTTTTTTCACCTTTAACGTATGAAGTGCGTCTCGTATTTGAGATATTTTTTTATGTTGTTCTACTGCTTTTACATATACATCAAATATACGTTCATTATTTAATTCTTTATGCATTACTTTCATTGCAACTTCAATTGCACTCGCATCTCTTTTTTTCACTAATACTTTCGCATAATGATATAGAACTTCTGTGTGTCCCTCATCTAATTGTAGCGCTTCTTCAATTCGCACCTGTTCTTTATCTATTTCATTCATCGCACCATATACATATGCAATAGCATCTAAACGCCATATTTCGGGTACTTCTCCTGCTAATTGATCTAGTTCAGTCAGCAATTCTTCATGAAGATTCAAATCTACTGAAAGCTGTGCCAAATATTCCATATTAATATGCAAAGGCTCTTCTTTCATCGCCTGGACCATATGACTTTGTTCTTTAGAACGATTTTCTTCTTTTTCGTATATTTCTGCTAGTTGCAAATGTACACCTGCAAAGTTTTCATCCAGCTCTAAACATATTTCATACGCTTGCTTTGCTTCTGTCAATTGTCCTAATACCATATATGTTTCGCCGATTCGATAATATGGCAAAGCAGTTCTCTTTTGTTCGATTGCCTTATTGTATCTCTTCATTGCCTGATCATACTGTCCAATAGATTCATATAAAATACCAGCATAACAACCGTATTCAATTACTTCCGTTTTTTCTTTTTGTAGCGTTCTTAAAAACGCTATGCCTCGTTGCACGAAAGCTGTTCCTTTTATTCTATTTACATACTCTTCTAACACGTTCTCTATATTACTATATAACTTACGTATACCGTCCTCTAATTTAGAAAGTGCCGTTTTCAACTCAGCTTCATTCCCGCCTAACGCAATTTCAGCATCCCACAGCACCATGCCAGCATTCATAAGAAAATCTTGATTGTCCTCAAATTGCTGATTGATACTAACAATATAATTTTTTGCATCCTCATATTGTTCCTTTGCCATATAAACTTGAATTAAACCGAAATGAGAATATACATCTTCATTATTTTCTTCTAAAGAACGCTTATATATAGTTTCCGCTTCTTCAAGTTCATCATTTTGAAAATGTACATCTCCTAAACGAACATATAAAGATGCCTGATCTTCACAATATCGAATTCCTTGTAATAAAATTTCCTTCGTACTTTTCTCATCATCCAAATCTGATTCATAGATTTCCGAAAGCTTCGTATATAAATAGGCTGCTGTTTTATCTAATTGAATTGCTACTTTAAGTCCTTTTACCGCCAAATACACTTTTCCTAAATGTTGAGCACATCTTGCACGTTCATACCAAATGTGCGCTTCATACTTATATTCTTTTAATAAATCATTAAAGAATCCATATGCGTCTTCATATCGTTCTAAATCTATTAAAATTAAACCGTGATTTACAAGTGTAAACCTTTCTGGGCTACGTTCTATAGCTGTTAGCGAATACTCTAGCCCCTTTTCGGATTGATCCATATACATGTATGATAATGCTAAGAAACTCCACGCAACTGGTTGGTCTGCATCCAGTTGTAATGATGAACGAAAACTAGAAATCGCTTCTGCATAATTATCTTGCTCAAAAGAATAACGTCCATTTATAAAATGATACAACGCTTGATTGCTTTTCTTCTCCACACTTTGAAGCATATGTCCTGCTTTTTCCATATCTTGCAGACGAATAAAACACTGTGCACTATGCAATTTCACAAAGTCAGAGCTTGGAAACTTTTCCATTAATTTTTCTATACAAAATTGAATAAAATCTTTATCTACTTCAGCATCTAAATGTTTAATCGTATATAGCCAAGTGTTTGGATTTTCACTTGTTTCTTTTAAAAATAATACTAACTTTTCAATTCCCTCTTTATCTTGCTCAGCTAAATGATCAGTAAGAGAAAAAATTGATTTATAATAATTATGTTCTTCCTCATCTAAAAATAAAAGTTGTTCCATTCTATCTTTTGGTGTAAACGTAATAGCTAAACAATCTGTATAACGATATTTTTCTTGCAACTTATCATATTCCACAAGAATCGGTTCTAAGAAATTCGGATCTTGAATATAAAAAGCTTGCAGCACGTCGTCATAACCAGAAAGTACTTGTACATGGGAAGCGTGCTCAATATCTATACTTAATAAAACGGGAATACCTTGATCAAGTAATCTCTTATAATTTTCCTCATTCCCCTGAAAGTAACGATATTCGTAACCTTGCTCTTCTATATATGTAACTGTATCTGAAAACTTAGAACCTGTTACATCAAAAATATGTTGTGCAATTTCATCTTGCGTACGTTTTTCTCCCCATACCCCTAACATCATTTCCAAACTTGTCGGAACGCAATAGTTATCCTTTTGTACAACCGGAACTATTGGTAAACGAACCTTTTTTCCATCAGGATTTTTTTCTATATGATGATATAGAGAATTTTTCAAACTCTTTTCACTTTTCAATAGTGCTTGCAAATCGTGAATATTATTTATTTTATAAAATGCTTCTGCACGTAAATGTATAAAATAAGTTGTATATGCATGATGCGGAAGCATGTGATTGATTTCATCTATTACCGCTAACATTTCTTCATAGCGCTCTAAATCTAATAAATATTTTACTTTTTCAAAATAGAAATATGGTACTTGAGGGAACTTTGCAATCGCATCATTTATGAGTTGTAATGCTCGCTGCTGTTCACCTTTATATGCATATAATTGCGCCAATAAGTACGTAGCTAACTCTTCACAATCTTTATGTTGCTGACCGGCTAAAAGTTGTTCCTCTGCTTTCTCCCACTCACCAGTCTGTATATATAAGTAACCCCATTTATCAAAAACTGTACGTGTACTATACTTTTCCGCCTTTTGCATATAGGCATAAGCCTCTTCATTGCGCTTCATATCTAACAAACATCTAACTAACGTAAAATATGCTTTCGTTAAAACATCCGCATCAGTTTCCTCTTCATTTACCTCTTCCAAAGAATCTTTTAATAATTGTTCAGCATCAAGGATTTTACGCTCATCAATTAACTCATCACAATATAAAGAGAGCGTTCTCATATTTGGGAATTTTTTATAAGTATAACGAATTAAAAAGGAGCTATATTGATGCATCAAACCTTCATCAGCAAGGCGAATTAATGTATCAAACTCTGTAAATGATGAAACGTTAGAAAGCCAGTTCTTCACGTATGATAACTTATTCGTTTCTTTTATATGTGCAATTTCATTATTTATCTCCTGTAATCCATCTACAAATCTCTTTTCTTTCAAACAAATTTCTAATTGTTTAAAATCTAGCATGTATTCACCTCAAATAATTATTTATACTGCCATTTGCAAGCAGTATTCTAACCTACTTGCTTAGATTTTACACATCATATAGTATGCATTCAACTAAAACCTCATATAATGAACGATATTATTTAATATTATTCAAGTTTTTAACTAAATATCTTAAAAACGATACTTTTTCTCGTTATTTTGTTTAATTTGATGAAATAACATGTATTATTCGAAGATGAGTTTTATCTTCTTTTTTGAGGCTTCATTGAGTGGATGAAATTATATTAACGATTTCCTGAATATATCTCTTGTAACTTACAATAGATCAACGATTTGATAAGATATATCGATTTACCGACAAATCTTGATAATAATGGTAACCTATCCATATTAGAAATGTAGCAATTCTCCTTCTCCCTTACTTTTCTAATATGATATTTACTTCTTTATTTCACCAAATGTAATTTTCATATTCGGAGCATAAACTAAAGATGAATGCATATGAAATGCTTTAAAAAACCGTAGTTCCGCTTCATATTGAGCTAGCGATTCTTCATATGTTAATCCTCTGGCCATTAAAAGTTCTATAAATTGCTGTTTATCACCTGGATTGCCCGCAATTCCCTCTTCTTTTAATGAATGATACAAACTATATTTATCATTATGATACATATTAGAATCTAAAAAGTTCACTTTATCACTTACTCTACACTCGATATTTTTCACACCTATTTCACTTAAATACGTAGGTATTTTCATACCGATATTCCCATCTTTACCGGTTCTCTGTGTATCCCTTTCAAATAATTTCTGCAAAACACCTAGCTGAATAATTTCCGATTGATTCTCTCCATCTAATACGTATGAAGACATATTTGACATCCAATGTGGTTCAAAACAGATTATTTTACCACCTTGTTTAATTGAATGTATCATCTTCTCTAGCATCGTTTTCGGGGAACTCATATGTAATAAGAAAGCCTGACAGGTTGCTATATCATATTTATTTTCCAATTCAATTTCTGTAGCATCTCCTTCAATAAATTCTGATTCATATGGAAGCGAACGAAACAACTCTCTCGCTTCAGCCATTAATGCTTCCCCGCTATCAATACCTGTATACTTTGATCCATTTGGAAGTAACGGCAACAAAACTAAGCCTAAATATCCATATCCACAACCATAATCAACAATATGTACCGGTTCAGTAATCTTCCAAACTGTATTCACTAAAAAACTTAAATAATCATCGTTATAATATAAATCTCTCGTATTTCTTAAATACGCTAGCTTACTATTCCAATCATATTTTTCCAAAACCTACGCCTCCTTTTATATACAAAACTATAGTTCTCCATTTAATAAATGTATTCCTATGTTTCTAAAAATTTTAGAGATGTTTAATTTTAATTAATGCGTTAAATTGTACATGTTCTTTACTCTCCCACCTATTTGACAAACTAATCTTAAAAAAATAAAAAGGACTACATACCTGAAACGATATATAATCCTTTTCATAATAATATTGGAATAAACAGAAGTTTAGTTAGTACAATCACAATCTGAGCAATCGGTACAATCTATTACGTCACAATCTAAATTCTCCTTTTTTTTGCTTCTTTTTAAATAAAAATATAGTAGCACCATAAATAACACGCAAATAACAAAAGCTATTATTGCTTCTATATATTTTTCATGAATGATAAAACCAATTCCACTTCCACCTGATATAAAAATTAGAATTATGTAAATCCAAAACATGTAAGTAGCTACCTCCGTTGATATTTGGTTTAAGATATAATCCATATAATACTAGATACAATAAATGGTCCCATACCATTACCGCTTAATAGGCCGGTAGTTACTCTTAGCAAATTTGTACTGCTTCGCCATTTCCACTTTTGGGTGAATCCATCAATTAATAATGGAATTTGAGCAAAAAAGGATATCATTAATGAGAGACTAAACGAAGGTGTTATTAAAAAGTAAATTGGAAACATACATAAACCAATAAAAATACCTGTGCATCGCGCACATAAAGGCATGTATTTTTGTAGTTTGAGAAAACTCCTTTCCGGTAGTCTATGACAAGGAATGTGTAAAATGAAACCTCGAATCAATACGGACCATCCTCTCTACAAATATTTTAATTGATTTCGTAACAAAATTATAGCGTTCTTACACTTCGCAGCGTATAACACACCTTATAGATAAGAATTTATTCAAGAGAATACAAAAAGAAAAATCAGGTTAATGATCGCCTGATTTTTCTTTTTGTTATAATATTACGCTTTAATTTGATTTGCAGTTCTTCCCTAAAGTAATGTAAATATTTCTTATTGCGTTTAAGCACAAAAGTATTATTTTACATCTCCTCAGGTGCCCCTACCCCAAGTAAACGTAATCCCTCTTTTAATACAACCGTCACAGCGTAAGCTAATGCGAGTCTACTCTCTTTTTCTTCGTTCTCTTCTAAAATACGAACATTTCCATAATATTTATTGAACGCTTGTGCTACATCTAATACGTATTTTGAAATAATAGATGGCTCATTTTTGTTGAAGGCCGCTTCAATTACTTGCGGGAATCTGTTGAGTAATTTTACTACACTCCAGCTATAAGCGTCCTTTAATTCAAAAGTACACGTTTCAAACTCTACACTTTCTTTTCTTAAAATTGAACAAGCACGCGCATGTGTGTATTGTACATACGGTCCTGTTTCCCCTTCAAATTTCAACATATTTTCTAATGAGAATTCAATATTATGCATACGCTCATTTTTTAAATCGTGGAAGATTACTGCTCCAACACCTACTTGCTTTGCCACTTCTTCTTTTTGTTTTAAATTCGGATTTTTCTCTTCAATATTTTGTTCCGCAAGTGCAACAGCTTCTTCTAGTACTTCTTCTAATAAAATAATTCTGCCCTTACGTGTCGACATTTTCTTGCCATCTTTTAATATAAACCCGAACGGTACATGTTCCATTCCATCAACCCAAGTGTAGCCAAGCTTTTTTAATACAGTGAAAAATTGATTAAAATGCAAGCTTTGTTCTGGTCCGACTACATATAAAGCTTTATCAAAATCATATGTGTTTTGGCGATACAATGCCGCTGTTAAATCACGTGTTGCATAAATAGTCGCACCATCTGATTTTCTAATTAAGCATGGCGGCATACCTTCTTCTTCTAAATTAACGACTAATGCGCCTTCTGATTCTTCAAGCAAATCATGTTCTTCTAATAGTCCAATGAAATCTTCCATTAAATTATTATAGAAAGCTTCTCCTTGAAAATTTGTAAATTCCACACCGAGAAGTTCATAAATACGTGAAAATTCTTTTAAAGATTCGTGACGGAACCAGTTCCAAAGCTCGACTGCTTCTTCATCACCTTCTTCTAATTTTTTAAACCAAGCGCGTCCCTCTTCTTCTAGTTCCTCGTTCTCTTTTACCTCTTCATGGAATTGAACATATAACTTAAATAATTCACGTATTGGATCCTCTTTAACTACTGCTTCATTTCCCCATTTTTTATACGCGGTAATTAACTTCCCAAACTGCGTGCCCCAATCGCCAATATAATTGATTCCTACAACTTCATAACCACATTTTTCAGCGATATGTTTCAGTGAATTACCAATCATTGTAGAACGTAAATGCCCCATTGAAAAAGGTTTCGCGATATTAGGAGAGGAATAATCGATAACTACCGTTTTTTCACATCCAAAGTAATTTTGACCGTACTCTTCTTTCTCAGCTAAAATCGTTTTTAATACTGCATCACTTACAGTTTCACGATTGAAAAATACATTTACATAAGGACCCACGGCCTCTACTTTCGTAAAGAACGGATCATTTAATTTCTCCGCAACTTCCTTCGCTATAATAGCTGGTGATTTTTTATATTGCTTCGCTAGTGAAAAACATGGGAACGCTGCATCTCCGAATTCATCTTGTTTCGGTGTTTCGATTAAATCTAAAATTTGATTTTGCGTTAATTCACTCGTAAAAATATTCGATAAACTTTTTGCAAACTGCATTTTATAATCCATAATACAACCTCCTTATTTTTTGAATACAAAAAACTCGTCTCTAAAAAAGAGACGAGTTTTAACCCGTGGTACCACCCTTGTTGTTCATTACGAACCACTTTCCCGTTTATAACGAGGACAGGGGGCCTCGGCTTACTCTACTATTCATTCAAGAAGCATCTCCGAAGTGCGCTTCATCTTTTTCTTCCGCACTAGGCTCACACCATCCCTAACTCGCTTTCCTTCTGAAAAAGACTACTCTCTTCATCACCGACAGTATATTCAATTGATTATTGCTTATTATACATCTTTTCAAACAATTAGCAAGGGTCAATTACACCAAAGTGAAACTTAGCACTTTTTCTTTTGTATACGTAAAAATTATGTTTTTCAAATCGAGAACTACGAAAATGATCTTTCAGAACGACGCGCTTTCTCGCCACACGCTTCGCTTCCGCAATTGTTTTGTCAGTAATATCATGATACAAAGCGAAGTGTTTTAATCCTTTTATTCCATCTGATTCTATGACAGTTTCTTCAAACATCGGATCAAGGTAAACAACATCGTAACTATTGTCTTCACATTGCGTTAAAAATGCGAAATGCTCTGTTTGCTTTACCTCGATTCTTTGCATTGCCTCATCAATTTCTGCAACAGACGAAGACCAAGTTTGCAAGCCTTTTTCCATGATATAAGCCATATATTCATTTCCTTCAAGTCCTGTTACTCTTCCGCTTTCACCAACAATATAACTAGCTACAATACTATCTGATGCCATACCGAGCGTACAATCTAACACTGTCATTCCGCTCTCTAATTTAGCAGCTTGTACAAACGGATCGTGTTCTCCGCGCATTAATCTTTTCACACGAAACATCGCTGAGTTTGGATGAAAGAAAAACGACTCTTCCGTTCCTTTTGGATAAATGGCTAAACGATTTTTGCCTACAACAAGTACATCTTGTTCATACTGTTCATGCAATTTATGTACAGGTATATCATTACGTATAACGAAAGAACTATTTAATTCTTCTGCTACCTTATTTGCATAAGCTGTCATTTCTTTATTTGTTCTTCCTGCTGTTGTTACTATCATTGTTTCACCTCTATATAAAGAAAAGAGGGAGATTCACTCTCCCCCTACTTTAGCAATTCTTTTCGAAAGCTTGTTCTAAGTTCGTAATAATTTCGTCCATAGTTGCACCTTCAATTTCATGACGATGAATGAAGTGAACAACTTCTTTTCCTTTTAGTAATGCCATAGATGGTGAAGATGGAGGAATTTCTCCGAAGTATTCACGCATTTTTGCAGTAGCATCTTTATCTTGACCTGCAAATACAGTTACAAGATGATCAGGTTGTTTTTCAGCACGTACAACCGCTTGACCTGCTGATGGGCGTGCTAAACCAGCTGCACAACCACAAACAGAGTTTACAACTACTAAAGTTGTACCTGCCGTGTTTTCCATAAATTCTGTTACAGCTTCTTCTGTAGTTAACTCTTCAAATCCAGAACGCACTAATTCTTGGCGCATTGGAATTACCATTTGACGCATGTATTCTTCATAAGCATTTGACATCTTGTAATCTCTCCTTCAACTTTCATTCCAAATTCATCATATCACGCTCTATTAATAGGTGCAAAAGAAAGATAACGATGATTTCATTTTTTTGTAGGGATTTCACAAACCCCTTCACGGCAGTGTCCAACTGGGACAAGTTTTCTATTGTTAGCGATATAATCGTATACTTTACTTCCAAATCCAAGTACGATAGATAGCTTTATAAAAGGCACTGTAAACCAATAAGATGGAACAGCCTTTGCTAATACGTTAATGCTATGAATTCCGTCATACCACTTATTATTTTTTAAAATATACAATCTTTGTTCCATCTTACTTTGTAATTCTTGAGAAAGTTCATATTTCTCAACTACATCTTCATCTCGAAATGAAACAAATTTCATCTTACCCTTTTTATCTAATCTTTTCGTACGCTCTGCAACTGCTGTACACATCGGACACCAACTATCATAGAAAACAATCATAAACTATTCCCCTTTACGAGACTCCGTCATTTGCTTCCATACTGATCCTTTGGCTTCTTCGCCGCCTTCAATACGTTCTAAAGCTAAACGCGCTTGCATCGCCACTTCAAACTCTGGATCATCTTCTGCTGCTTTTAGTGCCGGAATTGCACTTTCATCACCAAGTTCAAATAAGAACATTGCTGCACGCCAGCGTACTAATTTACTTGAATCTTTCAGAGATTTAATCATAACGAACATCGCTGCTGGATCACCTACGTCTGATAAACAATCTCCTGCTGTACGGCGGACACTTACTGAACGATCCAATAGCGCTTTATATAATAACGGCAATACTCCATCACCCTTTACCATACCTAAATACGCTGTTGCTAAACGGCGGATAGATACTTTCTCATCCTCTAATGCCATTTTCAATATCGGCATATCTTCTTCAGTAGGATCCATTTGTTCTAAAGCCGCAAAACGGTTTTTCCAGTCAGAATCTTTCATCATCTCTTCTGTTACTTTATATGGCTCACGCTTTTGAATCGTTACTTCAACAGCACCCGCTTGATTCAATAGTTCTTTAACCGTTTCATTTACACGTTCTTCTGAATAAGCAGCAACAATTTCTTCTACTACTTCTTTCCCGATTTCTTCAAAATTACCGTAACGTGTACTTTGCTCTACCCATTTGCGCTCTTTCACAACGTTAGGTGCAGACATTTGCACTTTCATAATAGATTCTTTAAAACGATCAGGTAAGCCTACACGCTCTTCCGATGTTCCATCTGTTAACTTCACTTGCATCGGAATAGTAAAGAACATTTGAACAAACACTTTCACTTCTCCAAAATGAGAAAGTTGTTGTTCTTCGCTTTCTTCCACTATTTCTTCACCAAAAACGGCACGAACTTGTTGTAATAAAACTTTCCAGTCATACTTCGCATTTCGCTCCACTGCTAAAAAGTCTGCTACATGGTATACACCTTTAATGCCTTCTATTTTCAAAATTTCTTGCACTTGCATTGGTGCTTGTTCTTTATTTTCATTTGTATAATTATTACGCGCTCCTGATGGTAATACTTCATTCAAAATAACTTTCATTGTATTTGGACTTGGCGTTGGTTCAATTGCTTTAATTTTCACGTAAAAATACTCTCCTTTATTGCGTGTTCTTAGCTGTATTGTAACATGTTATCACTCTATACTCCTACTCGGATGCTTAATTTTACTAATTCCTCTTCTACATTTTTAGAATTTCAATTATTACTATTTTCACCTAATCGTTCCGGAACTATAGTTAAAAGTCTAATTGACAATAACAAAAAAAGGTATTAATCTTAACTCATAAAGTGACCGTAGTCATTTTATGATCAAAGTCATTTAAAAGTGGAGGGATAACAAATGAATAATGTCATGATTATTGGTGGTGGTATCGCTGGTCTTTGCGCAGCAATCTCCTTACAAAAAATAGGATTAGATGTAAAAGTGTATGACAAAAATATTGAATCTACTGTTGCTGGTGCAGGTATTATCATTGCCCCAAATGCGATGCAAGCACTTGAACCATACGGAATTTCTGAGCAAATAAAAAAATTCGGCAATGAAAGTGACGGTTTTAACCTTGTATCCGAAAAAGGAACTATATTTAGTAAATTGACCATTCCAGCTTGTTATCCAAAAATGTACTCCATCCATAGAAAAGATTTACATCAATTGCTACTTTCCGAACTACAAGAAGGTACTGTCGAGTGGGGAAAAGAGTGCGTAAAAATAGAACAAAATGCAGAAAACGCCTTAAAAATATTATTTCAAGATGGTAGTGAAACATTCGGCAATATACTCATTGCTGCTGATGGTATTCATTCTGTCGTCCGAAAACAAGTAACACAAAACGATGGTTATCGTTATGCCGGATATACGTGTTGGCGTGGTGTAACTCCAACTCATAATCTATCTTTAACAAATGATTTTATTGAAACATGGGGAACAAACGGTCGATTTGGCATTGTCCCTCTTCCAAACAACGAAGTATACTGGTATGCGCTCATAAACGCTAAAGCTAGAGATCAAAAATATACAGCTTACACAACAGCAGATTTATATAATCATTTCAAAAATTATCATAATCCCATCCCAGCTATTTTAAAAAACGCATCTGACGTTAATATGATTCATCGTGATATTGTAGACATCACTCCAATGAAACAATTTTTTGACAAACGCATCGTCTTTATTGGAGATGCTGCCCATGCACTTACACCTAATTTAGGTCAAGGGGCGTGTCAAGCAATTGAAGATGCTATCATCCTTGCAGAATGTATCAAAAAAAATGCCCACTATCGTCAAGCATTTATAGAATACGAACAAAAAAGACGAGATAGAATTGAAAAAATCTCAAACACTGCATGGAAAGTTGGAAAAATGGCGCAAATGGAAAGTAATCCTTTGATTATAGTAAGAAACGAAGTAATGAAACATATTCCGAAATGGGTTTCTGAAAAGCAAGCACATGAACTATACAATTTTCATTTATAACAAGAAACTACAACGCTACATCCACAAAGGGTTTTCAAATACAACACGACCTAAAAACTCCCATGATTGTATTAAACTTCATTAAATAGTAAATTTGTTTATGAAATACAATTTCGTTTGAGATTATCTAATAAACAGATATAATTGTTTATGTTAGGAGAAGATAATATGCTTAGAGAAACGAGAAAAAAAGAATTAAAAGAACTTATATTCCTAAAAGCAGTACAACTCTTTCAAGAACGCGGGTACGAAAATGTAACGGTTCAAGATATTACTACTGCATGCGGGATTGCAAAAGGAACTTTCTTCAACTACTTTCCGAAAAAAGAAAACATATTATTATTTTTAGGTGATTCTCAAATTGAACTATGGAATGAAAGTTTAAAAACATATTCAAATGTGGAACATCCGAAAGAGCGAATCAAACTTGTTTTAGGAGATTTACTGGATCGATTTACTGGACATGGTGAATTAATGAAGCATGCCGTCTTTGAAATTATTAAATCTAACTACTTAGTAGAAAATGAATTAAAAAGTATACACCAGCTACAAGAAAGTTTGTCTTCTATTATTACAGAAGCGAAAGAGACAGGAACATTACACAGTCCATGGGATACAAATACCATCACTTCTACTATTATGAGTACTTATTTTTATACACTAATGTCCCACTCGCTATTACATGCTAATGAAATAAATACGAAAAATTTACTCAATCAACAGTTAGATGTTGTTTGGGAAGGTATCAGTCAAAATTAAGAGGGCTATACTACATAGCCCACTTAATTATTAATGCTCTTTACGTTTTATTGTGATGCACCCTCACGTCTTCTCTCCAAAAATGTAATGCTCTCAATCACTACTTCAGTTCTATATATTCTCTTTCCTTGTTCATCATCGTAATTACTCGTATGAATACGCCCTGTAATCCCAACAAGTGAGCCCTTCGTACAATATTCTGTTACATTTTCCGCCGACCTTCGCCAAACAACACAATTAATAAAATCTACTTGTTGTTCACCTAAACTATTTCGAAACCCCCTATTCACCGCAACACATATCCGTGCATAAGCGACACCTTGTTTTGTGTAGTATAATTCTGGCTCCTTTGTCAATCTACCGATTAATACAACTCGATTCATCATAAGTTATACCACCTCACATATTTTTCTTCATTGTAAGGAAAAATTTGCACAGGGTAAAACGTGCAAAATGATATATTTTCAAGTGAAAAGTACTACTTTATATCTTTTAAAAGTAAAAAAGAAACCTTACATATTTCAAACATGTAAGGTTTCCAAAAATATTATACTTCACTGCAAGAGATGTAATATCCTCCGCGAGCCATCTTTATTTCAGCGCTAAACAATACATCTTCTAAGTAGAATGTAATCGGTTTAACTTTACTCTCAAAGTTTAGCTGTTCCTTACATTCAGTTGCATATCCCTCAATAGCTGCACAAATGAATTTTGCTGACGGATATGTTAAAGCATCATCTAGTTCTATGAAAAAACTTTTAGAAAATAGTTTTTTCATAATCCCTTTCTTCTCTTTCATCATATTCCATCCCCTTCCATTCAAGCTTTTAACATCCCATATTATACCATGTATTCAATTTATCTTTGAAAATAAAAAATCCTGCACATTTCATGCAGGATTTTTTTATTAGTCATTTTTCGTAAAGTAAGAAACAAAACGAAGAATTTCTAAGTATAACCATACTAGAGTCATCATTAGACCCATTGCACCGTACCACTCCATATATTTTGGAGCTTGGCTACGTGCGCCGCTTTCGATTAGATCGAAATCTAGTAATAGATTTAATGCAGCAACTACAATAACAACCGCACTAATGATAATACCAATAGTTCCGCCTTGGTGAATATATGGAACAGTTACACCAAACATGTTTAATAAGAATACGATTAAATACATAACCGCAATTCCCATTGTCGCTGCTATTACACCTGTACGGAATTTATCAGTTACTTTTACTACGCGTGTTGCATATAAAACTAACATCGCAAATAGAATTGAGATTGTTAGTAACACAGCGTTTAAAACAATAGTATCGCCAAATTTCATTGTATAAACCGCTGAAACACTTCCTAATACAACCCCTTCTACCGCTGCATAGATTGGTGCACCAATAGGTGATATGCGCGGGAAGAATATAGACGCAAATGCAACGATTGCCGCAATAACTAAAGCACCAATTAATACTGGCATCTTCATCGTTCCTTGCGTCATCTGTATGTATGAATAGACAGACGTTGCAAGCAGCAATATAAGCATGATAAACGTTTTGCCTACTGTTCCGCCAATAGTCATCGCAGAAGCATTTGCTCCTTCTTTACGGAATGCCTCTTTTTTCAGCATTGGATTAGATGTTCTCATTTTTTCCCTCCTAAAATAGGTTCTACCAATAGTGTAAAGTTTTTCTCTTTACTTTTCAATATATGCAGCTTGTTTTTATTTTAATCCTTCAACGATGTCTGATAGTTCACTCCATCTTTCCATCGTTTTTTCTAGCTCTTCTTCTGTTTTCTGCTGTGCTTCAGATAATTCTTGTGCCTTTGTGAAGTCAGATCCAACTTTCGCAAGTTCTTCTCCAATTGACTCAATTTTCTCTTCTAGTTCGGCAATTGTATCTTCAATCGTTTCCCATTCACGCTGCTCATTGTATGAAAGTTTACGTTTACGTTGTTGTTTTGGAGCTTCTTCTACTACTTTTTTCTCTTTTTGAACTTCCGCTTTCTCAATAAGTTCTTTCGTTTTTTCCATTTCTAAATAATCTGTATAACTACCTAGGAACTCACGCACTTCGCCTCCGCCAGTAAAGATGAACAGTTCATCTACTACTTTATCTAAGAAGTAACGGTCATGCGATACAGTTAAAACGACACCTGGGAAATCTTCTAAATAATCTTCTAGTACTGTTAATGTTTGTGTATCTAGATCATTCGTAGGTTCATCGAGTAATAGTACGTTTGGTTCTCCCATTAAAATACGTAATAAATATAAACGTCTTCTTTCGCCACCAGATAGTTTACCAAGCGGTGTACCATGTGAATGCGTCGGGAATAAGAAACGTTCTAACATTTGAGATGCACCAATTACTTTTCCATCTGTTGTATGAATAACTTCTGCAATCTCTTTAATGTATTCAATCATACGCTGATTTAAATTCATCTCTTCATTTTCTTGCGTATAATAAGCAACTTTTACAGTTTGTCCTACTTCAACTTCACCACTATCAGGAGATAATTTGCCTGCAAGCATATTTAATAGAGAAGATTTCCCGCTTCCATTCGCCCCAATAATTCCGATACGATCGCCTGGTTTCACAATATGATTAAAATTATGTAGTACCGTCTTATCGCCAAATTTTTTCGTTACATCTTTTAACTCAAGTACTTTTTTTCCTAGACGACTTCCACTTAGTGCAATATCAACTGACTGTTTTGCAGCTGGTCCTTCTTGTCCCTTTAGCTCATCAAATCGCTGAATACGCGCCTTTTGTTTCGTAGAACGGGCTTTTGCACCACGGCGAATCCAAGCAAGTTCACGACGATATAAATTTTGGCGTTTGGATTCTTGTGCCGATTCTTGCTCTTCACGAAGTGCTTTCGCTTCTAAAAATGTACTATAGTTTCCTTCGTAGCTATATAGTTTACCGTTATCTAATTCAAAAATACGGTTTGTCACACGATCTAAGAAATAACGATCATGGGTTACAAGTAATACCGCACCTGTATATCTTGCTAAATATTCTTCTAACCATTCAACTGTCTCATGGTCAAGATGGTTCGTAGGCTCATCTAATATTAATAGATCAGGTGTTTCAATAAAACATTGTGCCATTGCGATACGTTTTTTCTGTCCACCAGATAAATTTCCAACAGTTGCAGTGAAATCTGTAATTCCTAATTTAGTTAAAAGAGATTTCGCATTTGCATTTGCTTCCCATGCACTCATTGCATCCATACGTTGCTGCACTGCAAATAATTGTTCCTGTATTTTTTCATTACTTGGATCTTTTTCGATATTTAATAACGATTGTTCATAATCACGAAGAAGTCGAATTAAAGGTGTATCACCATGGAACACTTGCTCTAATACTGTTAGTTTTTCATTAAACTCTGGTTGCTGTGATAAATAACTAATTGTATAACCACGTGAATGCGTCATATCACCTGTATCAGGAGTTTCTAATCCTGCAATAATTTTTAATAATGTCGATTTACCAGTACCGTTTACACCAATAATTCCGACACGTTGTCCTTCTGTAATATTACATGATAATCCATCAAATAACGGTTTTTCTCCGTATGATTTCGATAAGTTCTCCACTGTTAACATTTTCATATTTGTGCATTCCACTCTTTCATAAATTGTTCAATAAACTGTTCCATATAACGATGACGAACTTCAGCCTCCTGTTTTGCCGCGTTCGTGTTCATTAAATTTTTTATTTTCAAAAGTTTTTCATAAAAATGATTTAAAGATGGATCGTTATTTTTTCTATACTCTTCTTTCGTCATTACTTCACGCGGCGGAATAGTTGGATCATACATTAATCTCCCTTTCGCTCCGCCATATGCAAATGTACGTGCAATTCCAATCGCTCCAAGGGCATCTAAACGATCTGCATCTTGAACAATTTTCCCTTCAATTGACTCCACTTTACCACCATGGCCACCCTTAAAGGACATATTCGCAATAATATGGAGAATATGGTCAATTTCTTCTTTTGAAACTTCCAATCCTTCTAGCCAGTCAGAAACTTTTTTCATTCCTGCTTCTTCACTTTCATTTAACTTCTCATCTGCCACATCGTGAAGTAATGCTGCCATTTCAATTATAAAACGATTTCCCCCTTCTTGCTCGGATAAAGAAATCGCCAATTTATGTACGCGTTCAATATGATACCAATCATGCCCACTCGCATCTTTTTCTAAAATATGCTTTACGAAAGTTATTGTCTTTTTTATTTTTTCTTGTTTTATCATTTTATCTTCACCCAGTTACTTATTGTAACACGCCTACATTTTTTCATCACATATTTTCTTGTCCGCCCATACACTGGGTGGTAGGCATCATTATGAAGGAGGAATCAACATGTTCTATAATAATCAACCGCCTTACCCAAGGCAACCATTTTACCCTCAACATCAGGAACAAAGATACACTGAGCAATATGAAGAACAAGAGCTTCAACAGCAAGAACAACAATACGAACAAGAACAACAATACGAACAAAATCCATACGCAACACTGCAAAATCAAGAAGCTGAATATCAACAAAATCCATATGACACACGTCCAAATTATGAATATCCTCAAAATCCATATACAGCACCGCAAAATCAAAAGCAACAATATCAACAAAATCCATATGCAGCACCGCAAAATCAAGAACAACAATATCAGCAAAATCCATATCCAACACCGCAAAATCAAGAACAACAAAATCCATATCCAACACCGCAAAATCAAGAACAACAAAATCCATATCCAACTCAGCCTCAACAACCGCAATACCAACAACAAATGTATCAACCACACTATGATCCACGTGTCTCACCTCCAGCACCACCAACTATTGATCCTACGCAACCTCAAATTTTACCGCCTGGACCTACACTCGATATTTCGCAGCCTCAAATTTTACCACCTGGACCTATTACAGAACCAACGCAACAACAAATCCAGCAAGTTGTCGGTACACAGTTTTTACCTTTAAAGAAACCTGTCCTTGATTTCGTAAAACCTTGGGTAGATTACGGTTTAAATGAAGCGAAACATACATCACACAAACATGCTTTAACAGAAGTTGCTGCGATTATGTTCTTAGTTGGTAAAGGATTTAATCCGACGATTGCACATTATATTGTGGAATCTTGGGAGAAGAATGAACAATTTTAGGGTTGTTCATTTTATGTTTTATAAAACGATAAAAGTGTCACAAGTGCCTGTTATACAAGCGTTTGTGACACTTTTTATTTTTTATATTATATTCTATTTCAAAAGGGTATTTCATATTTTTTCACGTGTTTTTATATTATTTGTGAGCAAAATGTGAGCAAATAATAGCCTTTTAATAAAACTGTATTAGATTGATTTTCATTTAAAAAACCCTTCATTTAACATAAATTTCTACAATAAATCTTGTATTACAATCACCTTGATAAATAGGTATTACCGTTCCCATTGTTGAACTTGTGTGCTAAATATATCCTCTGAATTCATCAAGTTTTAAATTGCGCCAAAAACGTTGATTTATCAAGGTTTTATAAAAGTGATGTTTCATAGTGATTCATCACTTTTTTTATTTTTGTGGGTGAATTGTGGGTGGGTTCGTGGGTGCCCCCACAAACTGAAACAAACCTAAATAGCTTATTTTCATCTGTTCTTTCCTATTTAAAATATCCGCTAAAAAATTCGTTACAGTTCAATATTTTTTCACAATTGAACAAATCAAGATGTTGTCATCATCTTGATTTGTTTATTTTTTCTATTTTACTGCTTAGTAATATTTATTTCTTTAATAACTGATGGGGGTAATTTTCTTATTTATTAGATTCCTGTACCATGTTCTGAATATGAAATAATATTTTCTTGTTTCAGTGTAGGTGCTGCACTTTTTTCAATACTAGGACTATTTAAACCAAACGATAATACTGCAATACCAATTAAACCTATTAATGTAATTTTAATCTTTTTCATTTTAAACGCCCCTTTTCTTTTAATAAAGTTCTCGCTTCATGACCTAAATGATAATACTCACACGCCTTTTCCTTTGCACCCACATTATACCATTTTCCTGCTAGTAGTTCGGTATATATTTGAATGTCTTTCCACAATTCTTGTTCTTTAAAGTACGAAAGCGCTCCATTTATAATTTCTTCCAATTCTGCTATAGATTCATTATTATTTATACACTCCATAATATTTAGGTGATAAATATATTCTTGATTACAATCCTTTAAGCCCTCTTTAATATAAAAAGCTGCATCATTATGCTGTTTTAATTTAATATGTTCCCGAGCTAATAGGAATATTACCCTTCTTTGATAATGCAATTTTGTATGTTGACACGCTTTATATACTTCTTCTAAATGACGTATAGCTGAATCTGATAAGTTTTGTTCGGCATACAGTACTCCTAAATTACTACGAACTTTTAAAACTAGCGATTGTTCGTCAAGTTTTTGAAACATATTTAGAGCAGAAATTAGATATTCCTCTGCTAATTCAAATTGTTCTAAAGTAATACAAGCCATACCTAATGTATTTTCACACGCTCCCTTTTTAGTCTCATAGCCTTCATGACTTGAAAAATAATCAAGAGCCTTTGTAGCATAATTAATCGCTAAAGTGGGTTGTGAAATATAATATTTATATAGCGCAACACGATAATTGTACTCTGCTTTTTCTTTTTCATCGGACATCATATCTAATAAATCACTAGCAGATTCAAGATGTTTCTCTGCACTATTGTAGTTTCCAACTTCTGTTTCATAAATAAATTTAAAGAAGTGATAGTAATATTTTAGTAAACCATCTGGCATATCTTTTATGTATTCTAGCTCTTCTAGCCCTTTTTCAAAATTCCCCTTTAACATTTGGTACCTAAATCGTAACAGGGAGTAATAAATAAAAGAATCTGCATTTTCTTTAACCTTATTAAATATATTATCTGCTTCAATTTTTAAAATACTTGCCTTCTCTATATGCTGAGCAAGCATTTCATGATACCATTCTTCTAATAGCTCATACCCCTTGCTAGTAGTAGAAATTTTTGTCTCCATATAAATCCCCCTTTTCTAAGATTATTATCTAAATATTATAACAAATCATCATATCAAAGCGTACATCATAACAATTACTATTTATTGATAAAAAATTATCTAATTATTCAGTCTGTATTTAGTTATAACACCATCATTCACTTTGAAAAAGAAGCTTCTTTTTCATTTGAATTTATGAACATACAATGTTTACATCCTTGGTATGAAGTTGATATGATTTATTTAGTTTAGGGGGACGATAATATGACGGTTATAAAATCTATATTTAACGGGGTTCGTTTATTAAGTAAAATCATAAATCCTATATTAAAAGCATTGTCTAAAAGTAAATTCTAAACATCTTAACAATAAAGAAAGCCAAATCCTTAATTGGAATCGACTTTCTTATTTTAATGGTACCTCTACATATGTTGAACTAGCTTTAATATAGAAGACACTGCTTTTTGAGTTTTTCACTTTATATTGCGGTGAACCACTTATACTTATCTTCGCATCAATCGTAAATCCTAATCATGCATCCACAGAACCAGCCACATCTTTATCATGCCAAGATGGAGATGCAGAGAGCATTACACAATGGACTACTTATGGATTAACCCAAATAGGCATCGGTCTAATTCTCGATAGGGGACTAGGTAGAGCAGGCCTCGTCACAAAAGGAGCAGGTGGAGCAAGTACATTAGCTAAAGGCGTAACGCTAGTAAAAGAATTGAAGCAAGTATCTGATATTTTACAACCTGTTAAGAAAGATGTTTCTTATGCTTTCTCTGGCGGAAATAATATACGCTCTAAATTTGATATACCTGATTTTAAACAAGCTGAAGAAAAGCTATCAACTCATCAGTTTGCTAATTCTGGTGGAAATACTAATACTAATGCTATAAAGCCAGGAGATACTAGTCCGTTAGCTCCAGGAGGAGGATTAATTGCCCATGAGGCAAAACCTGGCCAAAGAAGAGGTGGTCACTTAATCAAAAAACACGTAGAAAAAACGGATGCAGAACTATTGCAAAGATTACAAAGTGACCCTAGAATACCAGCATCATCATCTTTCACTAATAGGGCTATAGCCGAGAGAGTAGCTAATGAAGTTTTAAGTAATCCACAAAATATAGCAAAAATAAATAGGTGGTTAAACAATCCTAATAGCAGACCAACCTTACCGCTAAGATATAACGGTAATAGTATACTTGGACGATATGTCGAAAGAGGATCAAATGGTGCTTTAGATGTGGAAAATGCTGTGATTGTTTTGAAAAAAGATAACCAAGGAAGTTTTATTATTACAGGATATCCAGAAAAGTAGAGGAGAATTTGTATGGAAAATAAATATAGCCATTATGAAGAATTAGGTGATTTCTTAGCAGGAACATTTCACCAAGATATTGAATCACCTGAGGAAGCTCTTAATGAATTTATAATGGAAGTTACTAAAATATGTATCGAAAATACCAAAAATGATATACTTTTGTTTTTAAACAGTAATCTAACTGATAGTGAAAAAGAGGAATTTATTAAATATAATGCTTACATTTATTTCCCTGCATTAAACTTAACAGCTATAGAATGGTTACAGCAGACCCTTGAAATACTAAAAGAAGCTATAAAAAGTAAAGAATAAAAACTAAACAAAGCCGACTCAGCTTGATATGAGTCGGCTTTACTATTACTTCACACTCACATACGCATCACTAGCCGTAATGTAGTACTTATGCCCCTTCGAATTATAAACACGATACTGCGGATACCCATTGACATTTACCTTTGCGTCGATTGTAAATCCTAAGCCTGCATCTAAAGTACCAGCAACATCTTTATCTTGCCAAGACGGCTTTTCATAGAAACATAGATTGTTAACCTTAGAAACAACGTGCTTCCCTACAATAAATGGAATTTTTATTGTAACTGGATATCCATTTTAATAATAGGAGGAAAGAAATATATGCTATTTTTAAAAAATCCAGAAGATCCAGTTTATCAGTTTTTAGCAGCAACATTTCATCAAGATACATTTTACGAAGAAGCACTCCAAGAGTTACTTGAAGAAGAAAGTACGGAATATTTACAAGACGCTATTATTTTTCTAGCTGAATTTATTCAAAGCGATTATAGTGATAAAGAAAAAAATGAGTACATACAGTTTTCTGCAGATGGGATATATTTTGAAGGATTAGGAATAACACCATTAGAATGGCTTGAACAAACAGTTAAAACGATAAAACAAGCATTAAAAAATAATTAGTACAAATTGAACGCCCATCATAGTAAAAGAGTTTCCTCATGTCCCTAAGGAACATGGCTTTTCTGATATTGTTGATAATTACTCAAGATTTGCTGATGAATTTCCATTAGTAGGAGGAGATCGCATTAGTAGAAGGAAGCAACAGTGGTAAAAAAGGTGTCTTTGAGTGGATTGTTGAACCAAATGGAAATGTAAGTCATAGAAGATTTATTGAAAATGATATTGTTACAGGGAAACCAAATCAAGTTCCAAAAAAGTAAAAGGAGAATTATATGGATTTAATAGATTTTAAGAACAAAGGTCTTAAGTATGATTGGAAAACTATTTATACTGGCGTAAATAAAAAATATTTTGAACCGAATGTCATTTCTGATTATGCGGTGGAACTTATGGAAGCTGGTGATGATGAAGCTTTTGTTAATGAACTAGCTTGGGGAATAGATTCTAGTAATTTAGATAAAATTTTGTTTGAAATTAAAGATTTCCATTTTCCTAATTTAGAAGAAAATAGTGAAGAATTACAGAATGAGAATAGTAAACTCAGATTCGTTTACTTATCTAAGTTAAAAGAAAAGATTACTGATGAGGATGAACTATTAAATAGAATTGCAGAGTTTTATGATAGACATGATTATCCTGAAGATATGACAAGTTTTATTACTTATATGCCCCAAGATACCCCAACTACGAAGGAAGATTTATTAAATAGGTTTTATAAATTTTTGGATTCAGAGAAAAATTTATTGAATAGCTACTTTGCTAGATTCTGAGGGCATGAAAAGAACTTTTTGAAGAAAAATTTTTCTTTAGGATTGGATATTTCAATGAACCATGTTATCTAGCTTGGAGTAAGTGAAGAGAAAGTTACATATGGAGAATAATCAACAAAAGAGAACTCAAATGTGAGGTCTCTTTTGTTGATTTAAATTAAAAATTATTATTTAAGTGGATGCTCTTTTGCAACTCTTACTTTACAGACACATAGGCTTCATTTGCTGTTACATAGTACTTTTTACCTTTGTTGTTGTGTACTTTTGAAACAACATATTACTTAATAATTACATGTTCCTCACGAATCCAACGATTACCACCAATATCTATTGCGTCGCCAACTCTTCCCCAAATACGATAAGGAGTAGAACCGTCAATATTTCCAACATGGTTAATACATTCTGGCTCACTATGAACTGCAATCCCCCAACCTACAGGATATTTAGAATGCGCATAGAACCATTTCACATCAAAATGTTTTAGGTAAGCCCACTGCTTTTCATTCCCAAGGCAGATCATGTCTTTTTCTCCACCACCCCAGTATCCTTTCTGGATTAAGTAAGGGATTTTTTGTGTAATACGTCCAGCAAAAATAGGATCAGCAGGATTTTCATATAGATTCACACCATAACCATCATCGTATTTCGATGTTGCATGTCCAATTCCCTCTTTTTGAATAGGCTGAATTGGGTTAATTGGATTTAGTTCATTACCACCAATAAACCAAGATAATGGCTTGTCTCCATTTAGAACATTTAAGTCAACTTTTCCTACACCATCAAGCCAACCGCCTGTTTCTCCGTCTGCATATTGCCATAGATCACACGCATAGGCAGGTTTATTACTTCCATAACGAGGAATCCATAAAAAGTCTGCTTTCACCTTATTTAAACCATATTGATTGTACATATGATGTGATACATAAAATCCAACTTTCCAACCTGCCGCTTTACATGTATCAATAAAGGTTTGAGAAGCAGCTGCTAGATTGTCGGGGCCACAACTTTTTAATGTATCATCCTCACAATCTAGCACTAAGAATTTAGCATTTGAATTTGTTCTTTTCATAAAATCGTTTGCTTCCACAATTGCATCATTAACAGAAACATAGCATCCATACGCATAGGCAGCATGTGGAATGCCACGTTTCTCTAATTGCACTACATGTTGTTTATATAATCCATCTACTGTATCTGATCCATATTGAACACGGCAAATCGCTAAACTAACTTGAGGAGCTAATACATCCCAATTAATACTGTCATTCCATTTTGAAATATCGATAATATGTTTTTTCATTATTGAACATCTCCCTTTTTATCTTTTTGTTTTTGTTTACCACCTAAAATTTCAACCGCGTTTGTCAAAGCTTGTGGAAGTGGGATTCCCATACGTCCAGCGTTTTCTAAAAGTGATAATAATTCATTACCGATAAAGAAAAAGATTGTCGCTTCACGAATTGCGCTATTTGTGCCCAAAACCGCATCTGCTTGAGTAGCTGCTACAACCAAAAGAAAAAGCACCACCTTTTTGGCGATGCCTTTGAAACCTACTTTACTTTTTAATTCCCCGTTGAATCCTGCTGCAAATACTCCTGTTAAATAATCGATAGCTGCCATAATTACCAAGACTTTCAAAGTTGTATCCCACCCTCCCAAAAAGTACCCACAGAAACCTCCAAAGCTGGCAATAAAGGCTTTTAATAATACATCGATACGATCCAAATTCTTTCCTCCTTATTCAAAATAAAAAAGCCTGCTTATGCACGCTTGGCTTGTTTGTTAAATCATAAAATTAGCAACCATATGCACGGTAACATTAGTACCGTTAGGAAGATTATTAACAAATATATTCCCACTTGCTTGCACGGTAACTTCACATGTTATCGTTACATCTCCAATAGCAATACCTGTAAAGGCAACATCTTGTGGTGGACGACACCCCACAGGAAGAGTCGCAAATGAAGTAACATTTTTAGGATTTCGTATTGATCCAATTACATTAACGATATCACCATTTCTTTTATATTTTGGAATTCTATCGGATACATTTGTAACACCTGTTGTATTTAAAGTTGTCCAAACGATATCTACACTTTGTTTAACCGTACCTTCTACTATTAACTTTTTCGTTTTCACTTGTACTTCATCCATAATAGAACCATTGTAACCAGTTAGAAGTAAATTTCTAGACTTGTTATCTAACGTTCCGCTCTGGATATAGTTCACATCATTAGTCATTAAGAACCTCATACGCCCTAATGCATTTGCGACTAGTAAAGGCGCATCAGTTCCAGTATGTTCTATACTAAGAGGACCAGACATGCTATCTCCTATTTTCCGAACAAGTTGGTTTGCGTTAATTGATGCTACTAAATCAGCAATCTTTTTATTCGTATCATCAATTACTTTCAGATAACCTGCCACTCTTTCAAGGGCTTTATCAAACTCAGAAATATAGTTTTCTATTTTAATATTTCCTTCTCGTACATCTCTTTTTAGAGAAATCCGAATATCTGGCGTAGTTATTCGCTCTAAATTATTTTTTTCTACAACGAAATAAGCTGTCCAATCACCAGCCATCGAAACTGCTTCTTCTGACAATGTGTACTCAAAAGCTCCGTTATTTGCATCAATTATTTTTGCGTCATCTCTAATCAATTGTCCTAAATGATTCGTGGCTTCATATTTAACTGAATATCCCGTCAAATTTACTTTTTGCCCATTTCCCTTTAAATAAACAACAATTCTCAAACCATTTTTATCATTCTGACGAGAACGTATTGTTTTTGTGAAAACTGGATCAGCTAAATCTATAGAAATTACCTCATCTCTCATGTGACCCATCTCCTTTCTCGAATCATCTTTTAATGCGATTAGGGGCCCTTTTAACACGTTTTGTTCTCACTCTATGTCTTACGTTACCTTTGGGTTGTATCGGCTCTAATTCTTTAATTCTAGCATCTGTTTTTGTTACGTATTCTTGAAAAGCTCTAGTAACTTGTGAAAGCATCCCATATATGCCTACACCTGTTTCTTCAGATTCGTTCGGAATGACAATACCATAATGAGTAGGGATGTCATTTGTCGTTAAAACAGGTTCTCCTTCTTTACGATCCATCCGCATTTCATATAGTTTTGGCATATCTAATTTGAGGTTATATTGTTTTATATCCCAATCCATTACTTTTTCTAACACATCAAATTTAATATTACGTATGTTCGTTTTGTATTTAGCTTGCGATGATACTTTAAAATCCGCCGCTATTATTCCGCCATAGAATGAACCTGTACCAGATTTAACTTGAAGATACCCATTCTCATAATCTGAATTACGTAACATACAGTACTGCATAATAAGATCCGTGTCTCCGCCAGAAGAGGCATCTATAGACAGAAGTCTTTTTCCATTTTTATGATAATAAAACCTTTGCCCAGCGGTGAAATGCATATTCCCATTTGTTGCTTCAGCAACGAAATCGTTTTTTGCCTTTGCTGCAAAGTTTGTACCAGCTTGTAGGTTCATATATGACAATTGAGATTCAAGTTGCAAATATTCTTCTGCTTTTACGTTCATATCGCCATTTTGACCAAATTTAATAATGGCAGGAAAATATAAGTCTGTATTACTTCCACCAATATAACCTCGTGTAATTCCTATCCCTGCTGCTTTAGGATAAATATTTGAATACTGATAAAGTGCAAGGGCTCCTTGTGAAGCTGTATTGTCATTGTCTCCACCTATAAGTAAAGTGGGTTGTAATTCATTCCTCGAATTTTTGTAGTATCCTAAAAACATACGAGCAATATCATTTTCCATAATTCGCATGAATTGTTTAGATATGCTTACATAGTTTTTTGTATCATCGGATCTTAAAGTGGTACCACTAATTTCTCCACCTTTAATTAAATTACCAGTAAGTGTTCCAGCTGTTATAAAATCAGCGACAATTCGCCCATCATATGTAATGGCAGTTTCATATGGACCCGTTACTCCCCAAGGGGAATACCCTAATCCATTGATGTTCCACTGCCAAACCTTTGAGGCGGTCATTTCGGATTTTGTGTCCATGATCAAAATCCGATCAGGATAAACCCTAACATGTCCCCCAAATCCAGAGTTAATAAGATTCGTCGCATTTTCTTTTGCTGCATCTAATATAGAGCTTGGCATGTCTGATATTTCGTTTTGTATTTGATCTACTTTACCAGCTATATTTGTAAATGATTCTTTAAAATTACCCAAGGTTATTTCTGTATACTCTTTTTTTATTGGATCGTATTTATAAGAAATAGCTTTCGCTTGAATATCAAGGTTATCTTCTGCATGCTTAACAGTGACCGTATCGCCCAAATAAACACGTTGTAATATTGCGAAATCCTCATATTCTTCCGTTTGTGATAGTTCTTGGAATTCAACTTTGTATGTTGCTTTGGGTTGATCTACTTTTTGAATCGCAAACATATCTTTAGAAGCTTGACGTAATCGTTTGTAAGCTTCCTCAAGAGGAACCGCCTCTTCATCTTTTGCATGGTCACCAATTCCTGCCTTTATATCTTTGAATTCCACCACTCTGATTTTGGGATGAGGATACTTATTTATATTTGGACTATCTACATATTTTTCCGGAAGAAGCAACCCGTCAAATCCCTGTGGCATGATTCTGGTAATTGGACTTTTCCAATCTACATTGCCCTCATACCCTAATAAATCTTTTTTATGTTGGATAACAACACCACGATCCATACCACGACTTTTAAGCATTTTTACATCAAAGTTATCTCGTTTTAATTCTCCGCCCCATCTATTAATAAAAGCATTATCTAAACTCGTATCGAGCATTGCTTCAACTGGATTTTTCCTTACAATACGTGCACTTGCTATTGTTGGAATATCAGAGTAAAAAGTAAAAGGATGTTTATATTGGCATCCTGTTGATAAACGGCTCATTGCTGCATTACCATTTGTGTTTTGAATAAATATATCTTCAATTAAGTTCTCCGTTAAATCATAAAAAATGTGATAACATTGTACAGTTAATTCGCCCATACTTGGTTTAGGAGTTACAACACGAAATAATTGGTCACCATCTGGTGTATGAGCTTTAATAATGCTCATGCCATCAATTTCTATTCCATGTGGAGCAAATAATGGATAACTAAATGTAAATGCAAATAAACCGTTGAGCTCTTCTACAACAGTTGCACCATAAATGTGTTTATCTAATAGTCCAATTCCATTATGAGTGAAATCAGTCTCATCTGGTTTATATAGTGTAATCATAAAAATCTCCACCTTGGTTCAACTATAATTTTAGTAACTGTTTCAGACCATGAAATTGAATTTATCCCCTCTTTAAAAAGTGGAAATTCGCCTATCATTTTAGAATTCATTGATGTTGTTCCAACATATGCTTCTAGCAGATTTGAATCGATGGTAACGGAATAAGCCACTCCTTTTATTCGGAACGATATATCATTAATAGTAACCGTTATATCACCGCCACCATAAATCACTAATTTCGGCTCTGATTCTACTGTTCCCGGATTTAAAATGCTTTCTGGTTTTGTTAATACTATCGGTGATGTATCAATATATTCAAAAGGATCAAGTGTAAATTCCACTTCAAATTCCCCATATTCTTCGATCTCATTTGCAATATCACCAATTTCAACAGATTTAATTTTCCGGTACACTTCGTCATCAGTGAAATATAATGTTTTACCATTCATAAGCCATGCCTTAATACGACGTAATAATGGTTTTATATTTTCTTCTTCGAGTAAATTAAACTTAACTTTAAAAGGGACATCCTTGAATGCCCCTTTCTTTGTTAGTGATCCATGTCTCCCTGGAACTTCTATATGTTCAACTTTTTGTTTTGCTGTTGGAATAACGGGGCGATCTACCATACATATTCGATAATCACTCGCTAATTCCGTATCAATCCCTATGTCTAGCAAATCAATTCCTCCCTATTCCGACATTTAAGTTACGTCCTTTTTGTGCAAACCAATCATCAGCTTTTTCAAACATACGGTCTATATCACGGTCATTTCGTACAGTGTTATAAAAGTTTACTTCTACTGGTTGTTGATTAACCATTCCGCCACCTGCAGCTGCTCCAGCCATATTAGGAACACCATTCAAAAGTGCTTCCCCTAGTGCACTAGGTACATCGTAAGCCACAATTTGAGCTAATTGAGAAGCTGCATTTTGTATCATGTCTGTTACATTTTTAGTTAGTAATCCTAACTGACCGCCAATTCCACCCATTCTTTCAGAAGAACTTAATGGTGTTACAGATACCTTATTCCCTTTTTTACTGAATAACTCGGGACCGGCTTCTCCAGCAATGAATTGCCCATCTCCTAAAACATGTCCACCCTTTGCGAGCATCGGTACATGTGGGATTTTAGGTGCATCAACACCAGGTATTTCATTTAATAAATCAGCAGGTGTATTAAAGCCATCAATGAATTTATTAATCATACGAATGATACCGTTAATCGCTGTTTTAGTACCGCTTTTAATACCATTCCAAGCACCTAGTACAGCGGATTTCATTCCTTCAAAGGCGTTACCAACAGAACTTGTAACCCAGCGAACAGGTGTCATAATCGTTTCTTTTAAGCTATTCCATACAGATGATGCGGTGGATTTAATACTTTCCCAAATGTTTGAAAGTGTGGATTTAATACCATTCCAGATACTACTACTTGTACTACTGATCATGTTCCAAACAGAGGTAATCGCTTCTTTTATGTTGTTAAAGACAGATTTTGCTGTTGAAACAATGGAATTCCACAGACCAATTAAAAAGTTTTTAACCGCATTCCAAATTGAAGATGTTGTAGAACTGATGGTATTCCAAGTGTTAATAATCCAATTCTTAATCGCTTCAAATATTGTTGTAGCAATTGAAACAATAGTATTCCAGCAAGTTTGTAAGAAGTTCTTAATCATATTCCAAACCATGGAAGTAGTGGAACTAATGGTATTCCATGTATTAATAATCCAATTCTTAATCGCTTCAAATATTGTTGTAGCAATTGAAACAATAGTATTCCAACAGGTTTGTAAGAAAGCAGTAACCGCATTCCAAACCATGGAAGTAGTAGAACTGATAGTATCCCAAACACTAATAATCCAATTTTTAATCGTCTCAAAAACTGTAGTAGCAATTGAAACAATAGTATTCCAGCAGGTTTGTAAGAAATTAACAATCATATTCCAAACCATAGAAGTAGTAGAACTGATAGTATCCCAAACGCTAATAATCCAATTTTTAATCGCTTCAAAGATCGGTGTAGCGAAATATAAAATAGCTGTCCAAATCGCTTGCAAGTATTGTGTAATGAAATTCCATACAGTTTGAATAACTGTAGAAATACCATTCCAAATCATTGAAAAGAAATCAGCTATTCCTTGTAAAATAGGCGTTAAAAATGCAACTATTCCATTCCAAACACCTTGGAAGAACTCTGAAATAGCAGTCCAGGTCTCAGAAAAGAAAGTTGCTATGTTTTGTAAAACCTCTGTTAAATACTCAACTATACCATTCCAAACCTCTTGGAAGAATACCGAAATAGATGTCCAGGTTTCAGAAAAGAAAGTTGCTATGCTTTGTAAAACTCCCGTTAAATATTCAACTATGCCATTCCAAATTTCCATACAAAAATTGAAAATAGATGTCCAAATCTCTATATATCCAGTTAAAATTCTAGTTCCCCATGTCAGAACAAAATCAATAATTCCATCCCAAGTTGTAGTTAAGAATTCAACAATACTTGTCCAAACCTCTTCTGCTCCTTGGCCTATACTATCCCATGAATCAGAGAAATATTGAACAATCCCATCCCATAAGGTAGAAAAGAAGTCAGAAATCCCTTGCCATACTGATGATGCTACTTCTGCAATGTAATTCCATGTATTAACAAGAAATGCTTTAATCTCATCCCAATATACATAAATGGCTATAATCGCAGCAGCGGCAGCGGCTATAACAGCGATTACGATACCAACCGTTGTACCGAATGCAACAGCTATTGCGGCTAGTATTGGCTGAATTACACCCCAAACTGCCATGATTGCCGTCCCAATCGTGGAAATAGCGGCTATTAATTTACCTACTACCATTACTATTGGACCTATGATAAGTAAAATAGGACCGAGAGCGGCTATAATTCCACCAATAATAACGACTATTTTCTTTGCCGTTGGTGATAGATTATTAAATGCTTCTGACATTGTTTTAATTGCACTAGAAATTGATGGCATCGCTTCTTTTGCTAGTTCTAATAGAATTTTACCTAGTGGTTCCAAAGCTAAAGCAGCGTCACGTGTAATACTCTTAAATTGGTGTCCAAATGATTCTTCTTGGATTTTTTTCAGTTCTTCCATGCGACCTGTTGTGTCACCAAGACCACCATTTACATCATTTAATCCTAGTACAACATCAGCACCCATGTCTTCGAATTTAGTTCCCATCAGAGCTACACCGATTTGATTGGCTTTTACTTTGTCATCCATGTTTTTTAAGTCACCTGTAACAGCTTTAAAAACGTCTGCAGCAGTTGCTTTACCTTCATTAAATGACTGCCAAACACCTTGGGTTTCTTTTGATAAATCGCCAAATCCTTCTGCAACACCCTTGCTTCCGTCTTGAACACGAATACCGAACTCTTTTACTAGATCATTGATGTAATCAAGATTATATGATCCTGTTGCGGTTCCATTAGCAAGTATGTTAAACATTTCATCAGCAGTAAAACCAGCTTGTTTAAATAACGGTGCGTATTCTGAAAGATTATCGAAAAGCTCATCTGAATAATTCAAACCACTTTGAGCACCTGCGGCAAGTAAATCGAATGTTTCTTGGGTCGATAGACCAAATTGAGACATTAATTGTCCTGCGCCACGTGTAGCCTCATTTAGATCAACATCATATGTTTGAGCGAGTGTTAATACATTTTCAGTTGCAGCTTTTAATTCTTCATGCGGTACGTCACGCATATTTTGAAAGACTTTAATTAATGCCGTGTCAACTTCACCAATGTTTTCCCCAAATCCATTTTTCCAAGTGCTTTCCGCTATCTTTTCAAGATTTTCAGCACCTTGGGCTGTCAATCCTAAAGAAGCTTGGATTTTTCTTTGAGAAGCATCCATATCAGAAGCTACTTTCAATGCACCTGCACCAAGACCAAGAACTGCAGGGGTAACAGTTGTAGTCATGGATTCCCCTGCGCTCTTCATTTTTTCACCAGCAGCACTCATTTTTTCAGAAACCTTGCTAGCTACATTTGCTTGTTCGGATAAAACCGAATTAGCTTGTTGAACCTCATTTTCTAATTGTTGTTCGGCTGATCTTAATTGTAGTAGTTTTGTTTCGAGTTTATTTACTTCAGCAGAATTTTCACCATACCGTGATTTTGCTGCTGCTAATTGTTGTGCACAGTTTTGTGTTTGTTGAGAAGCATTTTGTTGTGCTTGTCCTAAGTAATGAAGTTTTGCACTTAACTTTTCTGACTCTGTTGCATTATGACCAAGAGCAGCATTTTGAAAATCATATTCAGCCCGTAACTTCGCTGATTGATTTATTAGTTCTGTTTCTGCTGCACCTAATTTTTTTAAATCCTGTGCAGCACTACTATTTTCTTGACCTAACCTTTGAAGAGCGCCTTCTGTTTCTTTAATTTGATTTGAAAATCTTTGTTCTGCTATTTGTGCATTACCTAATTGACGGTCTAATTTTTCAACTTCAACAGAATTTTCACCATATATTGCTTTAGCTCTACTTAATTGTTGTTCTGTTGCAGCAACTTTTTGTGCAGCAAGTTGTTGTTGCTGTTGTAAGTGTCCTAATTTAGCTGCTAATTGCTCTGTTGCTGTACCGCTTAATTTTAATTGTTCTTGTTGTAAAGTGAATTCTTGACGTAGCTTAGAGCTTTCATTTTTCATGTCACCCATCGCTTTATTGAATTCTTGATTAAAAACTTTAAATGTTATTTTCGACTCTGGTATGTTTGCCATATTCTCACCTGCCTTATCTTAGCGTGGATTAGCTTTCCAACCGTCAAAGGCAAGCTTCCCTTCAGCTATTCGCTCCACCGATGCGATGGGAAAATGCCAAAATGTTTCTGGATCAATCCCATAAATTAAAACGTAGAGAACATATTTATCCTCTACGCATTCAATGTTTATTTTCGGTGGTTTTATCTCTTTTTTTCGTTAGTTTTTGTACTATTTCCTAATCCTTTCGCAAATTTATTTTGTTGCCCAGTTATGCTAGAAGAAGCTAATCTTACATATAGTTTCATTGTTTCTTCAAAAGAGTAATGGTATCGCTCTAAAAATTCGTCAAAATTATATTCGAAATCTTTATTCGCTCCTAGGCATCCTAAATAAATAACTTTTTGTATTGCGGTTTCATCAATACCTTGTAAGGCACTAAAATCTATATTGTCTATTTGATTAGGATTTGCATTAGCTAAACCTTGTAATTTAAATACACCTTGCAATAATGATTCATCAGTTAGCCCTAAATCTTTCCCTTGTTTCATTGCATAATTCGTAATAAAACAAGGAACTTTTTGATGATTTTTTTCGATTGGCTTGAATTGTCCTTCTACATTTACAACTTCTACTTCTTTTAATTTTACGATTTCGACTCTCATAAGTTACTTGTCCCCTTTTGTTTTGATAGAGTTGCTGTTGTTATTTTTACAGTTTTACAAGCTCTGGTGTAAATTGTGTATGCCATTTCTCTTTCACCTGTACATCGTCCACTTCATCCGCTAATGCTTCGTAATAAAATTCCCCGTTACTATCTTTAAGGGCTGTAAACTCTATTTCTGTTTCTGCTACTTCATCCGCACCGTTTTCCACTTTAAATTTAAATCCTGTTGTAGATGAACAATTAGAGAAGGCAACGAATTTTTTTAAATCCTCAAATTCATCAACTACGTCAGCAGTTAAAACAAATGACTCTCCTTTTGATGTTGTACCGTATGACCATACACCAGCTTTTAACCCATCTGTTTTAATTCCGAAAAGCTTTCTAAGTACATCTACACGTAAATGACCAGAAAGAGTCATATTCATTTTAGAAGGCTTAGATTTCTTCTTAACCTCTATCCCTTCACATTTCTTTACCATCTCAAGCATTTCTGTTTCACCTTCGATTGTTCCAACACAACCGAACTTTGTACCTGGTTGCTGAATTCCACCTTCAATAAATTGAATACCTACGTTTGTAAATGACATAGGATCGAATTCTTCAATAATTGTTTTTGCCATTATAATTAACCTCCCAGTGTTTGATTGATAACTTTATCTAATTTTGTATTTAAGCGTTCTGATATCTTTGGAGTAGCGGTTTGCAAGCCACGCTCTAATATCTTTTTCGGTGCGTTTTTCTTTGAATTTCCTATCCCTAAATCTGGATACTTTAAGTAATTAAATCTAGGTGTTGGACGAATTGTAAAACCAAGATTTAATTTGCTATTCGTTAAAGCTTTTTGATCTTTGGCATGTCGTTTATTTCTCACACGCCCTTTCCATGTAGAAACAGGGATTTTAGGCTGAATGGATTCGACTGCAAGGTTCACACCATCACTATGCAAAACTTTATTAAGTGCTTGCTCTGACTTCCCTGGTATTTGTTTGAGCTTGTTTTCTAAGGCTTCAATATCGCCAAACTCTACGCTCCATGAATTAGCAGCCATATTTAACAAGTCTAGTTACATTAATTTCAATTTCATCAATGTATTCATCCATTTCACCTTTTTGAATAGATGTTTTATTAGAGTGTTGAAAAGAATGTCCTGTAGCTTCAAGTGTTGCAATAATATCTAGCATTCTTTCATCTAAATCATCACGATTTTCAGAGTAATAACGAATTAAAACGTTTTGACGAAGCGTTAATTTGCTTTCTGTTTTTTCAAAGCCACCTGTCTCAAATATGAAGTAATGATAGTCTTCTTCTTCATCTTCACTTACTTGATCCTGGTAAACTTCTACACCGAATGCTTCATTTAATTTTTTAATTAACAAGCTATTCATTTTCTGGAGTCGCTTTTTTGATTGTTCGTTACTCAACAATATGTCCACCTACTTCCTGTAAATAGAAATATAAATATCGCTTGTCCGAATCAACTTTGATGACATCGTATTCTAATTTATCTATAACTGCTTTTAATTTATTTTTATTAATAGAACGAAAAGAAGGAGGGAACAAAGTTTTCACTTTTTTATCTAACTTTGCATTTAATAATCCGCAAGATTGATAGTCACTATCTCGTGCCGACAATTCTCTAAAAGCTAGTTTTCCTTCTTCAGAAAAAACACCTTTGATCCGCTTTGCATTTTCACTACGCTTTGTTTCTGTGCGTCCGTACCTTAAAAAACCATCATTAAACGTTTCATTGTATGACTTCATCTTTTGCCCTCTCTTTTAAGGCAGCATCTATAATTAAACGCTGTAATTCCCCTCGGAAATTCTTTCCAAAATCCTCCAGAGCATTGTTATATTCATATCTGCACCGTTCGATCAGTAACTGCTTAACCTGGTCTTCTTCTCCAAAAGAAAAAGACGTACCACAAAGATTTTGTAAATACGCCTTTCCACGTTCAATTGTTTTTATTAGTTGTGCATCTTCATCATTCCAAGTGATCCTTAACCGACTTTTTACATCTTCAAGTAATGTTTCATTCATTTCAATCACCACTTGTAACTGATTCTTCTATAATTTTTCGAATATCCTCTTTCAATGTTGCAGAGGAAATATCTATATTGTGTTGATTTGCATAATCAATTAATTCTGCTTTTAACATACTATTAAAATCAATTTCCTCCACTCTTAATGTGGAGGGTTTATTAGGGTGTAGTCGTTCCACTAGCACCAGCTTTTAAAGCACTAATATCAAATACTAAGAATGAATCGTTATCTTTTGGACGACCATTTGCGTATTGTTTAGATAGGTATACAGTTTCATCCTCTAGGAAACGATATTCTTTTGAACTTTCCATCTTTTGAGTTGAACCAACACCCATAAAGTAATCGCTTGCGATACCTGCAACCATTTTTCCTTTTGGAACAGCTAATGATTGAACCACTGTCGCAGGAATTGGAAGCACCCCTGATACATATGCGCCATTTTGTGTTAAAAACGTAGTAGCTGGGAAGATTTTTTCCCAATAATCCAGTGGATTTACAATCATAAGGGCATTACTAACCGCACGACGTCCACCATTAGTAAGTGGTGACATTACTTCTTTACCTAATGATGTCGGTGTTAGATCAGTAAGCGGAATAGCTGTTTTATCACTATATACTCCAGCAGTTACCGCTGCTTTTAAATCCTTCATTATTCCAATCGGTTGATCTTTCCCTGTACCTTTAACAATAGCTTCTTCTAATGCAATCGCCATCGATTCAGCTAAAATTTCACGAACATAACGATCTAACCAGATTGGGCCCAAATCTAACATAGCGTTACAAATTGGAACATAAGCACTTAATTTATATAAATTTGTTGTAATAACTTCAAATCCATCATCTAATAATTCTTTAATTTCTTCACAAAGTTTTCCCCACCAAGCTGATTGTACGTATCCTTTTTTCACTACCCATTGCGTTACACCAGTAGTATTTACAAATTGAATATGATTCAACAATGCATGATTTACACGTAAGTATTCGAATACACGCTCAAATACAGTTGCTGGTACTAATGTTTCTGTACCTGCAAACCCTTTATTTGCGATGACTTCGTTATAATATGATTGCTCTTCCTTTGTTAAAACTTGAAGACCGCGACTTGTCATTACTTGTTGATCTGATAAGTCTTCATTTACAGCTTGTCGTGCTTCATTGATAATATTTTGTTGAATAGAGTTTGCAAATTCGACCATAGCAGCCGCTGTTTGTTCCTCATCGCCACTATTCATTGCCTTTAATAACTTCTCTTGCATTTCAATTTGTTTTTGAGCTTCACGATCTAAATTTTTAATTGTCATTTTCAAATTCCTCCTGTTTTATACAAAATAAAAAACACTATCATTTTGTAGTGTTTAACGCTGTTAATAATGTGAATAACGTATTTTTGTTATTATGAGTAGTTTCTTTTGGCTCATTTTGTACTTGAACTGATGATTTGTATTTGTTTAATATCTTTGCTTTTGTAGGTTCTAGTTCTTCATCATCATCTTCGTCATCCTCTGGAATTACTATTTCATCTGAAATTTCATCACAGAAACCAAACGTTTGACACTCTTCAGCAGTTAACCATGTTTCTTCTGCCAAAAGTGTTTCTAGTTCACTTTTTTCTCCTACAAAACGGGATGTATAGCTTTCCGTTACTGCATTATCAATTTTATCAAGACGATCTGCAACCTTACGTAACCCTTCTGCATTACCAGCCGCATATGTCCATGCTTTATGAATCATCATCATTGTATTTTTAGGCATAACAATTTTATCTGCTGCCATCGCAATAACAGATGCTCCACTTGCCGCCAAACCATCAATGTGTATAACAATATTGGCAGAATGGTTTTTTAATAGATTAGAGATAGCAATAGATTCAAATACATCTCCGCCGCCACTATTGATGTGAACATTAATTGTTTTTGCAGTGATATTCTTTAATTGTTCTCGTACTTTACTACTCGAGATACCGTCATACCAAGAATATGCTGAAATACTTCCATACATATAAAGGTCTGCTTCTTCAGTGTTTGCGCTATTAAGTACTTCAAATCTATTTTTAATTTTTGGTATTTCCATTACTGTCATTATTCTCACCTCCCTTTAATGATTTAGCATTTTCAACTGATTCATAGTTTTTAGTAACATAACGCATATCTGCCCATTCCTCATCTATAGGTTCACGTCCTAACATTCTTAAAATGTCATTTATGGAATTTACACCAATTCGGAAGAACACATCACAAGCATTTGCTAATTCTGTAATATCTACATGCTTAATTCGACTTGTATCAACTTTTAAATACGTTCGCCCTAAGTACTCTTCTTTTGTATAAAACTTCCGATTGATTTCATCTGTAATTAATTCTATAAGTGGATTGATACAAAACATAAGAAAATTATCGGTTTGTTTGGATACGTCCACCACATCACCCTTCAGCATTCCTTTTGGTACATGAAAAGCCATAGAAACAAAATCAATAATGTCATCCACCAGTGATTTAATATCTCGACTATCTAACTTATTTCCTTTTGAGGTATTACTGAAATTATCTAATTCGTATCCATCTTGTAATTGGAAGACAGCACCTGCATTATCAGCTTCAAAAAATGTTTTGAACTGCTCATTAAACATTGCATCAATTTGTTCTTGCATCTCATCAGTTTGTGCTCTTAAAAATTCACCTTTTACTACAACTCTCATTGCATTGGAACGCTTATAAATATTTGTTGCAGAAGTAATTAATTTCCCCCAGCTTCCATATAAACCATCTATCACATTCATGATATTTTCATCATTTAATTTGAAATAAAAAACTTCACTCTCCTTAAATACCTTCTGGGTAAAAGTGAAGTCGTTTATTGTAACGTTTGTATACCAATTTTCTCTTAATGCAAATTCTTCTTTATTGAAGCTGTCGGCTACATAAAGTTGATCGTTATGCATAATAACTAAACATTCGTTATCATAAATCAAATGTGAAACTAAGCTATGCATAAATTGAGAAGCGTTTTGATTTTGATTTGGTTGTACATTAAATAAATAATGGTTTTCATTTCGGACTTCTTTTCCTTTTTCAAAAGTTTGGAACTCACAACGAACAAGCGTGTTCGCAATTAAATCCACACAAGTATTTACAGCTAATTTTTTAAAATAGAAATCAATAGAAGACTCATATAAATAACTTTTTAGTGCTTCCCTGTTTCTCTTTCCAAACCAACCGCCTATCCAATCTATTAACCCCATTTCTTCACCTACCTTTCTAATAAGTTCTTACTTTGAATGTTCCAGGAGTGAGTTGTTTATGTTCACTTAATTCTGAATCAAAATTCAAGGCATGCAAAAAGGCGAAAAACCCATCTGTTTTCCGCTTTTCTTTATCAATCTTTTTATATTCAATATTGCCATTCATTTTTTCTTCTTTATATACATTACCAACATACCAACGCATAAGAGGATCGTCACCGAAAACGATTGCTTGTTTAATAAATATTTCCTCTACCAATGGAGCCAATTTACTATGGGTCGCTGGACCACGACGAACAATTTCCACTTCAAAACCTGCTGCTTCAAGCGACTCTTTTAAAATTGCTGAACGATATAAATCCATACTAACTTTTTTAATACGGTATTTCTTATTCATCATAATGAACCAATTTAGAACATGTTCAGCACTAATTGATTTATCATAAACAACAGTAAGTAAGTCTTTTTCAATTGCAATTCGAATAATGTCTGGGTTAATATCTTGCAACTTAGGAGCTGTATGATGCATGAATGTATGTTGCATCCAATAACGTTTCCCATCTTTTTTAAATAAAATCCCTACTGAACAAAAGTCGCGTATTTGCGCAAAGTCAACAGCTCCTATACATTCTATTCCTTGGATATCATCTGGGAATGGCTGCTCTGTAGCTAACCTTTCTTCATAGGTAGCAACTTCTTTCCTTGTATCCTCAACAGGTAAATTCATTCTTTTCGTCATGAACTCAATTCGCAATGCACTATTGCGTTTCATATCATGGTATTCTTTACGCATTTTATGCTGTAAATTTTCATTGTAGCGATATGAAGGATTTGCCTTTTCCCACATTGACTCATCATGAACTTCTTTTTCACTATCCAGTTTGCATATAAAAGGAAATAGTGTAGAGTCTGGTAATTCTTTATTCAATACCATTTGTGCTTCTTCTTTCATATCATCCAGTACTCCACCACGAACATTTCCATCTGTTGTAATGTAGAAAATCCTCGGGTCCTTCTTTTTACCTAGGCCGGATGTAAAGACTTTTATATTCGAATAGTCCTCATACTCATGTAACTCATCAAATATAACAGCTCCACTTCGTTTACCATCTTTTGTACGAGCATTTGATGTATTAAATTCAAACTTAGATTTTGTTTTCAAATGTTTTATAAGTATTTTTGACTTGTAAAAAACTTTTTTTAGCTTTCTCATAAACTTTGGCGCTTCTAAAATATCGTAAACATCTTGAAAGGATGTCTTCGCCTGATCCTCAGAAGTTGCTACGATGTCTATATCATAATTTTTGATTCCATGATGTCCAGTTAGCATATAAAAACTGTCATAACTTATATATCCGTTTTTACCTGCACCACGTCCAAGTAATAACAGATACCTATCAAACATAAGACGACCATCTGCATAACGTACACCGTAAATAAATGCATTACAGAACCTTTGCCAAGCGAAAAGAGAAAAAGAAAAGTAGGGGGCTGGCTTCTCTACTGATTTTTCAATAGCCTCTGCATCAATTACGACACCTGGTTGGTCTAACTTCCAACGAAGGAACTTCATAAGTAGCTTTTGCTCTTTGCAACTTTGTATTTCTCCATTTTCAACCATACGCATATATTCATCAATGTAAGGATGATACTTATATGTAGTGGGATATCTAGATGTCATCGTCATCATCATTACCTTCATATATAGGCTCTTTCAAGCCAAGTACTTTCAATAACTCTGTCATGCGTTTATTTGTCTCACGAAACTCTTTTGTAGCTGGATTCGCCTTAACTCCTTTTTGACTCTCGCTATTTTGCCATTCAATCATAGGTCCATTCTTTTTCATTTCTCTTGCTAACTTATTTTTTGCATCAAACAATGTCATGTAGTCATCAACAAGATCAACGTAATGCATACCGTTCAAATCGCTAATTTCCAATTGTTGTAATAAACCTTGCTTTATCTGTGCTTTTTTTGATAGTTTTCGCACAAGTACCCCCCCTCTTACTTTTAAATTCGCAAAAATGTTTTAACCGCTCTCCCCCTCCCGTTGAACGTTCCCCCGAAAGAAAGTCGATTTTATTTTAAGGGGGGGACTTATTTAATTTGTATATATCGTTCAACAAAAGAAATAATGTAATGTATTTCTTTTTCTGTAATTGGAAAGAACATTTGAACTCTATCTATATCTAAAAGTTGTTTTACTTTATTAATCGTTAAGTTATTACATCTATTACGATTAATAATGTCTCTGATTTGTGTATACCTATAATAAATAAAGCGAGCACCTGCATTAAAGATGTCTCGCTCTACGCTTGTTCTATTCTCTGGTTCTAACATTGCTACTCGTTCAAGATAGTCAGTATCATACTCACGTCCGTTATCGTTTATAATCATCTGCTACCATCTCTCTTCATTAACAAATGCAGGTAACTTATCTTCTACCTTTAAACGATCATGTACTTCGTTATGACATGTATTACAAAGAGACATAAGGTTATCATAAGTTAATGATAACTCTGGATATTGTTTTACTTCCTTGATGTGATGAACACAATCAGCCTTACGATACTTACCTTTATCTCTGCACATACAACATTCAAAGTTATCCCTCTTCAAAGCCTTGAGCCTTAACTCACGCCATTCCCTAGACTTATAGAACTTCATAAGCTTGTCATCTCTTATTAACTGAATAAGCTCATGTGTTTCCATAGCTATCACCTCCCTACCCTATCTATTTAACCCAAACGCCTAAATGCACACATTTAAACTCTTTCATCACTTGTTCTTTATCTACTTCATGCAACCGTCCATATGATTGCACTGTCATTGTTTCTTTTAATATAGGTAACCCATTAATAGCAGTTACTGATGAGCTTAACGGATTCGCCATATCTATTCCTATCAATGTTTGCTTACGATCCATCTATCCTCACTCCTTGCCATTTAATAGGTCATCCATCAGTTTACTAATTAAGTTTGTTGTAGCTTCTTTCTTTTCTTCTGGTTTTGTTCTTTTATTTAATTTATCTAAAGTTCTAACTACTGGTCGTAATTTCTCTAATTCCACATACTCTTCAAGATTGTCTGCTCCAATAGCGTTAAGGATTGTACCAATAGCAATTCCCTTCTCAAGCTTAGTTAGTTGCATCTATCACCACTCCTTATTAATCTAATTCCTTTACTTCCTTTGCTTTAATGAATTGAATCATGATTGCTAAACAAATTGTAAATCCTGTTCCGTATCCAATGAAGAAATTTAACCAATTCATCCAATCACTCCTTATTTCCCTTAGATACCTTCAAGAACTCTTTCAATCCATCCACAACTTCCTTGTTATTCTCTACAAGCTCACCTTTAACATAGATATCACCATTACCCTTCAGAGATATAATTTCTTGTCCACCAACATTAAAGTTAATACTTTCACTCACATCTCGATTATGGAACGTCATTAGATTCAACCTTCATCCCTCCAAAATAAAAAGCACCCGAACGGATGCTTTTTCCTCAATTATTCATTTATGTTTCAATCGTGGTACGTGAAGTTTTATTCTTTTTCCAATCACCTAATGTTGTTACATTCATCTGCGTCAACATTATTAAGTAACTGGAAGAAGAGCAAAAGCCCTCCTTCGTTTACACAACAGATTTTGACTTTAGAATTGAAAGCAAGAAACAACATCTCATTCAATCCTCAACCATCACCCATAGCCTAACGATCCATTTGAATTATAGAGGAACGTGAAAAATGTTTTCCGCCACTTCTCACAATACAAATATATCATGTTAAAAGCCAAAGCGTGTCCGTAAATAGTTCGCGAATAGTTCGCGTTTTTTATGTTCCTTTTTTACGCACTTTTTACCCACTTTTTCATCAAATAGAGTCCTTAGTCATTTAAAATGAATTAGCTATAACCTAGATTGTGTTGAATTAGACCATCTCGTTTTCCCTTAGAGCTATCAAGCTTTTTCATACTTCTTAAAAATGAATTTGACACTTTTCTTTTGTAGCTAATTCAAAAATGGCTAAAAAAAGAAGTGTTTAGATTTTAAATTTCTTTTGATAATCATTTAGTGTATCTTGTTCAATCCCTATATACCTTAACGTCTCTTTTTGGTCCGTATGATTTAACATTCGTTGCAAAACAACTACATCTTTAAATTGCTTATAGTGATGGTACCCATATGTTTTTCTAAGTGAGTGAGTCCCAATTCGTTCTAATCCAAATTTTAAGGCTGCTTGATTCAAAATTACATATGCCATCGATCTAGTAATTGGTTTGTTCTTCCCATTTCTACTTTTAATAAGAAACTCGTCCTTAGGTTTCCCCTTCGCATATTCCCTTAGTGCTTTCTTTAAATCAGAAGGCATCTTTACCTCTTTAACTTTTTTAGTTTTCTTTTCACGAATAAATATACTCCACCCTTCTACATCGCGAACTCGCAAGCGTAGGATATCTGAAATGCGTAATCCTGTATTAATGCCCAGAAGGAACAGAATGTAATTACGCTCATTCTGTTCCTTAAAATATTCTTTGAGCTCCTGAATCATTTCTTTATCTCTTATTGGTTGAACGAGATTCATACGCTTGGCACCTCTTTTTGTCTACGCGTTTTTTGATACACCTCTTTTTTTAGATTGAATGCTAGACGTAGTATAGCTCGTCCTTTTAACTTGTAATACTTTGTTTTACCTATACTTAAATCCATCCAAATGTCTGGATCATATCCAACTTCATCTTCCATATAAAATTTTACTATGACTTCACGTTCATCATCTCTCAAATGATTCACAGCATCATAAAGCCAATTCATGAACTCATTTCTTTCTTGCTCATACTCTATTCTTTCAATAGCAATATTCTCTGTTGAACTATTAAATTCATTTGTAACTGATGGAGGAACAATTGAATATGATGGCGTCACTTTTGGCAGCATATCACATGGCATTGTTGCTAAATATCTACGATAATCTTCGAATACTTTTTCAACCTCTTGTTTTGTTCTTTTCCCATCTATAATTGGCATTTTAAATGATAATTGTTTATTCATATTAAATTCCTCCATTTTTATTATTTTTGTCTTAATGCACCACGTCTACGTTCATAACGTGGTCCACGAATCCCCATTAAATCCTCAATGTCACGAGTGCTTAATTTCTCTTTCCGTTTTTTCTTGTTTTTCTTCTTTGCTTGTTTCGATTGCTTTTTCCACTCACGTAATTGATCTCTTAGCACCTTCATTTCCCCCATCTCCCTTTTCAAAATAAAAAGGACACCTATTCCTAAAACAGCTTTAATTGCCGTTTTAATGAATTGGTGTCCTCTAGTTTTCTAGCCGGACTATATTCACTTTCTTCTAAAAGGATTATTTTATTAAGTTACCTTCCTTGTATCACTCATCCGTGCACATATGCATATTCTATATAGATTATTATTTGATAAAATTCACTCCGAGAAAGAGCACTGTTCGAAGGTGCTCTTTTTAGTTTTTTAGAATAAAACTAAAAAGAGCATATATGCTATAAGTGAGTTTCAACTATTTTTAGCGAAGCATCCATATTTCTTTTGGCACCGAGCAGTTATCTTTTGCTAGCTACTCTTTTATTGCTTGTCCACTTCAACCCATTCACCCTCTTATATCATCCAATCACCATGATCGTACAATTCTTCCTGCATTTTCCTTCGCTTCTCCCTTTCGATACGTTTTTTAATTTCCCTTAATGATTCTTGCGCTTTTATATAATCGCTTTCCAGCTTCATGATTTGCTTTTCTCTAACTTCACCTCCTACGACGAGCAATCATAGGAGGTGAAGCTATGAATGAAGAAAATATTGTTTTACATGGAACTGCTGTTGAATCGAGTTTAATCGGTTCAACACTGCTACCTATTTTTCGTCATTCACTTTACCAACAGGAGCAACAGGAGCAACAGGAGCAACAGGTTCAACGGTATTGATTCAGGAATCGAACCTTCTTATATATATTAAAAGCTTTTTGGAGTGAAGCCATGTTCCTTATATATTATGGAATGGGTTTATATATGTGACATAAGGGATTATGTTTATTTTTATTTTTAAAGGCTTTTTCCTTATACGTGTGTGCAAGCTAATTCATAAACTATATTGTGTAAGTGGGTGAATGATAAGGATGGTGTAAAATGAGTGAATTTAAAAAGAAATTTCATATTCCGTGCGAATGTTTCGGCCCCCCTTTACCTATACCTGAAATTGGTCCAACAGGTCCAACAGGTCCAACGGGTCCAACGGGTCCAACGGGTCCAACGAGCCCAACAGGTCCAACGGGTCCAACGGGTCCAACGGGTCCAACGAGCCCAACAGGCTCAACGGGTCCAACAGGTCCAACGGGTCCAACAGGTCCAACAGGAGTAACAGGCCCAACGGGTCCAACAGCGGTAGCATGTTGTCCTTGTACTAATGTTCTTGACAACCCTGGATTTGACGAACCACCATTAATAGGCGATTTAGTTCCAGGTTGGAATCAAGTTGGGAATGTTGCAGAAGTAGGCGTTCCAAACGTTCATAGTGGTCGTATTCTTTCAAATGGGACACTTAGTCTCTTAGCTGTGGCAATTGGACCAGGTGGAAGTATTAATCAATTAGTTGATGTCGACGAAGGTTGTTGTTTTACGTTTTCTTTTGCTGCAGATGTAAGGGATGGTGCATTTCCTATAGCTTCTGTATCTTTCCCAGAACTTGTTGGACACGGGTGTCCTCCTCTTGCTACAACTCTCGGCACATTAAATATTCCACATATTATACCAGTTATGAATCAACCGCAATCTGGTTTCCAACATTATGTTCTTGTTGTTTGTATACCTCCTGGTGTTACTATGGCATGTGTCGCTTTTCAAAATATTGCTACTGGTGGAGAAGGCGCAACAGCTTTTATTGATAATGTTGTATTTCAGCCTACAGGTGGACCTTGTACTTCATGTTCACAAAATTTCTAATGTATTGATGTACTTGAAGCTTTTCATTTTGCTAGTGAATCCCATAATTACTAAGGAGAGCCTTTGGGCTCTCTTTTCATATTAGGAATCACCATACACTCCCATATGCTGTGCGCATTCCTTTATGGTCCCGAGACATATGAATGATTCACCTTTATAAACGACGTACTCCTTTAAGTTCACTGTTCCGCACCCTTGCTATTAAAATAGCGTTTTTGTTCGATCTTCAATCTATCTCTACAAATTATGCAGGATTTGCATTCCTAAATATCGAATATTGACCGTGTTAGGAGGTGTATTTTTAATGAAATTCCAAAAGGAATATGAAATATTGTGCTCTATAAATTCTGATAAAATACTAGAAATTGTATTTGACTTTAATAATCATAGAATTAAAATCTTCTTTTCAAACAAAGAAGGAAATCAATTTTTGGTTCTTGTGTGCGAAAATAGTGAAATCTCATTTATTAAGAATTACCCAGTCTTATTCAAAAATGGTGTTGCTGATATCAATATGTACTGGGGCCCTTACATTACATACGCTACAGGGTTAAGTAACACAACAAGCCCAGGGTTTACCGAGTTTCAGAAAAAACTTAAAGAGTCGATTCAAAGTGTAGAAAACCCAAATGATGAATTTAAAATCTCTTACCTTGATAGTCGTGACGGCATACAAAAAATCCAAAATGCCAACAAAAAGTCTGTGCTGCCTAATAAAGAAATTTATTATCATCACACCCGGAGAACACCTATTTCTGATAATCAATATAAGAAAGTAAAAGATTTGCTTGGTAAAGATATAGCTGAACATTTTAAAAACTCAAATGTAACGGCTGTCTTCACATCAGATATCACTCAGCAAAAAACATTCGTTCTTCCTTAGACTAATGATAAATAGCCGGCAAGTATTATTGACTGACACAAGTTTAACTACATCGGTATAGTGCCGGCATAACTGAACTTGTGTCAGCATTCCGTTTGATGATTCTAACTATTCTAAATCCTCGTTTCGTTTGCCTTTCGTAAGTCCATTTCCATTTCCATTATCCCTTTCTATTCAAATAACTATTTTGTTATAAAGCTGCTGATAATAATTCCGACTTCAATTTCTCTTGTAATCTCACAAACGTTTCATCGCAAAATCTAATTGCCGCGCTTGGATATTTAAATCTTAGAAAACCATCATCAAATTGAATCCTTGTTTTTTCGTAAAAATAATGGAACGCTACTTCTTCAGAATAATCACCTAAATCTCTCTGTAATTCTTCAATTAGTTTCCATTCTTTTCTTGCCGCTTCTTCCGTAAAGCGTTCTGCTCTTCGATCTGTTAGCAATTCTTCTTTGATGTATTTAATTGTTTCTTCAACGTCGATTTTATCTTCACGAGTGATTTTACATAGAATCTGATCCGGTCTTCTGCTAATTAAAAACTCTTCCATACTTTCGTTTTCTCTTAATGAAAACCAATAAGCGAAGTTACCAAAGTCCGTAACAGCTGAAAATACTCCAGTGTTATCGAATAAAACTATCCCCCAACCTTCACCATCCACAGATGGAACTGTGTAACGAACTGCTGTAGTTTTTGACATCTTAATTCCCCCTTTTCGATTAAAATAACGCTTTTGTTATAATTTATGAACATATTTTAAACCTGAAAATCCTACCGAACATTTTTAGGATAAATTTATCGGGTGAATTATCAAAAATTTCGTGTTATTCTGAACTTGTTGAATAACCCAATACATTCAACAATGCTCCTGATTGCATACTTAGTATGCAATCACCTATACAGATACCTTAGCTAATACGTCCCCCTAATCGTCGTTATTGCTAAGGTATCTTTTTATACGCCCTGTGTGCAGGGCTTTTTTATTTCAGTGATGATGCTCTTTTTCCCATCTCATTATTAATGCTTTTGGTCCAATTTTTTAATAAAATTCAAATTTGATTAAAGTAACTGTGTTTTTCGTTCTTCCATACGAATTACTTTTCCACTTTGATATACAAATGATTGTTCACCAAATCCACCTTGAGGTGGTTCTATTAGTTGGACTTGACCATTTTTAACAACATATATTCCGTTTATTTTCAAATCTATTTCAGCTGTCATTTCTACAAGATTTTCTTTTCTGATTCCCACCAAGATCACTCCCATATGTTATAATTACTTTGTCGAAGTAGGTCGGGAGCAATCTCGGCTTTTTTGTTTGTCTACAAATATCGCACAACATTTTCTGGAACAAATGATTGTTCAAGTGATAAATGGAGCCGTATTGGAATCGGTTTTTTTTCATCCCGTGCTTGCTTACACATTTTTTCTGCTTCTTCCCATACAAATTCTTTATCCTCCGATCGCTTATAGCGCCAAATACCAATCACGTAATCTTCAAACAACTCATAACGCTCATCAGGTGCTGTCGTTGGTTTTAATTCGTCAATCGCCTTTGCTTGGCGTGGTATTTGTACAACAACGTCAGCAAAACGTAGTTTAGAATTTAACCGATGAACATGAGCCTTCTTAGGATCAAATGACACAACTGGTTCAACATCAAAGATTGTTAGCTGCTTTGGCATTACAATCCTCCTAAGCCTCTTTTTTATATTTAGATAACACTTGTTCTAAACGTTTACGTTCAGCTTCTAATTCGGTTTCACTACGCTCTACTGACTGAGAATGTGTTTCCGTATCTTGAGTATGTAACCAATCAGGAACAATTTCTTTTCGAGCATTATTTCTTCCACCACGTGACTGATATTTCTTACGGAATTGAGCTTGTGCAGCTTCAACATCATTAATGCTTTTATACCCTTTAGCATGCCAATCTCTTAAAATACCTTGCACATAAGACATATTAGGTGCATTTTTTTCTAAAGCGATTTTCATTGCTTTAATTACAAGTTGTGTATTTAAATCATCAATCCAAGCGTTAATACCTTCAGCTACAAAAGGTTTAAGAACTCCAAAATTTTGTTCATAAAATGCTATTGGATTTTCTACTGCTACTTTTGGCATTTCGGAGCAGCTCGCTGCTTCTTTTGTTTCTGTTTTTGTTTCTTCTTTTTCTTTTGTTTCTGTTTTTGTTTCTTCTTTTTCCTTCATAGGGTCATCGAAGCCCCTTGCAAGCCACTCAAAACGAGCTTGGAAGTACTCCTTAATACGAGGAATTTTAAAATCCTGCTGTTTTTCTTGCTCTAAACAGGTTTCATAAAAATCAACTAAAAACTCCTCGTCTTTAATGCTCTGTATTTCTTTCAGCACACACTTTTCAATGTTCATATTTGTAATAGCATTAAATTTAAGCCAATTAAGCAACATGATTTCTTTAGTCTTCTTGTTGTAATTAATTTTTCCGTAATCACTAAACCGCTCTAATAGTTTCTCAACTGTTTCACGGTTATATCCTGTATCCATTTCTATAACACGTAATGGAAGCTCATAAATTCCACTCTGAGAAGTTTTACTGTTAGTCATTAAATACAAGTAAAAGTATTTCTCCTCTGGTGTAAGATCTAAAACAAATGCATCTTGCCAATATGAAACCTGAACAGGTCTATAAACTGCCATAATATTCATCCTCCATTGTTTTACTTGATTTACTTTGATATAATTTAACTAAATTAATATTTATAAAGACTCGCTATACGGGCCTTAAATCTATCACTCTGCCAAGTGATAGATTTTTTATTTTCTACAACTAACTAATGATGCATTAATCCCTTTCCCTTGAAGCTTTTTAACAACTACACGATTACTCTTTAATACATCATGTTCTTCTCTTGCGTTACGAATACTCTTGAATTCTTTAGCACACCTATTTAACTCTTTCTCCCAGTGATCTGCTTCATCAAGCGAACTAGCATTGAACATATTATGAATACATGTCATCATGCAGTTATGTAATTCATTTGCAAAAGCAAAGTCTCCTGGTAGAACTAAATCAAACAGACGATTACAATCTACTTTCATACTTTATTCCTCACTTAAAAATAATTTGATACTGTACGTATCGTTATGGCCAGAAAGTACAATCTTATAAACTATTAACAACAGGAGAACAAATCTTTCTGGCCATAACGACAAGCGCAGTTGCTTGTCGCATTAAATCGGAATATGTTATAATTCATTTGTTGATATTTTGGGTTATCGCGGGCTATGCGGTAGCCTTTTCTTTTTTCTTTTTATTTTTCAAAACGAATGCAGCTTCTATAATTCGAATTCTTATCTCTGTTAATTTCTTCTCTTGCTTTAAATTTTTAGCTTTTATAAAATCTCCACAAATTGATGCGATTCTGATATCACCATATAAATTTGCTTCTTTTCTTACCAGTTCTTTATATTGCTTTAAAGTTGGACTCACATAATCAATTGTCATTACTTTAACCTCCCTAGTAATAATCAAATCAGCCATCTGTATATTTCCTTGCTCTCAGCGAAACCTTCCAATACTTAAATATATCTGTCATTGAAAAACCGTACTGATCACATAAGACCGCTACTAGACTCATCATCGAACCAGTAGCATCTAAAATTTCATGCATAGCCTTTTTCATAGATTCTTTCTCATGTTCAGACCATACTTGTGAAGGTTTAAACCAACATAATGTATCAAGCTGTTTCAAAGCTTCATTTGTTTCTTGCTGAACCATGTACCTCATACTTGTAGGATGCAGATCTATGTATTCTCCATTAAAAAATGGAATGCTTACATGACCAGCTGCTTCACTCCACATTTTAAAAAACAATTGTGGGTCGTCTATTCCTTCAGTAATACATTTTCTTAAGTCTTTCGGTATTCTTCGTTTTTCAGTTTCATATTTTGCTAATGACTCACGACTAACAGGGATTTCTAAGGAGAGCTGTTCTTGGGTGATTCCCTTTCGTTTACGTGCCATAGCAACTTCTTTTCCTATAGACATCGTTTACTTCCCCCATTCGTACCTAACATATTATTTATTTGTGACAACCCAACATGGTAACTTTGTATTAGACGGATTCTTTAAATGGATTGTAATACTCAGTATTATTTTCGACCCAGTCAGTATGATTTTCCATCCACTTAAAAAGAAGATGTGTAGGAATAAGAACTCCCGCTTCACGACATACTGGAAAATCAGAACGGTTTAATAACTCAGATGCCTTAGTGCGTTTAATATGTAACAGGTCCATTAATTCCGAAATGGTTAAGAATGGTGGTAGTTCGTTCATTGGTTGAAGATGCTCAGTTGCTTTTTGTACTTCTTCGCGGATAATCTGTCGGAATGATTCGATGTCGAAGTTAATCATATTTCTCCCCCTTAGTATTCTTTCACACGACCGCACACTTTGTGTTGTTAATAATCAAAAAAAATAGATTGAACTGTAACACCATAAAAATTGGCTAATTTTATTTTTATACTATCTCTTGGAATTCTCTGTGCATTCTCATACATTTGCAATGTACTCACACTGATTCCTATCGCCTCTGCAATTTCCTCTCTAGATTTTCCATTTCTTAAATTAACAAGAGTTGCTGCTACTTTTCTCTTATTCATATCTACACCCCCTCAACCGCACATATCGTGTTGTTGATTTTAAATATAAACCACACGCTTCGTGTTGTCAACACTTTTCGTGTGGTTAAAAATCAGAAACTTAATCAAATAACACGCAATGTGTTATTATAAGGACAGGTGATAAAATGAAAACATTCGGAAATATACTACGTGAGTTAAGAAAAGAAAAGAAAATAACTCAAAAAGATTTAGCACTTACGCTTAAACTTAGTGAAAGTACCATCGGTATGTATGAAAGAAATGAGCGCCAACCCGATTATGATACATTAAATCGTATTGCTAATTATTTTAAAGTAACAACTGACTTCCTCCTTGGAAGAACAACTAGTTATCAAGAACATGTACCAACTAATATTGATGTGGATCCAGAACTGAGTCTCTGGTTTAAAGATATTAAAGATGCTTCACCTGAAAAACGCGAAGAGTTAAAACGCTTTTGGGAGTTTATAATGCAGAACGAAAAGATTAGACAAAATAGATATAAATAAAATAGAGATTTTATTACAAAACAAATACACGCTTCATGCGTGTATTTGTTTTGTAATATATTCGTTTTATCGATATATTATTCTTATCCAATAGGGAAAGGTGGTTATTATTCTACTTTGAGTAGTAAAGCGCAGCAATTCAGAAAAGGAGGTTCTTAAATGAACTGGAGAAAAATATTTGGTTATCGTTCTAAAACAGGCTGGAAAATGTTTATTGCTTCTATTGTTTATAGCTTAATTTTATTTTTAATTCTTCAAGCAATCATTCCAAATTCTATCCACCCTATAATTGTTAACATTGGTTTTGGGGGCTTTATGTTAAGTTTACTAGCTTTAATTATTGGATTAATAAAACCACAATTTGTGTTACCGAAAATACAAATAAAAACAAGAAAAAAAGTATTATATACATATTTATATCTAGCTTTAGCATTCTTTTTAATGAGTAGTGCGTTTGTTGATGGCAAATCAGCTTCCAAACAAACTGCACAAAAGGTAAACACAAAAGTTTCCACTTCAGCTGATAATAAAGAAGACACAAAGAAGAAAGAAGAAGCTCAACGTAAAACTCAGGAAGAGGCTGATCGCAAGGCTCAAGAAGAAGCTCAACGTAAAACTCAGGAAGAGGCTGATCGCAAGGCTCAAGAAGAAGCTCAACGTAAAGCTCAGGAAGAGGCTGATCGCAAGGCTCAAGAAGAAGCTCAACGTAAAGCTCAGGAAGAGGCTTCACAAAAGAAAAGCGCTACAGTTTCCTCATCTAGTGCTAATCGTGGAGGCTCTAATGGCCAGCCTTTCCAGAATGATCCTAGTGATGACAAAGAATCCAACACTACTTGTAAAGGGCAAATTAAAGGAAATGCCAATTCGAAAAAATACCATGTTCCTGGTGGGCAATATTATGATTCTACAAAAGATAATATCGTATGGTTCTGTTCAGAAGCTGATGCTCAAGCAAATGGTTATGTGAAATCTAAAAGGTAACCTTTAACTTATTAATTCTTAAACTTGGAAAGCACTTTTGTTGAGCTTTCCAAGCTTTTGATTAAATAGAAACTATATATATTTATTAGTATTCTGTGACATTTGTTGGTCAAGCTTGAACTTATTTACAAAATCAATTGAAAATATTATTAACACTCGGTACTCTACCAATAACATACCTACTGTGAAAATTTGAGATATACTAATTATATACTTAATAAAACCTGAAAAAAAGAATCTTCCCTATTCTAAAAGTCAATTTTACCTATTACCATTGTTTTCATTTCCAACTACTCTCAACCCTCTTTGCCATATATTTCTTTCATTTATTACCCTTAACATTTAATTCCTGGCAAGATATAAATTAGTAACCTTATATAATTTTATATATATAAATTAATATAAAAAATAAAACTTCAAACTCTTTCTCTTTTATTATAAAATAAGAACAAATGTTCTTATTTTATAATTTAAATGGAGTGAAAATCATGTTTCAATCGCAACCCTACTTTACAACACAACTCGAAGACTATATCCAGCACATGTACCAATCCTTATCTATTATTGTTCCAGAAGAAATTGATATGATGGAGATTGCGAATAAATTAAGCATTTTTGTTTACTTTGCCCCATTTGGTAGCCATGCTATTGAAAGGAATGGAATGTGTAGCTTAGTAATTGATAATCGTAAAACAAAGCAGGAACAATGGGAAGATTTCGGACATGAGCTATGCCACATACTCTTACATTCTGGTAATCAATTATTAATGCCTAAAATGTTTCTAGACTATCAAGAAGCAAAAGCTAAGAATTTCGAATTACATTTTTGTATTCCAACTTTCATGTTAAGAAGCTTGCTCCCTTCACATTTAACAGCACATTTTATAGCTGAGACTTTTAACGTCTCACCCCAATTCGCTGAAAAAAGGCTACTGCGTTATGAAAACCAACTATTAGCTAGTAAGTTACAAGATGCCATTACTCAACACTACAAAATGATTTAATAATTTTTTTAGGAGGGTTAAATTTGAAGGGATACTTTCATAAGCGTGGAGATAAGTGGTCGTTTACTATAGATGTTGGTATAGATCCAATGACAGGCAAAAGAAAGCAAAAAAGTAAAGGTGGATTTAGAACTAAAAAAGAAGCTCAAAATGCTGCTGCAACTATGATTACAGAGATTGAAAAAGGTATGTATTTTGATGACAAACAATTAAGTATGTTAGATATCTGGGAAAAATTAAAGCCTATTCGTAAAGCTGAGTTAAAAATAACATCTTATGAAAAAGACATGAGCCTAGTCAGACTTTATATACTTCCCACATTTGGTTATAAAAAAATTAAAAGTATTAAGCCTGTAATGATTCAAAGCTATTATGCTGAACTTAAAGAAAAAGGTCTGTCAAATGGTACAATCAGCAATATCCATCGCTGCTTCAGATGCATATTCAAACATGCTGTAGAATGGGAGATCATACATGATAATATAATGAATAAAGTAAAAAAACCGCGTGAAGAGCAAAGTGAAATGAAAACCTGGTCTAGTGAGGAATGTAATCGATTCCTCCAATATTTAAAAGAAAAAAATAAAAAGTACTATATGTTCTTTTTACTTTCGATCTATACAGGTATGAGACGTGGGGAGTTACTTGCACTGACATGGAAAGATATTGACTTTGATAACAAACGTATCTTAGTTAATAAATCTCTTGTAAAAACTGAAGAAGGACTATTTAAAGCTGCTACAAAAACTAAATCTTCCAATAGAAGCATCAGTATCTCTTCCTTTGTTGTAACAGAGTTACAATCATACTACGTATATAAAAAGAAAGAGTTTTTCCGCTGGGGCATACATTTGAATGAAGAGGCATTTATTTTCGCTGGCAATACAATTCATTCTCCCTTACATATAGATGCTCCCCATCGTTTTTTGAAAGACCACTATAGAAGAGCTAAAGTTCCACGAATTCGTATTCACGACTTAAGACATACGCATGCAACACTTATGCTTCAAGCTGGTGAGCATCCTAAAATTGTTCAGGATCGTTTAGGCCACTCTTCTATTCAAATGACATTAGACAAGTATAGCCATATCACACAAAACATGCAGCAACAGGCCGCAGAAAATTTTGAGAATGTAATAAAACCTTATGAAAACATCAAATAAAAACATAAAAATTCTAATGTGAGCAAAATGTGAGCATTAATAAAAAACAGATCCTATAAACCTTGATATGACAAGGTTTATAGGCCTATATCGTTGAATCTTGGGAGAAGAATGAGCAGTTTTAAGTTTGTTCATTTTGTGTTAGATAAAACTATAAAAGTGTCACAAATGCCTGTTATACAAGCATTTGTGACACTTTTTATTCGTTATATTATATTCTATTTCAAAAGGGTATTTCACATTTTTTCATGTGTTTTTATATTATTTGTGAGCAAATGATAACCTTTTAATTAAACTGTACTAGGTCTATTTTCATTATAAAAACCATTCATTTAACATAAATTCCCACACTAAATTTTGTATTACAATCACCTTTATAAATAGGTGTTACCGTTCCTACTGTTGAACTTGTGTGCTAATCAAGCTTCACACCCAAATAACAAATCAAAATAATCACGAACCCCCTATTTATAGGGAATCTTAAAAATTTGAAACTCAAAACAAATAATATTGTTTCATTATTTTGTGGGCATCTATTAAGCAAAAAACAAAAGAGCACAGCGTGTATATAAAGTGCTACCAACACTCTATATACCGTCCGCCTACTCACGATAGGCAAACGCTTATATATATAAATCATGGGTAGTTAAATCCGTATTGATTATATGTGGAACCAAAAATCTCTACGTATACATTTTATTATTTCATAAACAATACACATATCTCTAAAACCCTGTATAATGATACAGTTATTTACAAAAATTAAGGGGATATACAAACATGTCAAAAAGAAGAGAAATGGTTAAGCAGACTCCATTCACTTCGATACCGAAGAAGTTCATCGGTGTTCGTAAGATTGTTAAAAAACAAACAAAAATGGAGCGCCCTATATTAACCCAAGACGAACAAGAAATTATTGAAAACAAGTTATTATGTTCATTTCTTTCTGAGGAGAAGATATTGATTACTTATTATAGAGATGGTCATTTGCTTACTAGATATATGACTGTAACTGACATAAATCCGATAAAGAATTTAATAACTTGCACTGATGCATCTTATAACAGAATTTTCCTTAAATTTATAGATATAATTGATTTGAGATAAAAAACATACTGTTTTTCAAATATAGCTGGGAATAAAAATGATATAATCTTGTATTCTAGGTTAATTACAGAGGGAAAAAGGGGTTAGAAAGATATTAGATTCATAATTTTGTTCAAGAAATGAAAATAAAAATGAAAAAACGTTCTAACTTTATGAAAATTGTTAGCTCCACATTTAGGGGATTTCGTTTATTGAGTAAAATCATAAACCCTATATTAAAAGCATTATCTAAAAGTAAATTTTAATTACATAGAAATAAAAAAACAGGAGTAATAAGCAATGAATGTTAAGATAGTATATATATCAGAAAAATTATTAGATGGATATAAAGTATTAGTTCAAGTAGATAGCAATCAATTTATCGCTGAGTGGGATGGTGATAAGCCAGAAAAAAATGAAAACTATAATGTAGAAATAGATATAGATGATGAATTTATATGGAATACAAATATAGCCTTTTCAGATGAAAATGCAAATGCAATAATTCAGAATGATGAAGGCATTAAAGTAATTGCTAAGCTAGATTATAACAGTGAGGATAACTTAGCAACACTAAATATTTATGATAGTATTGTACTAATTGATATAGAAGGAATCGAGCAAGATATATTAAACGAATGGGTAGAAATACAGAGTACTTCAATTAAGATATTTAATACCAATTTATAATATAAACTAAATACATTACTACGGCATAGTTGTTATGCATTTAGTGAGATATAACAAAAGTAAACGAGTATATAAAAAAGCCGGCTTAAATAAAGAGCCAGTTTCTTTTGTTATTTCACATATACATAGATTTCTTTGTTTGTGTGCCCTTGTTTTTTCAGTTCGATTGTTTTCCATTTAATTTCTTCTGAATAAGATTTTCTCGTTCCCATAAAAGAAACACCTCCGTATATTCGTATTTAAATTAAATACGGTATAAGAGGTGTTTTTTCCTTGTCTTATTTCATTGGGTCACTTCACTTAGTATGCGAATTCAGGAGGTGTTTTTCTCATGTACCACTATTCGGGTTCATTTCAAAAGTGAGAGTGGTCTTTTTATTACTTTATCTTGCGACCTTTTCAAATCCCCTTATATTAGTGCTCGCTATTAAGACCTTTTTCTTCTAGGACCTACAATTAATTTAATTGCTGTTCTTTCTTGATTATCGATAGTAACCTCTTGAAACGCTGGAACAAGAACCAAGTCAATTCCACTTGGAGCGACAAAACCTCTTGCAATCGCAATCGCTTTAATCGCTTGATTTAAAGAACCAGCTCCAATTACTTGGATTTCTACATTACCACTTGCTCTTAGTACGCCCGCTATTGCACCTGCCACTGAATTCGGACTTGATTTTGAGGATACCTTTAATATATTTTCCATGTAAGTTGCTCCCTCTATTATTTAATCTCTCTTTTCTTACTGTTTGAAATATAACTAACGTATCTTTAACTACTACCCATACCAAATACAAACAATTCTGTATAATTACATTCATTCGATATTTTTTGCCTTCTTCCTGCCCAACTACATAAATAAAAAACGACGACTAAGTTAGAAACTTAATCATCGCTTTATCCATTTCTCTGTTTCACTAAAATGCTGTCCTTAAAATACTTCTCTTCTTTACTTTGGCGATATACTATCTTTAAGTTTAAATAATTCAACATTTTAAAACCTTGGATAGAGTTATCTGCTAAATTTTCTGCTTTTTCGTCTTCACAAGTCATTATATAGAATATTCTAATTCTATTCTTTTGAAAACTATATCTCTCATTAGAGCACTTTATATTATGCCAGCTTTTTATCCCAAATCTATTACCTTATATATGGACAAGTATACACGCCACTTGCTTTTCGATTGCATAAACTACTATGTGTTATACATTTAATATTATTAATAATAATAGGAGGTAATATTTTGGGTTCATACTATCATTCTTCAAGTTCATATAAAAAATGTTCATGCCACTCTTCTTCTAGTTCATATAAAAAATGTTCGTGCCATCGATCTTCCAGTTCGTATAAAAAATGTTCATCCGACCATTCACATAAATCATCTAAGCCTGCTTACGGCACTTTTTGGCAGACTAAGTTTATAACTGTTCCTTTTGGCGGTTCTTTTCCGTTTAATCACGTTGGCCCTTTGGCAGGAGGAGTTTCCTTACTAAATCCAACTACTATACAATTTAGTAAAGCTGGTGATTATAGAATTTCTTTTATTTCAAGTATTAACACTACGTTAAATCCTGTATTTCCACATATCCCCGTTATAACTATATTTTTAAATAACAATCCACTTGCTAATAGTCAAGGTGATTTCGCTTTTCAAATGAATACTTCATCAAATAACGAATGCCTTCAACTAGTTGGCGAAACTATTGTTACGGTTCCAGCTAATTCAACTCTTCAACTTAGAAATAATAGTGGTTTCAATCATCAAAGTATTGTGGCTTGTGATAATGGTATAAATTCAGTTGAATTAACAGTTACAAAACTAAGTTAATACTATTCCCTCACATTCAGATACTAATTTAGTATCTTTTTTTATTGCATAACGTTTTTTTGATTCCTATCGTCCTCTTATACAACATAAACTCCCATTTCACTTTTTTATTCATTTACTAAATATGAAAAAGTGCCGAAATCCTTCTACCACAAGAATTCGGCACTTTTTTTATTAAAACCTATTCATTCTTTCCTACTTCTCCACATAAACCGACTTAACTATCGTACGATTATAAGGTTGTCCTTCCTTATTCATCCCTTTTATATCAATTGTAACGTTATATACACCTGGCTGTTCTATATTTTTCAAAGCACCTGTAAATGTATTTGTATTAATATTTTGCGATTCATTTGATTCTGAAACTAACTTTCCATCTTTATTAATTACTCTTACTGTTACTGAAAGATCGCCTTTCATTTCTGGAGCTACAGGTGATTTTTTGAGTTTATACTCTGCTTTATTTACTTTAACTTTTGCCGGCATTTGAAGGACGAACGGAGCATCTTTTTTGTAATCGGTTACGATTACATATGCATCTTTCGGCTGCTTCGCCATCATTTTAACTTGCCATTCTCCTGCTTCCATTTTATCAAATTTAAATGTTCTTATAGTCGCTCCTTTAAAGAAAGATTCACCTTCACCAGTAGATACAGCACTATCTTTATTTGTATAAACTTTTCCTTTTGGAGATATTAGTTGTATTTCTACATCCGAAGAAGCTGTTAAAACAGAAACTACCCCTTCTGCCTTTTTATCAACTGCGACAGTTTGCCCTACCCACTGATTTTGTGACAACTCTCCTCCTAAAATAGCTTGATTAGAGGTTGTGTTTAATTGTTCTACCTTTTCCTCTGAACTATTACTTGGGGCTAATAAAACCGGTACTGGTACATTCGCCGTCCGTAAATATGGTTCAATTCGTGCGAAAACAGCTGAACCTTTTCGTATATTATCATGATCAAACCGTGAATCTGTAAATAAATGTGTTCCATATGGTAACTTAGCACTCCATTCGTTCACTAACCCATCATTAGAACCATATGATGACAAATACAACCCGCCCATAGATAATGCTGAAAAAACAGGCCCCCAGCTTGTCCCAGTAGCCGTATAGTAACGGTTTAATTTAGCTGCTGGATTATTATCTATTGTAGAACGAAACTTTGCCATTTCACCTATTTGTAATGAATATGTCCCATCATCTTTTTGACCTAATATAGAGGCAAGCCACCCTGCCCACCAACTATATGATAAATCCGCTAAATTTGATCCGTAATGTGGAGTGGCAAGCGTAATAACATTTCCAACAAATCGATTCGCTCCATATCCAACTAACGCAGCTTGTGTATCGATACCACCTTTACTGTGAGCTACAACATTTACTTTTTTACCAAAATGATTATAAATCTCTTCAAGCTTTTGTGCTAACAATTTTCCATTGTCCCATTGGCTAGCAGATCCTTTCCCTGCGGCATCATATAATTGAATAAATACAGTTTGATAGCCTGCTTTCAAAGCATAATCGTACATATCATTCATATCATGATATACTGTCTTTCCATACCAACTATCCGCATTACCATTTCTTCCTTGTACAAAGAGAATTGGTGGTTTATTCCCATCATGATTAGCAGGTTTCTGACCTAAAAACCATTCTCCAGGAGTAAATACTTCTTGATTTGGAAAGCCAGTCTTAAGCTCTGTTACAACCTCTGCGTGTACATTTGTACTGACAACCATCGGACTCATAAAACAAAGTAAAATAAGTAATACGATACACCTTTTCATAATCCCCATTAAAATCCCCCTTTTCCCCTTGAAAGAAAGCGCTACCCTAATGTTGAACACCAATTGTTTTTAATTCCATTTAATCGATTACTTTTACAATACATTTGATAAGAAATTAATAGCCACATTCCTTTCTTATCAAACGTTATTCTCTCAACATTCCTTCATTCCTTTTTGCAGTAAGCGTTTTATATATTTCTCAATAAAGCTTTTTCTTTACAAAAAAAGCTGCGTATAAAAGGTCTCTTTAATAACCTTTTATACGCAGCTTCTTTGTTTAAAACTCGATGATGTACTCATCATCATATTTATCGTATTGCAAACCCGCTCCTATTTTCAATTCTGTAACTTTATCTCTTAGAAATGGTGCATCTTCTATTTTACTAGTTGCAATTTCAATTCCATATTTCTTCGTTAAATGCGCTAACTCTATTAAAAACCATTCTCTTCGCAACGCGACTGGAATATCATACGTCCTTCTTTTCATATATACTAGCACCTCATATATTTTCATTATTTAAAAAAGTACTACTTCTACTTTCGATACACTTTTTTAAACTATCGTTTATCATCAAAGGCCAATGAAACATTATAGTATATGCATGTCTGTTTTAAACGTGCTATTGCAAAAATAATATTAAAAAACTGAAAACACTCATTTAGTTTACATAAAAAAATTATGTAATAGTAAAAGGTAAGGCTTGTCCCTCATCCTTTTACTATAAAAATCTAAATTAAGAACATCTTGGTACACCTAAAGCTAAAAATAAACCTGCTACTCCTGCTGTAATTGGCACTTTCAACGTAATAACATCATCTACTTTTGTTACTAAAAAGTAAGCATTCCCTTCTTGTAACACGCAATTCACTAATAATTGAAATTCCATTCAAATCTCCTCCTTTCAAATGAGATACTATAATCTATGAAATTTTTTTTCAAAAAGTAATAGTAATTAAATCCATTTTTCTTTATATATAAAATAATTGTTTATCTATCTATTAAAAATAATATAAATCTTTTTATTTTATTAAAAACCCTGTAATTCCCAATAGATTTTTATATAATCAATAGAGAAAATCTTACAAATGGAGGTATTCAAATGACAGTATTGAGTAATATTGGTGCGGCTTTATTTTTTATTGCTTTTATCCTTTTAATTCTTTGCATCATCTCGTTCTTTAAGAAAAATGGTAAAGTAAAACAATATGGTCGCTCTACCGTTATTCTTTTTATGATTTCAATCGTCTTAATAATAACTGGCGCAGAGACTTCTAATCACCCAATTGTTGAATTCTTTTCTATTTTAAGCTTTGTTTTATTTATTTTCTTCCTTGTTCTAGCAATCTTATCTGTAATTAAGAAAACCGGTGTAGCAAAAAAACAATTTATTATTACAACTATTTTATTTGTCATTTTTGTTGCGCTATTAGGTATTTCAGGTCCTTCTTCTGAAAAAACGACAGCAACGAATAAACAAGTTGCTTCTAATAGTGAAGAGAAAAAAGATGACGAAAAGAAAAAGGAATTAGAAAAGAAAGAAGCGGACGAAAAAACTCGTAAGCAAGAAGATGAGAAACGTCAAGCTGAGGAACTAGCTCGTAAGCAAGAGGATGAGAAACGCCAAGCTGAAGAACAAGCTCGTAAACAACAAGAAGAGCAACAGCGTCAAGCTGAAGAACAGGCCCGTAAACAACAAGAAGAACAACAACGCCAAGCTGCTGAGCAAGCTCGTAAACAACAAGAAGAGCAACAACGTCAAGCCGCTGAGCAAGCCCGCAAACAACAAGAAGAGCAACAACGTCAAGCTGCTGAACAAGCTCGCGTACAACAGGAACAACAAAAAGCACAGCAAGCTCAAACAAAACCAGCTACAAGTAACAATAGTAATGTAATTTACAAAAATTGTACTGAAGTTAAGAATGCTGGAAAAGCTCCATTATATAGAGATCAACCAGGTTATAGCTCTAAACTTGATCGTGATGGCGATGGAGTTGCATGTGAAAAATAGTAATAAAAAAAGAAGCTTCTAGTAAGCTTCTTTTTTTATTATCAGAAACTATTGCGACCAATTACCCTCCCTCTCACTTTTATAAAACTCATTTTAGAATTCTCAAAACTGACACATTATAAGTGATTTCAATCACCACATTATTTTTCACTTATCGCTATTCTTAATTTAGATATTACATTTAAACTTTATGGAGGCATTCATATGGAACATACATTTACTGAAACTTCAATTGTTGGTGAGATTGTTACGCAATTCCCGAAAGCTAGCGACCTTTTTAAGTCATATAGAATAGATTTTTGCTGTGGTGGTAATAGACCACTGATTGATGCAATTAATGAAAGAAATTTATCAGCTTCTGAAGTAATTACAGAGTTAAATACACTTTATCATAATACGAAACTATTAAACGAATCTGAAATTGATTGGAAAAATGCTTCTTATCTCGAATTGATTGATTATGTAATTAATAAGCATCATCGCTATTTAAATGAGGAGTTGCCGCAGTTAAGCCCGTATGTAACGAAAGTATTACGCGTTCATGGAGCGAATCAGCCTCATTTAGCTCAAATTCATAAGCTATTTCATGAACTTAAAATGGAATTAGAACAACATTTAATTAAAGAAGAAACGGAAGATTTCCCATTAATTTTAGAATTCGAACAAAATCCAACTGATGAAAACTATGCAAAGTTACGTAAAGTAGTAGATGAGTTGGAGAATGAACATAACCACGCTGGCAATATTATTAAAGAACTTCGTAAGGTGACAAATGACTTTACTCCACCAGAAGGGGCTTGTGGCACTTATCGCCTTGTTTACCAGCGCCTTGAAGCCATTGAATCTGATTTATTTGAGCATATTCATTTAGAAAATAATATTTTATTTCCGCGTGCAATTACAAAAGCATAAATAAAGTGCAGGACATGAGTATAAATGCTCATGTCCTGCTTTTTCATTGTGTGAAAAATATTTATACTTCCCCTCCCCCTCTACCCATATCACCAAATTCTCTTTCGCTTCTCCCTTCACATAAATCCGAATTTTAACAATTTGTGAATCATTATAAAAGTGTGATAAATATCACATCTTCCCCTTTTTTGATTTTCTATAATGAGAATATAATACTTTGTTCAGAATTTCACATAAAAGGGGAAATGAATATGAAAAAACGTTTAGTTATGATCGGAAATGGTATGGCTGGAATACGCTGTATGGAAGAAATATTAAAACATGATAGTGATTCATATGAGATTAATATTTTTGGAGATGAACCACATCCAAATTACAATCGCATTATGCTCTCTCATGTTCTACAAGGCAAAACAAATATGCAAGATATCATTATAAATGAATATAGTTGGTATGAGGATAATGAAATAACTTTATATACAAACGAAAGCGTTCAAAGTATTAACCGAGAAGAAAAAATCATTATTACAGAAAAGAATCGTACTCTTACATACGACAAACTCATTATCGCAACAGGTTCTAGTGCTTTTATTTTGCCTGTTGAAGGTTCTACCCTTCCTGGTGTGACAGGATTTCGAACAATTGAAGATACACAATTTATGATAAATACTGCTAAAGATAAGAAAAAAGCCGTTGTCATCGGTGGTGGATTACTTGGTTTAGAAGCCGCAAGAGGCCTCATTGACTTAGGAATGGACGTACATGTCGTTCATTTAATGCCGAGCTTAATGGAGCAACAACTAGATACCAAAGCAGCTTCTCTCCTTCGTGAAGATTTAGAAGCACAAGGCATGAAATTTCTCATGGAAAAGAAAACGGTAAAAATTCTTGGTACAGACCACGTTGAGGGCATTCAATTTGAAGATGGTGAAGTTGTAGATTGTGATTTAATTGTAATGGCTGTCGGCATACGCCCGAATACTCAAATAGCAAAAGATGCTAGTTTAATTGTAAATCGCGGTATTGTAGTCAATGACTTTATGCAAACAAATGATGAATCTATTTATGCAGTTGGAGAATGTGCGGAACATGACGGTATCGCCTATGGCCTTGTTGCTCCTCTATATGAACAAGGTGCAATATTAGCAAAACATATAACGAATTTACAAACTGATGGATATACAGGCAGCATCGTCGGTACGCAATTAAAAGTTGCAGGTTGTGATTTATTCTCTGCTGGCCAAATTTATGAAGATGATCAAACGAAAGCAATATCAATCTTTGATGAATGTAAACGTTCCTATAAAAAAGTATTAATTTGCGACAATAAAGTCGTTGGTATCGTTTTATACGGTGATACTGCTGATGGTACACGCCTCTTCAGTATGTTAAAGACAGAAGAAGATATACAAGAATATACAGCAGCTTCCCTTCTTCACAAAGCTGGTGAAGAAAGTGAACTTAACGTTGCTACTATGAGTGCCGATGACACTGTTTGTGGATGTAATGGCGTTACGAAAGGCACAATCGTACATGCCATTTTAGAACAAGAGTTAACTACTTTTGAAGAAGTAAAAGGATGCACAAGAGCCGCAGGGTCTTGTGGTAAATGTCGTCCGCTTGTTGAACAAATTTTATCTCATACACTTGGAGATGCATTTGATGCAACTGCACAATCTGCCGGTATGTGTGGATGTACAACTTTATCACGTGATGAAGTCGTAACGGCGATTCATGAGAAAGGTTTAAAATCCCCAAAAGAAGTACGAAATGTTCTTGGTTTTGCACATGAAGACGGATGTTCGAAATGTCGTCCTGCTTTAAATTACTATTTACGTATGGCGATTCCAGAAGAATATGCAGATGATAAATCATCCCGTTACGTTAATGAAAGAATGAATGGTAACATCCAGCATGATGGTACATTTTCTGTTATTCCACGTATGTACGGAGGCGTTACAACAGCAGATGATTTAATGAAAATTGCTGAAGTTGCAAAAAAATATGACGTTCCTCTCGTGAAAATTACAGGTGCGAGTCGAATCGGCTTATATGGTGTTAAGAAACAAGATTTACCTAACGTATGGGCTGATTTAAATATGACTTCTGGATATGCGTATTCAAAATCCCTTCGTAATGTAAAATCATGTGTTGGTTCTCGCTTCTGTCGTTTCGGTACGAAAGATTCATTAGGACTTGGTATGTTACTTGAACAATCATTAGAAATGGTAGATACACCTCATAAAATGAAAATGGGTGTAACGGGTTGTCCACGTAACTGCGCGGAAGTACTTACGAAAGATTTTGGCGTTGTCTGTGTCGAAAATGGATATCAACTATATATCGGCGGAAATGGTGGTACGGAAGTACGGGAAGCTGATTTTGTAATGATTGTCCCTACTGAAGACGATGTCCTTCGCATCGCAACAGCTTACATGCAATATTATCGTGAAACTGGTATTTACGGCGAACGAACTGCCTACTGGACAGAACGATTAGGCTTCGATCACATAAAAGAAATACTGCAAGATGCAAATATGGTCACTACGCTAAATGAACGTTTCCAAAAAGCTCGTAGCACATATACGGAAGCATGGGGACAAGCACTAGAAACGAAATCATTAAAAGCGATGTATGAAGTAGAAACTGTAAAATAAGGAGCGTGCACTGTATGTTACAAACGAAAGAGAAAATAAAAATTATGTGTGTGGAAGACCTCCCTTTTCAAATTGGTAAAGAGGTACAAATGAAAGGTATGTCTATCGCCCTATTCCGCCTTTCAAATGGTGATATTCGAGCTGTAGAAAATCGTTGTCCTCATAAAAACGGACCATTAGCGGAAGGTATTGTATCTGGTGAATTCGTCTTTTGTCCACTACATGATTGGAAAATTTCATTACTAACAGGTGAAGTTCAAAAACCTGATGACGGTTGTATTCAAACATACGAAGTAGACGTTATTGATGGGGATATTTATATATACATGTAATTTACAAAAGGAAGCCTCCCCCTGGCTTCCTTTTAAATAAAAATAGATGAGGTGCGAATATGAACGGATATGTATATTTAGTTGGTGCAGGACCAGGTGATGAAGGGCTTATTACAAAAAAAGCGATAGATTGCTTAAAGCGTGCAGATATCGTCTTATATGACCGCTTATTAAATCCTGCCTTTCTTAGTTACACAAAAGAAATATGTGAACTTATTTATTGCGGCAAAATGCCCAAAAATCATACTATGCGACAAGAAATGATTAACGCACACCTTCTTCAATTTGCGAAAGAAGGGAAAATCGTTGTCCGTTTAAAAGGCGGAGATCCATCTATTTTTGGCCGCGTTGGTGAAGAAGCAGAAACTTTAGCATCTGCGAACATTCCATATGAAATTGTACCAGGTATTACATCTAGCATTGCCGCTAGTAGCTATGCAGGTATCCCCCTCACCCACCGTGACTACAGTAATAGCGTCACTTTACTAACTGGACATGCAAAAGGTCCTTTAACCGATCATGGAAAATATAATTCATCCCACAATAGTGACACAATCGCCTACTACATGGGTATAAAAAACTTACCTACAATTTGTGAAAGCTTACTACAATCCGGAAAGAAAGAAGATACGCCAGTAGCAGTCATTGAATGGGGGACAACTGGCAAACAGCGCGTTGTCACAGGGACACTTTCAACCATCGTTCCTATCGTCAAAAACGAAAATATTTCTAATCCTTCCATGACGATTGTTGGTGATGTCGTTACTTTGCGGAAGCAAATCGCTTGGAAAGAACGTAAACCATTGCACGGTAAAAAAGTATTATTTTCAGCTGCTACAAATAAAGAAAGTGCAATAAAACAAATGTTACAAGAATACGGTGCAGAAATATATCAAATTCCAACTTTCAAAAAGGAAGAATACACATTAACCTCTGAACAAGTCAATGAGATTTTTAGCGTTGATCGTCTTGTATTTTGTTCAGCTGAAAGTGTAGAAATCTTGATGCGATCATGTAGTAAATATCATAAAGATATTCGTTCCTTACAGGCAGAACTGCAGCATATGAACGGTACCACTCAAGAAAAACTGATGCAATATGGACTATTAAGCCAACAAGCAACGTTCTCTTCCGATACAACTGTTTATTTAGGCCGAAATATTAATCGCATTGCTTTCATTCAAGAAAAAATTGGTGCTGGTTCTTATATGATGACTCATGAATATACAATTGATCACCGCTTCGATGAAATTCATTCCCGTATGCTTTCTGAATTCTCATGGGATAGCATTGTATTTGAAGGACGTGCTTCTATTGATACGTTTCTAGCAGAAATAAAACGCCTTGGCTTTATCGATATTCTTACTCTCCCATTCTCGTATACCGATGTTCCAACTTTACACTATGCAAATAAAGTCGGGTTTCATAACGTAGATTATCAATTACAAGAAACTCTTATGAAGAAGGACATGGTGAGACAATGAAAGGAATCGTATATGTTGGACATGGGAGCCGACTACAAGAAGGTAATGAGCAATTCATTCACTTTATTCAATCTGTTATGAAAGAACGTAACGAACGGATTCAAAAAATTGCTTTTCTTGAACTAACAACACCTACCATTTCAGATGCTGTTACAGAAACAATACTAGAAGGAGCAACTGAAATAATGATTGTACCTGTTTTATTATTTGCGGCAGCTCACTATAAACGTGATATCCCTTTTGAGATAGAGCAAATGCAAATGAAATATCCAAACATAACATTTTCAGTTGCGCCACCTTTTAGTACACATCCACATATGGTTGAACTTGTAGTGAAACGAATACGTGAAACTATGCCAATGCAAGGTAGTAGTGTTTTACTCGTAGGACGAGGTAGCAGTGATCCTCAGCCTATATATGAGTTACAACAAATCGGAAAGTCTGTCGAGCAAAAACTCGGTATGCCAGTATGTCGTTCCTTTTTAACGAAAGGAGCTCCCTCTTTTACTGATGAACTCAAGACTATAACATCGGCCGCGTCCCATGTATATGTCATGCCGTACCTTCTCTTTACCGGATTATTGCTTCAGAAAATTAAATTGCATACAAAAAAATATGATCACGTTACGACTTGTAACTGTCTTCAATTTGATACATATATGAAGGCAGCTTTATTAGAACGAATGGAGGAATGTGTGTATGTATAGCATGTACCCTCTTATGTTTAATCTACATAATAAAGTGGTCGTTATAATTGGCGGAGGTAAAATTGCATATCGAAAAGCGTCTGGATTAAAAGATACAGGCGCTTTTGTCACCGTTATCAGCCCAGAGATTTGCGAGGAAATGAAGGAACTTCCTTATATTACATGGAAGCAAAAAACTTTTGCGAATGATGATATTAAAGATGCTCATCTTATTTATGCAGCAACAAATCAACATGCTGTCAATATGATGGTCAAACAAGCTGCTCATGATTTCCAATGGGTTAACGTTGTAAGTGATGGTACAGAATCATCGTTTCACACACCTGGTGTCATCCGAAATGATGAATATGTTGTCACTATTTCAACTTCAGGTAAAGATCCATCGTTTACAAAGCGTATGAAACAAGAATTAACTTCTGCCCTTCCTAATCTTATAAAAAGACTTTCTCATACTCACAAATTGTAGTCTATTTCTTAGCTAAAATAGCAATTATATTTGGACAAACGTTTTTTAGAAGCGTTTGTTCTTTTTGTTTTGGTTTCGTTTTTTAAAATTGCACAGGCAATCTGCGAAGAAAATTAATGATGTGGGCAACTTGTAAACAAGTGATTTTTATGACAAATGCAATATTACGAGTAACTGGTTCAATTCAGTTTTTATATTGGATATTCATTCAACCAAATTAGCGATCGTTCATAATCATCAAAAAATTTTACAGATTCTTTCGTATTGGATTGTTGTAAATAATTCAGTATCTCCCCTTCTTCAAGGAGAAATGCAATTGCCTTACTATGATTCAAAATAGTTTCATTGAAGAACTTATCTTTCCATACTTTTTGAACAGAAAAATGATTTGGCGTGTACCCTTTTCTATCCACCAACAATTTGTATTTCCGACCCTCGGAAATAAATTGCTGACAAACCTGCTCAAAGCCATTAAACCATTCATACACATCATCTGTTTTAATCTGGCCAATTAGATGGGTAACAATTATATCTCCTGAAACTGTAGTGCTGATATTCGGTTTACTCAACTTAGAATCATCTCCCTTAGTTACAATTATGCATAGCAATCTCATAAAATCAATAAGGATAAAATTCTTACTTGACACTCCCACTCCTAACGATGCAAAATGACTAACGTCAGTCGGATTCTTACTACCACATTCGAAGTCCCTTTCTGGTACGCTAGACGTGTAAGAGGCGGAGTGCCTTTATCTACTCGTTCCCTTAAAGCTCTCGATTGTGGAATTAGATTTAAGTTCATACATTTATCCCTTAATTTCTTTATCCGTAGGCAAAACAATTGCAGCTATTATATAAATTAACACTGTTAATCCGCTAGTAAAAAAGGCGGATAATGCAGTTACTATGCGAAGGATACTTACATCAATGCCATACTTATCGCTTAAGCCACCTAATACACCTGATACTTGTTTATCTTGAGTGGACTTATATAATTTTTTCATCTAAACACCCCGATTCAATTAAATATTTGCATTCTAATAATTAGTTCGATCTTTGGAAGAAGTTTAAGATTCCTTTAACTAACCTGCCCTTTAATTGAATAACTTCTGACATCTATATTTTAACATAAAATCCCATAAGTCTTCTGTTTTTCATTTTAAAACCACATTCTTTTAGAAAACAAACGTTTATTAAGATAGCAATAAAAAACATATCGAAGCCTATTACTAAAAGAACCATCCCAAAATACTTTGGGACGGTTCTTTTTCCTTATTAATGATTCTTTAACATCACTAACAGCTTCTCTTGACTATACATCCACACTGTAATGATTAAACAAGCAAGTGCGACTTCTGATAACGCCATAAATCCAATTGCATAATGACCTGTCAGTTGGAATAGTACTGTTAAAATTAATGGTGGGAAGAACCCTCCCAATCCGCCTAAAGCTGAAACGAGTCCATTTACAATCCCAGCCTGTTCAGAGAAGTACATTGGAACGAGTTTGAAGATTGTACCATTTCCAATACCTGCACAAAATGCAACTAGTAGACAACCAAATGTATACACGTTCATGCTTGGCATAAATGATAGGATAATACCTGAAAGTGTTAAACCGATAAATACGAAGATTAATATTTTAAATGGATTAAATTTATCACCTAGCCAACCGCCGATCGGGCGCATAATTGTTGCGAATACAATGAATCCAGCTGTCCGCATACCTGCATCGACTTTCTCTAATCCGAAGTGAGATACTAAAAAGTTTGGTAAATATACTGTAAATGCGACAAATGATCCGAAAGTTAAAAAGTAAAAGATACATAAAAACCAAAGTTTTTCATTTTTATATACACCTTTTATTTGTTCCATTAATGGTGTATTCACCTTTTTCTCTTTACGATCACCTAATAAAAAGTTCATAAGTGCAAATGCTGCAAGTAAAACTAAATAACACTGTACTGTCGTTCTCCAGCCAACCGAAGTTGCAATGACAGGTGCTAAGAATGAGGTAATTGCTGTTCCGGCGTTACCCACACCGTAAATACCATTTACAAAACCGTGACTCTCTTTCGGAAAGTATTTCGGTAAAGAAGTTACACCTACGGAGAATACCGCCCCACCGATTCCGACGAATAATCCACCAATAATTAAATCCATCATAGAATTAGCAACACTAATATAACAGACAGGAAATAATAATAGAATAAAGCTAATAAAGAATAATTTTCTTGCTCCAAAACGATTTGTCCAATAACCAATTGGAATGCGAAGAACAGAACCTAAAATAACCGGTACTGCTGTTACCATAGAAATTTGTCCCGCAGTTAATGGAATATCTGCTTTAATATAAGGCATTAATGATGATAAAATGACCCATACCATAAAACCGATAACTAGATTGGAAGTTTGTAAACTTAATTGAAAATTAGGACTTTTCACCCTGTTCCCTCCTATGTATGCATAGTTATATTCATTCCCTCCAGCCTAATCACGTCCTTACATGATTAGGCTGAAAAGAATCAACCACCACTTACTGGCGGAATCATTGCTACGACATCGCCAGTTTGAATGATGTCATCCTCATTTGCATACTCTTCATTTATAGCGACCATTGTCTCGTTTGAAATTGCTACGTTATATTCCATAACCAGAACTTCCTTTAGTTCAGCAACCGTAATCTTTTCACAATTTATTTGCAAAGCTGGCTTACTTACTTCTACTTGCAAATGTGCAAATAATAGTACTTCAATCATATTCTCGTCTCCTTTCCAGGCTCACCATTTGCATATGCTGTTTTCTCTAACTGATCACCTATCCATGACTCACCATCTTCCCAAAACTCTTTCTTCCAAATCGGAACAATTTGTTTTATTCGTTCCATAATATATTCATTCGCCTCATAAGCTGCTTTCCGATGCGGTGTAGCAACTGCGACGACAACAGCCAGATCAGAAATTTGTAATATACCAATGCGATGTGTAATTACCACATATGTCCCAGGCCACTTCTCTCCTACTTCGGTACCAATTTTCTCAAGTTGTTTTTCCGCCATCGTCTTATAAGCTACATACTCTAAATAAAGCGTGCGACGTCCTTTCGTAAATTCTCTGACAGTACCAATAAAAGTAGTAACAGCACCGCACTCACGACGAATTACTTTACTTGTAACACTTTCAATTGAAATAGGTGTATCAATTACTTCATAATACCTATGTGTCATCTTGCACCTCTTATCTTTGTATAAGTTAGCAACCTATTTCTCTATTACTTGTATGATCGAAGTGGTTCTTTCCATGGCCACTTACTTCCGACGTTTGATTCTAATAACAGTACCGAAACAGTTACTCCCGCTTCAAATCCTCTCGTTCCTCCCGGCAGGATGATACATGCATTCGCCTCTGCAAGTGAAGAAATTGCACTAGATTTATCTAAACCAACTGGTGTAACTTGTAATTGACCATCTACAATTTCCACTCTACCTCTTACAAAACGAGTAAATGGGTTTGCTTTCGGAAAATCTTTCTGTAAAATCGCTTCTACACGATGTACGTGCGGATCTTCCCTATGCAAATATGTCCCAATGACCGGTCGAACAAATAATTCACAACCAACATAACAAGCAGAGGGGTTACCAGATAGACCAAATAATAGTTTTCCTTCTACCTCAGCTACAGTTGTCACGCTTCCTGGTCGCATCGCTATTTTATTGAAAAGTACATTAGCCTGTAACCTTTCATAAATAGCAGGTAAATAATCGTAGTCTCCTACTGAAACACCACCAGTTGTAATTAAAATATCGACTTCTTTCATCGACTTTTTCACAGTGTTATAACACGTCTCTAAATTGTCGGCGAATTGTCCATAATACTGTACAACTCCGCCCGCTCGTTCAATTTGAGCAGCTATCATATAGGAGTTACTATTTCGAATCTTCCCTGGTTTCAGTTGTTCATGTACTTCGAGCAGTTCACTCCCCGTCGTTATAATTCCAATAACCGGCTGTCTTACAACATATACGGAACTATAACCAAACGTAGCAAGGAGCGCCGCTACTCCAGGATTAATAGAAGTTCCTTTTTTCACAAGTATGGCATTTTTCTTTACGTCTTCTCCTTTAAAAGAAATGTTATCACCAGGCGCAAAAGAGCGTTTTAATTTTATATAAGTCTTTTCGTTTTCTTCAAACGATTCCGTTAGCTCTAACATAATAACGGCATTACACCCCGCTGGAATTGCGGCTCCTGTCATAATACGTACAGCTTGAAATGCCTTTACTTCTCCTGTAAAAACATAACCTGCTCCAATTTCACCAATCACTTCAAACTTAATGGGGTTACTGCTACTTGCTTCTTTCGTATCTTCCGCTCGAATTGCAAACCCGTCGTATGGAGAGCGATCAAAATGCGGAACATCATGATCTGCAGCAACATCTTCTCCAAGAATTCTTCCGTAACTGTCTATAAGAGAAACTTTTTCCGTTTCACCTTGATAGGCGTACTCCATTACACGTGCAACTGCTTCTGCCACTGGAATCGGTATACGTTTTTCTAACATTCCTTTTTCACCTCGTTTTGATAAGGAGAAACGCTCTTTCTATTCACCCTATATATTTTGCGTATAATCGTTTTGCCATTTTCACATCATTAGTCCCATGAATAAATGCCCTACCGTCTGTAAATAAAACAAAACGATATTCATCAACAAGAAACGATAGTAAATATGGTGTTTTTTTGACATTCACACTTTTTTGTAAGCGCTTTTGAATTTCTTCTAAATGAAGAACTCGCTTTATCCCTGGACGGATTTGAACTGTATTCCGCCCGCATAACACTTCAGTTTTCAACTGTGCGTCAAATGTTAAACTTGGATACTTGCGTACATTGCCACAAGATGGACATGTACTTTTCTTCTGTCTATTTACCTTTAATGAGAGATATTGATTGTTCCAAATATCAAATGATAACATTGTTCCCCTTAGCGCCTTATAATCGTCCACCAATATTTTCATCGCTTCTGTTACTTGGTGAGCAACAACCATTTGTACAGCTGGTTGAATGATTCCTGCTGTATCGCACGTTGCTCCGCCCATTGGATGATCCATTAGACAGCGAAAACATGGTGTTTCCCCTGGAAGAATTGTATACGTTACACCGTAACTTCCGATGCACCCACCATATATCCAAGGTATATTTTCTTTTTGTGAAATGTCATTGATAAGTAGGCGCGTATCGAAATTATCAGTCGCATCTAAAATAAGATCCACTTCTTTTGTTAACTCTTCCATTTCCTGCATTGTGACATCCGTTACAATTGGTACAATTTCCACTTCAGAATTAATCCTTCTTAAATGTTCTGCCGCTGCAATTGCTTTTGGTTTACACTGCTGTGCATCTTCTTCTGTGTATAACTGTTGCCTTTGTAAATTACTCCATTCAACGTAGTCACGGTCAGCAATTGTCAATTTCCCAATTCCCATCCTAACGAGCGCTTCCGCATTTGCAGCCCCTAGTGCACCCGCACCGATTAGAAGCACATGCTTTTCTCTTATTTTCTTTTGTCCCATTTCACCAATTCCAGAAAATAATACTTGCCTTGAATAACGCTCCTGCATACGGAATCCTCCTTTCATTATCCACCAATGTAGGACATTTCAATTTTTGGACGTTTTTTTGTACTTTCAGCTGTTCTTTCATCTGAATACCGATCTTTTCTAAATTCCCATGTATGTTTTAAAATTTTTAGTAGCGAGGCATCAGAAATATTCTCTTGAAGAAGCGTTCGCAAGTCTGTTCCTTTCGTTCCAAATAAGCATGTAAAAAACTTGCCGTCTGCCGAAATACGAGCCCTCGTACAAGAAGAACAAAAAGATTCGGAGACTGAAGTAATAAATCCAACTTCTGCGTTGCTCCCTACATATCGATATAATTTTGCAACTTCTCCAAAGTAACGAGGTGTAACAGGCTTAAGCGGATATACACGATTAATTTCCTCTATTACTTGTTCCTTCGTAATGACTTGTCCAAAGTTCCAGCCATTCGTACTCCCCACATCCATAAACTCGATAAAACGGAGCTGAATTTCTTGTTCTTTAAAATAACGAGCCATAAGAAGAATTTGGTTATCATTCATTCCTTTTTTTACAACCATATTTACCTTTACTTCTAATCCAGCTTCCTTTGCTGCTTCAATTCCTTTCAAGACAGGTTTTGTACTTACGTTTCGTCCATTAATTTTTTGGAAGACATGATCTTCTATCGCATCTAAACTAATATTTACACGTTTTAATCCAGCTTCTTTTAATAGCTTTGCTTGTTTTGCTAAATGAATACCGTTTGTTGTGAGTCCGATATCCTTTAAGCCTTCTAGCTTTGCAAGCCTTGCAATTAACTTCGGTAAATCTTTACGCAATAAAGGTTCACCGCCAGTAAGCCTAATTTTTTCAACTCCCATACTTATAAATAATCTCGCCAATCTTTCTATTTCATCGAACGTTAATAAAAACTCTTCCTGTAAAAAAGCGTAATCTGGTCCGAACACTTCAGCCGGCATACAGTATGTGCACCTAAAATTACAACGGTCAATAACTGAAATACGTAAATCTTGAAGTGGCCGCTCTAACGAATCTCTCATCTTCTCGTACATCTATATCCCTTCTTTTCTACTCAAATCCTTAGTAAGTTTCATATTTTGTATTTGCTTTCATTATAAAAAAGAAGCTACATATTCAATGTGACTTTTCTCACATTACTTTCCCCATTCAAAAATTCTTCACGAATCCGTTCGAATTTTGTTCACATCTCCACTCTTATTCTCTATACACATCGAATTTTTTTATTATTTATCTTTTCTTAAAACAATATCTTAGAGTCATATAATTCCTTACTACAAGTATCTTTGTCGAAATGTAAGATCATCTATCCTTACGGTCATTGAAATTTCACTTTATTTTCAAAAATATCTCTTGCATTTTCACCATACTTACATTCAAAATAAGAAATATATTGTTTATGAGAAGAAAGGTGATCGCTGTGGCAAACAGTATGACATTATCTCAAGATTTAAAAGAATTACTTGCATCTGTTGAATATAAAATGCAAATAAAAAAAGGAAGTTTTATTTTTCAAGAAGGTATGGAAGCAACAGACCTCTATATCATTCACTCAGGAAAAGTACAAATTAGTAAACTAAGTGCTGACGGGCAAGAATTAACACTTCGTATTTGTTCGGAATATGACATTATTGGAGAATTAACATTGTTCACTGACAATGCGAAGTATTTATTAAATTCAAAATGCCTTGAAGATGTTGAAGTAGGAGTTATAAAGCGTGAAGCCTTAGAAAAAGCATTACTCCAAAAACCAGCTCTTGTATTTGAATTTATGAAATGGATTAGTGAACATTTAAGAAGAATGCAAACAAAGTTCCGAGATTTAGTATTACACGGCAAAAAGGGTGCCCTATATTCTACTCTCATTCGAATGACCAATAGTTACGGTGTGTTAAAAGAAAATGGGATTCTCATCGATTTACCATTAACGAATCAAGAACTTGCGAATTTCTGTGCAACTTCACGTGAAAGTGTAAATCGAATGTTAAATGAATTAAAAAAGCAAGATACAATTTCTATTCATAAAGGAAAAATTACAATTCACGATTTACAATTTTTAAAATGTGAAATTGCTTGTGAAGATTGCTCTGCCTCTATTTGTAGCATTGAGTAGCATCTAATATAGATGCTACTCTTTTTTCATAGACACAATTATCTCCTATATAAAAAGACGAGGCCTTCCATTAGACCTCGTTTCATGTTAGCTGTTGGCTCCTATCCGTTTACAGCGGTATTATTTTTTCAATTCATTAGGAATACGTCTTCTGTAAATCACATAACTACGGCTTAAGTATTTAATTGGGGCACTAAATACATGGACAAGTCTAGTAAATGGCCATACTGCGAATAGACCCATCGCTGCAATAATATGAAATTTAAACCAAACAGGTACTTCCATCATATATTCAACTTTCGGTTGGAAAATGAAGAGACTTCGGAACCAAGGGCCAATCGTTGTACGATAATCAAATCCTTTTGAGTCGATATTTAAAAACGTTGAAGAAAGTCCTGCTAGCATAACGATAAGTAATAAAATAAGCGCAATATAATCTCCCGTTGTACTCGTTGCAATGATGCGTTTTACTGTCACACGGCGATACGTTAATATAATTAAACCGATGATAGAAGCAACACCTGCCGGAAGTCCGAAACTAATTGCCACTACATGATACATATGTTCAGAAATACCTATTGAACGGTATACGGACTCTGGAATTAAAATCCCCATAATATGACCACCAATTACGAACATGATCCCAAAGTGGAATAATAGACTTCCGACCCGGAGCATTTTCTTCTCTAATAGTTCACTAGATTTTGATGTCCATCCAAATTGATCATAGTTGTATCTGAAAATATGTCCACCGATAAAGATTGCAAAAATGATATAGGGAAACAACACCCATAAAAATTGATCCATCATTTTGACAACTCTCCTTTCTAATTTGTCTGTACACCCCATGTATCGATAGCGAGGAGAATAGCTGCAAGAATTGGTTCATACATACTGTCTGCTTCTTTTAACTGAACGTGCAATGCTTGTATATTCTCCTTGTATTTACTCATAATCGGTTCACTATCTTGTTCATCTGCATTTGCAAAAAACTCAAGTAATAGCGGTAAATAATCAGGTAGTTCTTTATCTGTTACTTCAAAACCAGATTTTTTATAATGCTGTTTTAGCTCTAATAATTCAATCCCTCTTTCTCTTTGTTCACCGGTGTTCATATAAGTAAGATACATATTTGTCTTTTTACCAAAATCGAATGTATATACGTAACAATCAATTAATTGATCATTCGTTTTATCTAGTGCTTGTTTAATAAATGCTGTAAGTGCTGCTTTAACGTCTTTCTGTTCAATCGCTTCAATCTCTTCTTGTAATTCAGTTAAAGCTTCTCCCCACCCAAGTTCCGGATAGGAGAGAAGAAAAGAAGAACAAGAAAAAGCAGTTTGTAAACTTTGTTTCATGATTTTCTGCCCCCTTTATTTAAGAAATTGTCATACAAGAGCCTGGGCCACCTGTGAAGGAAAGGCCACAGCTCCCTTGTTCGCTATATAAATCTGCAACTTGTTCGCGGTGTGAAGTCGGGATGACGAAGCGATCTTTATATTTTGCGATAGCAAGAAGACGATACATATCTTCTACATCCTGTTTCGTTAAATCAAGTTCTTTTAATACTGCTTCATTTGGTTCTTTATTAATTTGCAGTGCTCTCATATGCGTTCGCATGACAGCCATTTTTTTCAATGTAAGACGAATATGTGATTCATCTCCTGCAGTGAGTAAATTCGCTAAATATTGAATTGGAATACGCATATTATCGATAGCAGGGAAAATCTCTTCTGCTTGCCAGTTACTTCCTTTCCCTTCCACCATATTCATAATTGGGCTAAGCGGCGGGATATACCAAACCATTGGCATTGTGCGATACTCTGGATGAAGAGGTAGAGCGATTTTCCAATCGATAATCATTTTATAGATTGGCGACTCTTGTGCCGCTTTAATCCATTCTTCAGGAATCCCTTGTTTTTTCGCTTCCGCTGCTACTTCTGGATCATTTGGATCTAGAAAAACTGTAAGCTGAGATTCATATAAATCTTTTTCATTTTCAACAGAAGCCGCTTCTTTTACTTTGTCAGCGTCATATAGCATTACCCCAATATATCGAATACGTCCTACACATGTTTCAGAACAAATTGTTGGCATACCAGCTTCAATACGTGGGAAACACATTGTGCATTTTTCAGCTTTATTTGTTTGCCAGTTAAAATACACTTTTTTATACGGACAAGACGATACACAAAATCTCCAGGCACGACATGCATTTTGATCCACAAGTACAATCCCATCTTCTTCACGTTTATACATCGCACCAGATGGACAAGACGATACGCAAGATGGATTCATACAATGTTCGCATATACGTGGTAAATACATCATAAAGACATTTTCAAAATCCGTTTTAATTTCTTCTTCCATTTTCTTTACGTTTGGATCTTGTAATCCTGTTATATGTCCGCCTGCTAAATCATCTTCCCAGTTTGGACCCCATTCAATTTTATCAATAAATTCACCTGTAATTGCTGATTTCGGACGAGCAACTGGTTGATGCTTACGCTGCGGGCTATTTGTTAATGTTTCATAATCATAGTTCCAAGGTTCAAAGTAATCATCAATTGTTGGTTGATCTGGATTGTGGAAAATATTCATAAGGCGCTTCATTTTCGAACCGGATTTCAGCTGAATTTCATCATTTTTCAATTCCCAGCCGCCTTTATATTTCTCCTGATCTTCCCATTGTTTCGGATAACCAATTCCAGGTTTCGTTTCTACGTTATTGAAGTACATATATTCAGCACCTGGACGATTTGTCCAGGTGTTTTTGCATGTTACGCTACAAGTATGGCAGCCGATGCATTTATCTAGGTTCATTACCATTCCGACTTGCGCTTTAATCTTCAAGCCAATCTACCTCCTTCAGTTTGCGAATTACAACGTTTAAGTCGCGCTGGTTTCCAGTCGGACCATAATAGTTAAATCCATAACTTAATTGACCATATCCACCAATCATATGTGTTGGTTTAACATGAATTCGAGTTGGACTATTATGCGTTCCTCCGCGGTTACTTGTTAATTTCGAACCAGGTACGTTAATGTGGCGATCTTGCGCATGGTGCATAAATGCCATTCCTCTCGGTATACGGTGCGTTACAACAGCACGCGCTACAACAACACCGTTACGGTTAAAGCACTCGATCCAATCATTATCAGCAACGCCAGCTTCAGCAGCATCCTCTTTATTCATCCAAACAGTTGGCCCACCTCTAAACAGCGTTAACATCGGTAATGAATCGAAATACATACTATGAATCGACCACTTATTATGCGGTGTTAAATAGTTTAGTGTAATCTCTTTTCCTTCTACTTCGGGCCGTGATTTACGGAACGGTTTATGTTGCAGAATTGGTTTAAATGTTGCCATCGTTTCACCAAATTCTTTCATCATGTCATGATCTAAGTAGAAAGATTGTCGACCAGTTATCGTTCTCCAAGGGATAAGACGTTCAACATTTGTTGTAAATGGTGAGTAACGGCGTCCACCTTTTTCAGAACCTGTAAAGGCTGGAGAAGTAATTACTGTTTTCGGCTGCGCTGTAATTTGTTCAAATGTGAAGCATTCTTCTTCACGTTCTTCTGCTAAATCACGCAGTTTTAAATCGGTTTGTTTTTCAAGTGCTTCCCATGCTTTTACAGCCATGTGACCGTTTGTTGTAGAAGAAAGTGTTAATACCGCCTCAGCAGCATTAATTGCTTCTTTTATATCTGGGCACCCTTTCGCAATAGAATCCGTTCGCACAACTCCTAATCGACTCTTTAATTGCTCATATTCTTTTTCTGCAGACCAAGAAATCCCTTTCGTACCAATCGGTTGCTTTCCAGCATTTGGTCCAAGCGCTGTCATTTTGTCATAAATCGTTTTATAATCCCTTTCGACAACATGAATTTGTGGCATCGTTTTACCTGGGATTGGTTCACACTCGCCTTTGCTCCAATCTTTAATCTTGCCAAGTGGTTGCGCTAATTCTTGCGGTGTATCGTGAAGAAGTGGTGTGGCAACGACTTCTTTCATTGGCTCAAGATCGATTTTCTTCGCTAAATCTGACACAGCTTTAGAAAGAGCGGTGAAAATATCCCAGTCAGAGCGTGCTTCCCACGGTGAACCGATTGCTGGATTAAACGGATGCACAAATGGATGCATATCTGTACTACTTAAATCGTGCTTTTCATACCAAGTTGAAGCAGGTAAGACGATATCAGAATAAAGCGCTGTTCCAGCCATACGGAAATCTAAATTAATGAGTAAATCTAACTTCCCTTCTGGTGCTTCTTCATGCCACTTAATTTCTTCTGGTCGTAATGAATCACTATCATCATTCATTAATCCGTTTGTTGTACCTAATAAATGTTTTAAGAAATATTCGTGTCCTTTACCAGAACTTGAAATTAAGTTGGCACGCCATACGAATAAGTTGCGCGGGAAGTTATTTTTATTATCTGGATCTTCAATCGCAAATTTCAGTTCTTTTTCTTTTAATTTTTTCGCAACGTATTTTCCGATTTCTTCTTGCGTTGTTGCACCAGAAGCAACAGCTTCTTTATATAATTCAATTCCATTTTTCTCGAATGTTGGATAGGAAGGTAACCAGCCAAGTCGTGCTGCTAATACATTGTAATCACCGTGATGTTGATAACGAGAGTTGCCCTCAATTGGTGATGCTAAATGTCCAACCGGTGTATCTTCATAACGCCATTGATCTGTTACGAAATAGAAGAAAGATGTACCGTTTTGTAATTTCGGTGGCCCTTGCCAATCTTTTGCCATCGCGATTGTTTGCCATCCTTCTGCTGGTCGTAACTTTTCTTGCCCAACATAATGTGCCCAACCACCGCCGTTTACACCTTGCGCGCCAACGAGAAGAACAAGATTTAAAACGGCGCGATAAATCGTATCAGAGTTAAACCAATGGTTAATACCGGCCCCTACAATAATCATCGAGCGACCATTCGTATCAACAGCATTTTGTGCGAACTCACGAGCAATTTGAATAATAAGCTCTCGTTTCACTCCCGTCATTTTCTCTTGCCATGCAGGTGTAAACGGTACGTCATCATTGAAATCTTTCGGTTCTTGTCCCCCGAGCCCTCGGTTCACGCCGTAATTTGCTAACGTTAAGTCATACACAGTTGTAACGAACACTTCGCCTTCTTCTGTCATAACTTTTTTCACTGGAATTGTACGTTCTAATACTTTGTTTCCATCATCAGAGAAGTATGGAATTTGTACCGTACCAACCGCATCTTCCATTCCAAGTAAAGAAAGACGTGGATCAATCTTTTCACCTGTTTGTTCATCTTCTAAACGTAAGTTCCATTTCTTTTCATTATCCCAACGTGATCCCATTGTGCCGTGAGGTGTTGCAAAATCGTTCGTGTTCTCGTTCCAAAGTACAGGCTTCCATTCTCCTAATTTTGTTTCACGTCCAATATCAGAAGCATTTAAGAAACGATCCGCAACGAATTGATCTCCTTTTTGTTTCAATGTGACAAAGAAAGGAAAATCAGTATATTGCTTCGCATACTTTGTGAAGTATTCCACTTGATTATCTACGTAAAATTCTTGTAAGATTACGTGCCCCATTGCCATCGCAAGTGCACCGTCTGTACCTTGTTTCACACTAATCCAATCATCCGCAAACTTTGTAGATTCAGCGAAGTCAGGACTTACAGAAACAACTTTCGTTCCTTTATATCGAACCTCTGCTAAAAAGTGAGCATCTGGTGTTCTCGTCATCGGTACATTTGAACCCCACGTCATAATGTATCCGGAGTTATACCAATCACTACTTTCTGGTACATCTGTTTGATCACCCCAAATTTGCGGAGAAGCTGGTGGTAAATCAGCGTACCAATCATAGAAGCTAAGCATCGGCCCACCCATAAGTTGCATAAAGCGGCTACCTGCTGCATGACTTAACATCGACATAGCTGGAATTGGTGAAAAACCAACATTTCGGTCTGGGCCGTATTTAATTATTGTGTAAAGTAACGAAGCAGAAACGAGTTGTAATACTTCATCCCAATTCGCACGAATAAATCCCCCTTTACCACGCGCCTGCTTATACTTACGTGCTTTTTCAGGGTTTTCCACAATACTTTTCCAAGCATCTAGTGGTGACTCATTATTTTGTAATTCCTCTCGCCACATACTCCAAAGAACACCACGTACATACGGATATTTCACACGAAGTGGACTATAAATGTACCAAGAAAAACTCGCTCCACGCGGACAACCTCGTGGTTCAAAATCAGGCATATCAGGACCTGTTGTTGGGTAGTTAAGCTCCTGTCCTTCCCATGTTACAATTCCATCTTTCACATAAATGTTCCAACTGCATGAACCAGTGCAGTTCACACCGTGTGTAGAACGGATTACTTTATCATGCTGCCAACGCTTTCTGTACACATTCTCCCATTCGCGATCTTCATATGTTTCTTGTGTATGATTATCGTTATAACGATCTATTGGTGAAAAATATTTTAAACGTCTCATTAGTGCTGAAGGTTTCTTCTTCATACTGTTCACTCCTTTAATACGTCTCTCTTACATACCCTTACTATAAGAGAGGTTGTAAAATACAGATGTGACATTTCGCACAGTTCAAGAGATTGTCAAAAATTCCAGTGAAAATATGAAAAAATGAAAATCTAATCATTGTGGGGTTCACATCCTTCACTGACTGTTAAATTTGATATACTTAAATCGTTAGATGTGTTTATAAATGAAAATGCAATACTTTATATCCACTAAACCAAGGGCAACTGTCCTGAAAATAGTTGACCCAACAACGCCAAGAATGGCAAGATTATAAAGTAATAATAAAAGGAGGATATTATGATATTAGAACCACTTTATGCAGAAAACATTGTAGTAGCCGTCATATATAATAATGAATTTAGATGGTATGTAACAGATAAAGAACTATGGTTTTTAGATTATAATAAATTAGATAATGCATATAAAAATTTAAGTGTAAGCACTGAAGATAATTACGAAACGGAAGAAAGAAATGGAATAAAAGTATTAGATAATGAAAATATAGAGGTGTTTTTACAAAGGATTAATAAATATAACGTAACTAAAGAGGAATTAAATTATTTATTACTTGAAAATATTAAAAGTAAAAATGCAGGAGAAGATCTATTAGATTTCAGTCCAGTGTTATTAATTAACTTTGATGATACAATACTATATTCGATGTTTCCGGAACCAGCATCATATGAAGAATATGTACCAAAAGATTGGATAGGTAAATATGAAGGTTTCACTGAATTAATACCTGAATCAGAGAATTATTGGGTAGATGAGTTTCATAATAATCTACTTTTTCTATAATTTAAATAGGACAAGAGTGATGCTAGTATAAAGGAGTAGAATAGTAATGAAATATCCATATAATTTTGAAGTACTTAACAATAGAGATTTAGTTATGAGACTTCCTCAAGAAATTAAACTTGTTGAAACTTTTTTAGGAGTTGAAGTTTCTGCTTTTGGAGATTGGATTTTAGAAGAAATACATAGTGTTTTAAACGGAGAAAAAAATTACGGAGTAGTAAATGACAACATTTGCGGTTTAGAAATTCGGAACGACACAACTACTGTGCTAGACAATTTAGCAGAAGATGGTAAAGGTGAATATTGTGAGATAGAAACAATGGAATTGGTAGAATTAATTCATATTTGGTTAGCTAAACGAAAAGAATTAAAAAAAGAGAAAAATAAAGAATTGTAATAATTTAAGTGGCTGGCCTCTACATGCAGTCGGCTTTATTTATTATTTCATATAAATTTTAATCACAAGACATATGATATATGTATCTAACCTTTACGCGTAGGGATTTCTACGCTATTTATTTTGGTCACCAAGGTTATCCTTTCCTTCCCTCCCTCCTCTTCTTTACCGACAATACTCTCGATAACCCATGATTATATATAAATAATAAATATTCGTCACCTTCTGACACGGATTATCCTATTGTTTTATTGTACGTAAGGAATTTATTTTTCTTCAACGCTACTATTTTATATCAAGACATATTTTATATAAAACTACAAATCATTATTTACTGTATTGCCCTTAGTTATGGAAACAATTATACTAGTTGTAATCGGAATAAATAATCTGAATATTCTCAGAATTTAAGATGAGAGTTTTACTACCCGCAAATAGAGGGATAAATTCTATTGTCCACTAAATAGATTAGAAAACGATAATAAAATTAGGAGGATTACAATGCCCCAGCTTGATTCATTACATCCTATTGTAGAAAAAATAATCAACAATATTGAAAAATTAATGGTCGGGAAACGAAAAGAAACAATCTTAGCCTTAACAGCTCTCTTAGCTGAAGGTCATGTACTATTAGAAGATGTTCCCGGTGTCGGGAAAACAATGTTAGTACGCGCTCTTTCTAAATCAATTGATGCCGATTACAAGCGAATTCAATTCACACCTGATTTACTGCCGTCAGATGTAACAGGTGTTTCTATTTATAATCCAAAAGAACTCCAATTTGAGTTCAAGCCTGGACCAATTATGGGGAATTTTATACTTGCTGATGAAATTAATCGTACATCTCCAAAGACACAATCTGCCTTACTTGAAAGTATGGAAGAAGGTACTATCACAATAGATGGCATTACAAGACCGTTACCAAAACCATTCTTTGTAATGGCTACACAAAATCCGGTCGAATATGAGGGAACATACCCTTTACCAGAAGCTCAGCTCGATCGTTTCTTGTTGAAGCTAAGAATGGGATATCCTACACCAGAAGAAGAATTTGAAATTTTAAACCGGATGGAAAAAACAAATCCACTCTCTCATTTACAAGCTATTACTACAATAAAAGAATTACTTTATTTACAACAAAGCGTACGGGATATAAACATGGACAAAGCAATCAAGCATTACATTGTAAAGCTTATTAGTCAGACTCGTTCTTATAGTTCTATACAGCTAGGTGCAAGTCCACGCGGCTCAATTGCTTTAATGAAAGCTTCACAAGCTTATGCATTCATCCATGGCAGAAATTATGTTATTCCAGACGATGTTAAATTTTTAGCTCCTTACGTGTTAGCTCACAGACTCATTCTAAAAATGGAAGCAAGATTTGAAGGAATAACAGGAGAACAAGTTATCGCCAAAATCGTTGCACGAACTACCGTTCCGACTCAAAGGAAGATGAACCTTTGATGAAACGACTACTACGGGCGCTATATCACGTTACGAAGTTATTGCTAATACCTTTATGCCTAGTCTTAACATTTGTATACGCTATGCTTCAAGGAGGATTTGTAAGTTGGTTTTTGTTTTACAGTACGATTCCTATTTGCCTTTATTCACTACTACTTCCCTTCTACGCTTTACGAGACGCTGAAGTAAAACGAATAACAAACCAAAACGAATATGCAGCAGGAGAACAATTTTTAAGCACTCTTACAATAAAAAGAAAATTTCCTTTTCCCTTACTTTATTTAGTTATAGAAGATGAACTGCCATCACAATTTACAAATTGTAAACAAACGAAGACGAATAAGATAATACTCTTTCCAGGATTAAAACGAAATATTTCGTTTCAATATGTTATTGACACAATCCCTAGAGGAGAGCACACTTTTTCAAGCGTACGTGTCAAAACTGGCGATCTATTCGGTGTGATAGAGAAAGAAGTAACTTTTTCAGTTCCAGATACATTTTTAGTCTATCCCCAGTATGTAGATATAACGTATCGACAATTGGAAAATCATTTCGAACAAGGGGCACTTTCAGCAAATATAAATTTAGCAAAAGACTCTACAGTCTCTGTCGGTGTCAGAGAATATAAACCTGGTGACCGCTTTTCATGGATTGATTGGAAAGCAACTGCACGAACAAACAATATTATGACGAAAGAGTTTGAACAACAGCGCAGCCATAATATTATGATATTCATGGACAGAACCCCATCTCCTTTATTCGAATCAGTCGTAACGTTTACTGCCTCTATTGTAAGGGCTGTCTTGAAGCAAAATTCACCAGCGTCATTCGTGTCTGTCGGAAAAGAACGAACTTTTTTCCCTTTAGACAATGGAGATACGCAGTTACAACAAATCTTTTGTCATTTAGCGAAAGTACAAGCAGACAGTGTATTCCCGCTCTCCCAGAGTGTAGAAATGGAATTAAGAAAAATTTATGAGCCCGTAACGATTATACTCGTGACAAGCGTTCTTTCTCCCGATATTCAAAAGGCAGCTGACTATGCAGCTATTAAAAATAGAAAATTAATGGTGTTTGTCGTGAAAGAAAAAGCAAATCAACTTTCACAGCGGGAACTAAGTATACTAGAAACTCTACAAAAACGAAAAATATTTGTAAATGCGGTTTATGAAAACCGGTATACAAACGTATTTTTTGAGGTGAGCAAATGATAACATTACAAATAAAAAAACAGTGGGATATGAATAGATTCTTCATGCATGTATGTGCACTTCTACTTTTACTAGAATGGCTAAGACCTCTTATAGGTATTACAAATGTAGGTAGATTAGATATTTTTGTAATATTTATAGGAATTTGCTTCACTCTCTCTTTTTTTCAAACAAGATGGCAGATTCCTATAAAAATCGTCACGATCTTATTCATCATTCATTTCCTGTATTATAAAAATGCTTTTATAAATCCATCTTGGCTAACGAATTTTTTTTCTGATATTTCTCGAAATTCCTCCCTGTTTTCCCAAGGGAATTTGTTAGATATTTCTCCAGTTTTTCCAACACTTTTATTTTTTTTATCATTTTGGTTTTTGAGTTCTTTCATCTCGTTTTGGATAATTCATAAAAAACGTGGGCTGTTATTTCTTGTATTGACTATTATTTATATCACAACTTTTCATAACTTACATTTATACAATGCAAACTACGCTATTATTCGTACTGTTGTCATTGGCTTTTTTATGCTTAGTCTTCTTCAAATAGAACGAATAAAAGAGATTGAACACTTACAAAATTATGCTAGAGCAATCTCAAAATTACTTAGACCTCTTACAATATTTATTGTATTGTCAGCAACCATCGCATACTTCGCTCCAAAATTTGGCCCTCAATGGCCAAACCCAATAAATTTTTTAAAATTCAACACATCCGAAGCAAGTAAAGAACAAGAAATTTCTAAAATTGGGTATGGTTTAGACGACTCGCAATTAGGCGGTCCTTTTAAGGCGGATAATACAATTGTTTTTACAGCACAAACGCAAAACAAACAATATTGGAGAGTAGAAACAAAAGATTTTTATACAGGAAAAGGCTGGGAGGTTTCTGAAAATCCGAAAAAGGTTTCTTTTAAAAATAAAAACGACGTCGTGAGTTGGTACGAACAAAATACAAAAACGGAGACAACCGAAGCAACAATCACCATGCAAAAAAGTTATCCTCACCTTACCTATCCAGCAGGATTAGTATCGATTGAGGCTTCTCCCGATGTATCATACAGCGTTGACCCATTTTCAGAAAAAATCTTTACGATGCACGGAGATTCTTCTACTACTTTAAATTCGTATAAAGTAACATATGAAATCCCGGAGTTTTCCATAGAAAATTTGAAAGCTGTAAAAACGAATGAAGGGCATGAAACAAGTTCTTATTTCATGACAAAGTACACACAACTTCCCGAATCATTACCGCAGCGAGTAAAAGACTTGGCTGTCAATCTTACAAATGATAAAGACAACCGATATGATAAAGTATTGGCTATTGAAAATTACTTCACAGACCATTCTTTTGTATACGAAACAATGAATGTCTTATTCCCTGCAAAAAACCAAGATTATGTAGATCAATTCCTTTTCGATACAAAAAGCGGCTACTGTAATAATTTTTCGACGTCTATGATCGTGTTACTTCGTTCTGCCGGGATTCCTGCTCGCTGGGTAAAAGGCTTTACAGAAGGAACTCTTGAGAATACAATTGCTGATGCAGAAGGTGAGAATGTTTATAAAATCGAAAACAATAACGCACACTCTTGGGTTGAAGTATATTTTCCAGGATACGGATGGATTCCATTCGAACCAACAAAAGGGTTTACCAATCCCTATAACTTTATAAATACTCCTTCTGCTTCTACTTCACAAAATAACGAAGAAAATAATTCTCAAAACGTGCAAATGCAAGAGCGGAACAATGAAGCAAAGCTCAAAAGTTTAATAGAAAATACAGAAGAATCCTCTACTAAAAAGATCACAAATTCTAAAAATGGATTTTCTTGGTGGTACGTATTCCTCTCTACGATACCGCTTAGTATTATAGGATACATTCTCTTAACCACTAGAATGAAGTGGATTACATTTTTTATTATTCTTTTCTATAAATATCGAAAAGATGATGCTGTTTATCAAAAAGCTTACGGCGCACTTTTAAAACAATTTGCGAGAATCGGCATACCACGGAGTGAAAGTCAAACATTCCGAGAATACGCTCTCCACATCGATACACTTTACAACTCGGCTGATATGCAACAACTTACTTTCAGTTATGAGAACGCTATGTATCAAAAGGGACAGGCCGCAGCCGAATGGAAGAAATCCGTACACTTATGGGAAGTACTTATGAAAAAAGCAGCTTCTCTGCCTAAATCAAATGACTTCGATGGAGTGATTTAATCTTGATAATGTGAGTTTAAAGAAAACGCCTCAAAGAACTGCATTGTTCTTTGAGGCGTTTTTAATAATGTGAAACTCCTAGTTATTCTCCAAGTATCTTCTCAATCTCCACCTCTAAATCCACTGGCTTCGTTTGCGGTGCGAAACGCCCTACTACTTTCCCATCTCTTCCAATTAGAAACTTAGTAAAGTTCCATTTTACGGCTTTCATACCGAGTAAGCCTGGTGCTTCTTCTGTCATGTATGTATACAGAGGATGAGCCTTATCACCTTTCACATCAACCTTAGCAAACATCGGGAAGTTTACACCATAGTTTAATTCACAAAAACTAGTAATATCAGCTTCTGTTCCCGGTTCTTGTCCTCCAAATTGATTACAAGGGAAACCTAGTATTTCTAATCCTTGATCTTTATATTTATCATATACTTCTTGTAATCCTTTATATTGCGGTGTAAAACCACATTTGCTAGCTACATTTACAATAAGAAGTGCTTTTCCTTCGTAATCTTTTAACGATTTATCTTCTCCTGTAATTGTTTTAGCTGAAAAATCATAAACTGTCATTGTTCCTACCCCTCTCTTCACTATCATTCTATGTTTATACTATACTACATTCGTGAATGTACAGCTCTTATTACGTACTTATACACCAAAATGATAGCGCTTTATTTTTGTTCGAAAATTCGGCACAAACTACTAGACTTTTATGATGGAAAGTTTTACAATTGAATTGTGAACAAAATGTGACAGTTTATATTTCCATTATAAAAGAAAAGGATGGTGTTCATTATGAAAACTGCACAACATGAAACGATTTCAAATCGCGAGTTTTATTTCGTACTATATATGATGTTATTGTATGTTACTGGTTGGGTAATCGATGTAAATGGTTTATTCTTAAGCTCCTACTTTAATTTAGCAGGAGAGATTATGCTTCCAATAGTTGGAGGTATTGTTGGACTGTTCGTTATGTCTATTAATAAAGAACAAACGAAATAACAACGATAGAAAAAGGCAGAAGACGAGCTTTCGTTTTCTGTCTTTTTCTATTGTTAGCGTATAATAGATATATACCGTATATAAGGAGTGGTAAATATGAAAAAAGTAGAACAATTATCTTCTCACCTATATCTTATTGATGATTACGACTTACAACATAATGAACGAACAGGTACGTACGTTTTATTAGGTGACGAAATTACTTTAATTGAAACCTGTGCAGCCCCTTCTCTTCCTTACATTTTAGATGGCTTACAACAACTACATATTGATTTAAAAGATGTAAAAAATATCATTGTTACACATGTTCATTTAGATCACGCTGGGGCAGCTGGTTTAATGATGGAGAAGTGCCCAAATGCTACTTTATATGTGCATTCGCGCGGCGCTCGTCATATGATTGATCCAACGAAACTCATTTTAGGTGCAAAAGCTGTGTACAAAGAAGATTTCGATAAACTTTTTGATCCAATTCTTCCTATAAAAGAAGAACGTGTTCGTATTGTACAGCATGGTAATACATTAAAAATTGCAGAAGACCGCATCCTTACATTTTATGATACACCGGGACATGCAAAACACCATATTAGCATTCACGATTCATTAACAAACGGCATTTTTACTGGCGATACGATTGGAATTTATTATAGAGAACTCGCAAGCCTTGGTGTAGAACTATATCTACCATCAACGTCCCCTTCACAATTTCAACCAGATGCGATGATTGCTTCTAAAAATCACATTCAAAGTATGAATGTAGATACTATTTATTTCGGCCATTACGGTGCATCGTCCAATGTTACAGAAGTATATAACCAACTAGAACATTGGTTACCTATTTTCGTTCAGACCGGTAAGGAAGTCTTTGAAAAATATCATGATTTCGATGAGGCTACTAAAGCATTACAAACCTTATTAATGGATAAAATCTCTTCTCACCTTACAAAATTAAACGTCCCATCAGATCATTCCGTTTATAACATTTTACATCTGGATATAGAAATTAGCGCGATGGGCATAATTGATTATTTCACGAAGCTAGAAAAAACAAATTCCACTATTAACTAACAGTAAAAGAAGAGATATACAACAGTAGTTATTGTATATCTCTTCTTTTTTTGAATATATTTTGAGTAAAGGATGGTGGAATGTAATGCAAAAAGTGATGCTATACCTCTGCTTCACATTATTTATCGTCTTATTATTATTTGTCGGAGTGAAAATTCAATTTTATTTAGATACAGACGCGCAGGTGAATTTTAACGTTTATCCAAGATTATTTTACTTTACACTCTTCCCTCTTATAGTTGGCATTTTATTACGATTCCTTCAATCCATTAATCGCGAAACGAGTAAACAAATCTGGAGCTTTCAACCGGATAAGTTTATCGCTATTACGTTGCCTACGCTATTCATTTCCTTTTCTCCAGCTCTACTCTTTTCACCAGTTGGTTCATACCTACCTTATTTAGCTAATATTATTCTTGTGAATACGACTTTCGTTACCATTATTAGTTTAATAGCTGGTTACTCACTTTTAGATTGTTTGATACAAAAAGACAAGGAGAATAGTAAGGAATATAACTAAGTAATTTCCACTTTCACTTTATTAAGCAAATCAAGATAATTCTGCCCCTGACTTGTATGCAAAAGAACCTAATGTTCAATTTTCAAATGTCGTTGGTTATGGTGGTTTATTTATAAGTGCAATACTCCTTGTAAGAGTAGCTATTCATGCGGTAAGGAAACTTAAGTAATAATAAAACGAGTATGAAATCACGTAGATTTTATACTCGTTTTTTATTGTTTATATATTCAATATGTACTAGGAAATTTATGTTAAACTATAGAAAATCGTGCACTAAGACAAAATACATTTCAATCAAGGGAGAATTATTATGTATAGATTTTTTGGATTTTCGTGTCTAATGTTTCTCGCAAGTATATGTTCTTTCTTTATTTTAAGAGGACCTAATGCAAATTTAACTTTGATTATTGCGATTCTAGGCATACTTTCATTACTCGGTATTATTTTTGCGATAGCATCAAAAAATTGGTTATTCGGAATAGTTGGTACTGCATTAAATGGCGTAATATTAGTATTTGTATATTTCCTATTGCTAGCAAAAGGAATAGGTGGTTAATATATTTACTTTTCAATAAGAAAAGCTCACAGCTTAAGCTATGAGCTTTTTTACTTATCTCACCTTTTCATCTACATACTCCATAAACTGTTCTGCTTTAATAAACCTTTCTTTATACGCTTCAGGTACTTCTTCTACTGTTATCCCACCACTCGATTTCACTTTTACTAATACAGTTTGATATGACATTAACGCTTCCATATATTGTTCATACTCTTCTGAAGTTAATACTTCTTTACTAGATTTATGGCCATTTAATTTATCAAAATACGGCTGAAGTTCCATTTCTACCTTTTTCATTTCTTCTTTTTTAGCTGGTGATAATTGATCATAATCAATATTACCGTTCGAATCCCCGTACTCAAGCTTTGCATTTGTTAATTTCTTTAGTTCTTTTGTAAACTCTTCATATTCCTTCGCACCCATTTCATCTTTCGCTTGTGATAACTTTGCATTAAAACGCATGTATCCTTCTAATGTTATAGCTCCGGCATGCTTCTTTAAATTTTCAAAAGACCCGTATATACCATCTGCCATAATAGATTGATAAGCAAAACCCGTTGTCGGAATTAAAAATGCTGCTGCAAGCACTCCTGCGATAAGGCGCTTCTTTCTTTTACTTCCACTGCGCTTCATTTTTATTTGAATGATTACTTTTTCTTTTAACTCCGGTGGTGCTACAATCCCCTTCGCTTCTTCTTGTATAGATTCTCTAACTCTACAATCTAAGCTCATTTCACATTCCCTACCTCTCCTAAAAAGATTTCTTCTACTTGTTCTTTTTGGCGTAGTTTCTTTAATGCCGCATGAATTCTAGACTTCACTGTACCGATTGGAATATGTAATATTTGTGCTACTTCTTCTTGAGAGTAATCGTGTAAGTATCTTAAGATAATAATTTGTTTCAATTTATACGGTAACTTATGAATGAGTTCGATTAATTTTTGATTTGATATTTTACTTACAACATCGCTAGAAAAATCAATTTGTACTGGCTTTCTTTGCTCTTCTGCTTTTTTTACAATTCGCAGTCGCATCCATCTCTTTCTTCTATAAGAATGAATTTGTTTAATTGCAAGTCCAATTAACCAAGGACGAAATGGCTTCTCACTATCATATTTACGAAGCGATTCATATAGCTGTATGTATATTTCTTGAACAACATCAACTACATCCGTTTTATCTTCTATTAAGAAATGTGCTGTTTTATATACTTCTTGAATCGTTTTATCATACAATTCGCTATACGCTTCTTTATTGCCCGATAAAGTTAATTGGATTAAATCCATATACACTGTTTCATCCTTCATTTACCATCCCTCCTTTGTCTTACACTATATATTGGCAAGTAATTGATATTTCGTTCGATTTTTTCAAAAAAGTTTTTTATATAAATTAATATAATAATTCAATAAGCTCATAAGCTTCACTTATAACCATGCATAACAATTATATAATTTTCCAATTCCTAATGAAGATTTAAAATAATATATATAGTCAAATTTAGGAGGATGTATATGAAAGCTATCGTTGTAACTTCATTCGGTGGTCCTGAAGTGTTGAAATATATAGACATGGATATTCCTACACTTTCAGATAACCAAGTTTTAATTCACGTTGTTGCTACTAGTGTTAATTTCGCCGATATTAAATCACGTTATGGCAAAAAAGGAAACAAAGCCTTACCTTTTATCCCAGGGATAGATGCAGCTGGTATTGTAGAACGCGTAGGTTCTCATGTGAAAAACATTTATCCTGGCCAACGAGTCATTGCTTTTCCTCAAAATGGTTCTTACTCTGAATATGTTGTTGCAAATGAAAATCTTACTTTCGTATTACCGGATGAAGTTGATTTCCAAACTGCAGCCGCTTGCCCTATCGTATCTTTTACAAGCTACAATTTACTTGTAAATGTTGCAAGACTTCAACAAGGTGAATCTGTTCTAGTTCATGCGGCTGCTGGAGGAATTGGTACTACCGCGATTCAACTCGCAAAATTATTAGGGGCTAAAAAAGTAATCGGGACTGTCGGAAGTGAAGCAAAAAGAAAAATTGCTTTAGATGCTGGTGCTGATTATGTTATTTGTCATCAAGATGAAGATTTTGTAGAGAAAGTTAATAAGCTTACAAACGGAGAAGGAGTTAATGTAATTTTAGACTCTATTTCTGGTACTATGTCCGAAAGTAGTTTAAAATGCCTTGCTTATTACGGTCGTCTCGTCCATTTCGGCAATGCTAGCGGAGAAGTTGGTCATTTTCAAACGAAAGATTTACACGCAAGTTGCCGTTCTATACTCGGTTTTAGCTTTGGCACTACACGAAAAAAACGTCCTGAATTACTCCAAGAAACTGCGAAGCAAGTTTTCCGTTATTTACGCGATGGAAGTTTACAAATTAATACTACGAAATCTTTTCCTCTTCAAGACGCAGGGAAAGCACATGAATGGGTCGAAAGTAGACAAAGTACAGGGAAAGTAATACTAAACGTTCAGACAGCTCCCTAAAATGAATACATGAAATAGAGGTGTTATTCATGGGATCACGAATTATGCATATCATTATCGCGAGCGGGATTGCCGAAAAACTATCTATTCAAGACAAAACTTCTTTCTTACTTGGTGGTGTAGCTCCTGATGCTGTTCATTCAAAAGAAAAAAAAGGAACTTCACATTTTTACGCTGGTACCACGAAGAACTATACGAGAAGAATAGATTTTGATTCATTTATTCATAAATACGAAGATCATATGGATTCCCCTTATATTTTAGGTTATTATACCCACCTCATTGCCGATGATAATTGGCTAAGCGGCTTTTTTCTACCATGGCTTAAAAACAGAATGGAAAACGACGAAACTATTGCACCTATGTACTATAACGATTTTAAATTATTGAACGCAAAGTTGTTGCATCATTACGATAAAGAACAACAACTCTTCTCCCTTCTTAATCAAGAGACTACCATTGTGAATATCGATGAGGTTTCTAGAGAGAATGTTTTAGCTTTTCGGCAATATATTTTTGAAGATATGCTATATCCTGAGCAACATTTGCATGAAGAGTTACAAGTGTTTTCATTTGATCAAATCGTTGGTTATATTGAGACTGCAATTGAAAAAGGAACATTTTTTATAGAACAACTCGCTAATAAAAAATTCACTTCAAATATTTAATCCCCCTCATTATTTACGAGGGGGATTTTCACATAACAATATAATTATTTTTTCTTTTCCATTACTGCAAAATAATTCCCTTCACTATCAGCAAAGTTAAATACTTTACCAGAAGGCATAGTTACCATTTCGCCAACTGTAACATTTTTATTTGTTAAATCTTTATATAGTTGGTCAAGATTTTCCGAGAAGAACATTAAAGACGGTGTACCAAGATTCAATCCTGGACTCATTTTAGAAATAACTTCTTTATTATGTAGTATAATACCTGTTTCCGCATCGTTTGTTGGAGCAATTTCAATCCATCTCATCCCTTGCTTGTTATCTTCCTCTGCAACTACATGAAATCCTACTTTTTCAGTCCAAAAATTTACTGCCTCATCTTGATTATTTACGTATAACATAATTTGTCCAACTTTATGAATCATTTGTTTTCCCCCTAATGGTTTTTATATTCTATGTAGCTTTCTACAGGTACTATTATTATTCCTTTTTCATTCAGTTGAATGCTTATAAATCGCTAGTCATTAAAAAGTTATTTTTTTGCTATAGGGAACACTTAAGAACCTTTGCTTAGTAGCAATAATGTGGCTGTAGCCCACCGCTATCAAGCTACGGTTATGAAGTCCCCCCTAAACAAAATTTTTATCTCTTTACAATTATTTATGATCATTCAGCTCATTTTTGTCGTTTTGTGGAACAACCAATTTTTAAAAATAGATTTTCATTTATATTACCGTCCTTTGGTTCAGCTTCACGAATCATATAACTATCTACCTTTTGCATTTAATATATTATGGTAAAGATAAAGATCAATTATGGCTATAACTCTATATAGGCTTTTTCCCCACCTGGAATCTTAAATTTATTTACATCATATTCTTTAATTATATATACCTTTATCGCTTCAAAATCTTTACCAAAAGCAAGAATTGGATTTTTTAAGAAATATATTATTTCTTCCTCGTCATAAATTCGGGCTTTCATTACTTCTTTGTCAGAGTGAAACGATAAATTGACTCCTTTGTAAAAATATTCGTAGTATCCCTCTTCATCCTGCTCACTCTTATCTTCAAAAGGAACAGATTCAATATGATATATAGTCCCATTTACATTTATTGATTTCATACAACATTACTCCCTTTTCAAGAATATCCATCAGAATGTAAAGTGATAATAAAGTTGTTTAAATGTTGTTCAACTAAAACACCCGTTAGTTCAATAAGGGGTCCCGTCACATGCCCATCAAGCTAAAATTTTATAGTACCCCCAGAACGAAATTTTGTACTAGCTAGTAACAAAAAAGCTCATTTTTTCGTTTTGGGGTATTTGCTTTTCTTTTGGCGATGGGGTATCACCAGCATTTCGGAAAAAAACCACGCTAAGAAAAATAAAAGCCTTGCTGCATATGAAGTGTAGCAAGGCTTTTTTAAGTTGTTTCATTCTTATACTACTAATGTCTTTGTTAGATAACACTTTAATTACTTTAATAGTCTTTTGTTTAATTCCCACAATGCTGTTTTGTTGCTATCCCATTTCAAAAGCGTTACTGCTTCCTCAAAGCATAACCATTTAAAATTGAAGTGCTCTTTGGATAATGAAATATTTTTTGTAGGAACTTTAACTCCAAAAGAAAATTCTTTTATTACATAAACATCTTCTCCCCAAAGAAATCCTCCAACTACATCCTCTACTGGTAGTGAAGACACAGAATCTAATTTTATATATGGACATTCTCTTATAATACCAGCCTCTTCAAACGCTTCCCGTTTTGCTGATTCAATAGGAGTCTCACCATCTTCTCCACCACCAGCTATTCCTTGCCAATAACCATAATCACTTCGGTTAAAAATAGCATATTGAATAGAATCGTCAGTTTTTATATAAGGAAATATCAATACTTGATATGGTGCTCTCATTGCTTAACCTCCTCCCTGTGTAATGATAATAAAGTTGTTTCATTCAAGTGCCGAAAAACACGAATTAGCCCCAAATTTTTATTAATCCCCTTCTAATTGTTGTTATTCCATAAGTTCAATGTTTCGTTTGCCATGTATATATGTTTCAATTTCACTACGAATATTTGGATATAGAACGATATTCTGCAATTCATCTAACGGTATCCATTTGACACCTGGTTGATTTTCGTCTGGATTATCTGAAATACAAGGCGGTTGACGGAATTTTACTTAATATTAACTTGATGGGTATGTGGTGCTACCCCACACCCATCAACTTAAGGGATATTTTTATACAAAATGCGATCTTTTCACGTAGTATTTTATTATCGT